>JBGPHP010000006.1:0-35426 GCA_041484445.1 Gemmatimonadota bacterium
CCCATCGTGACGGCCAGACCGGCAGCGCCCCCGGCTGCCTGCCCGCGTTTCGTGTGAGCGATCTCACCAACCTAACGGTCGCCCGGCGAACGACGCGGCCGGGTTTCATGAGGGCCGAATATACCCGGGAATCGACGCAACGTTTCCTGCGGCGACGGACGAGATCCGCGGTCATTGGACGTAGAACGAGGTCCGCCCGATCATGCCGTTGCGCTCGAACCACAGCGTAATCGCTTGGCCACCCGCCGCCTGGGCGAACGCGCCACGCAGCGCCTCGGCCGTCCCCACCCGCTGCCGGTTCACCTGGAACACGACGTCGCCGGGCGCCAGGCCGGTCGCCCGGCGCGTATCGTCCCCGAGATCGTAGATCAGGACGCCCTGGTCCACCTGCACGTTGCGCTCTTGGCGGATCGCCGGCGTGAGCGTCACGACCTGAACGTCTCCCAGTACCGAGACCTTTTCCGCGCTCGAGGTGGGAAGGGTCCCCACGACGAGCGTGACGATCCGGGGCCGGCCCCCGCAGCGACAGGACACCGGCAGGGTGTCGCCCGGGCCCGCGTCCAGGAGGACCGCTTCCCAATCGAGGAACGTGCGGAGCCGCTGCCCGCGGGCTCCCAGCAGCACGTCGCCGGACGCGATCCCACCTCGATCGGCCGGCCCGCCCGGAGCGACCGTGGCGATCTGCAGCCCGCCCGCCTGCTTCCACCCCCGGAGGTCGGTGCCGCTCCCCCCCGAGACGTCCAGCCCGACCCAGGCCCGGCGCACCCGGCCGTAGCGCCGCAGCTCGGTGGCCACCCGGATCGCCCGCTCGATGGGAATCGCGAACCCGATCCCGACCGACCCGCCGGTATTGGAGAAAATGTTGCTGTTGACGCCTACCACCTCACCCAGTCCGTTCACGAGCGGTCCGCCGGAGTTGCCGGGGTTGATCGCCGCGTCGGTCTGGATCATCCCCACGTACACCCCCGACTGGTCCTGGGACGGGAGCAGATTGCGTCCCACCGCGCTCACCACGCCGGCCGTGACCGAGGGCTCGCTGTTGCCGAGCAGGTAGGCATACGGGTTGCCGATGGCGACGACCCACTCGCCGATCATCAGGCTCTCGCTCGAGCCGATCGGCACCGTGGGGAGACCGGTGGCATCCACCTTCAGCACCGCGATGTCGGTCTGGGGGTCTTCGCCCAGCAGGCGGGCGGGGAAATCGCGACCGTCGCGCGTCGTCACGACGATCTGCTGTGCTCCATCGGTGACGTGCTGGTTCGTGATGATGATCCCATCCGCGGCGACCACGAACCCGGATCCGAATCCCTGGACCTGGCGCGCCCCTTGGGGCATGAAGAAGAAGGCGAACGGGTCTTGCGGCTGCGGGCGCTCCCGCTTCAACACGCTGACGCTCACGACCCCCGGCGCCGCGCGGGCCGCCGCGGTCACGATGGCGGTGCGACGAGATGCATCCAGATCGGCCGGCGCCCCGGACCGGGAGGTCTGGGCTTGGAGCGCGGCGACGCGGAACGTCACGAACAGCAGCGGGAGCAGGCGATGGGGTGTCATGTGGCGCAACGGATGAAAGGTAGTGAGATGATGCCTGAGGTGAGTGAGACGTCGCGTGTGCTCAGCGCCCGATCCGGAACGGTGAGAGGTCGAACGCCGGCGTCCGGTCCTGGAGCAGGTCCGCCAGGATTTCACCCACGGCGCTCGCGAACTTGAAACCGAAGCCGGAGCAGGGGCTGGCGACGATCACGGCGCGGTGCGCGGGGTGGTGGTCGATCACGAAGTGCCCGTCCCGCGAGTTGGTGTACAGGCAGACCGACGCGCGGCGATGGGCGCCCGCGAGGGCCGGGACGTAGCGCTCGAGGAGGGCGTGCGCCGCCGCGATCTCGGCGGGCGAGACCGAGCGGGGGACGGCGGCGGGCGTCGTGCGGGCCCCGTCGTGATGCACCGCCACCTTGATCTCCCGTCCATCGCCCGCCGGCGGGAGGGCGTAGAAGACCCCTTCCGCGACCTCTCGGATGAACACCGGGAGGCGTGCGGCCTCGGCCGTGGCGGGAGCGAACCAGTGCTGGACCTGCCGCTCGACGGTGAGCGAGCTTCCCGCGTCCCCCAGTAGCTCGGGCATCCACGGCCCGGCGGCGAGCAACAGCCGGCGCGCGCGGTAACGGGCGAGCGGCGTGGTCACCGTGACCCCGTCGCTGTCCGGCTCCCAGCGCTCCAACGGCTCGTCGAATCGCAGCGTAACGCCCCGTGTAGCAGCGAGGCGAAGACTCGCCCCCACCGAGCGCTCGGGATCGAGCCACCCTCCGCCGGGCTCGAACACGCCTACCGCGCCCTCTAGCCGGTGCAGGGTGGGAAAGCGGCCGGCGAGGTCGCCGCTGTCGATCCGCTCGTGGGTCACCCCATGCATACGGGCGCTGGCGAGCGTCCCGCCGACGATGACTCCCTCCTCGGGTCCCACGAAGAGCACGCCGGTGGTGTGCAGCAGCGATTCGCCCGATTCGGTTTCGAGGCGGCGCCAGTTCTCGTAGGCGCGGCGCGCCAGCGGGACATAGCGGGGATGCTCGAATGCCGTCTGGCGGATGACCCGCGACGCACCGTGGGAGGAGCCCAGCGCATGAGGCGGGTGATACCGGTCCAACCCCAGCACGCGCAGGCCCCGCCCCGCGAGGTGATAGGCGGCGGCGCTGCCCGTGGCACCGAGTCCGGCGATGATGATGTCGAATGACACGGGGGGAACTTAGCTTCCTCCGTGACGCGCATGCCCGAACCCACCCTCGCACCCGTTTCCCCCGCGGACACCACGCCCTCGCCCCAGCAGCAGCGGGCGATCGAGGCGCCGCTCGGGCCCGTGCTCGTGCTCGCGGGGCCCGGGGCGGGCAAGACATTCTGCTTGGTCGAGCGTGTCCGCCATCTCATCGAAGTCCACGGGGCCCGTCCGTCCCGGATCTGCGCGGTCACGTTTACCAACAAGGCCGCCGAGGAGGTGGTGCGCCGGCTGCATCGCGAGCTCGGAACGCCAGCCTGGGACGTCACGCGCGGCACGTTGCACGCGCTCTGCGCTGGGATCCTGCGCGATCACGCCGAGCGGGTCGGCCTGCGGCGGGGGTTCGGCATTGCGGACGAAGAGTACCAGCAGACGTTGCTGCGGCGCCTCGGAGTGCGGCCGCGCAAGCGCCGGGCATGGATGCTGGGGCTCTTCACGCGCAAGCGGCTGCAGGACTATCGGCTCGAGGTGGACGTCGACGCCGTGTTCGACCGCTACGTCGCGGCGCTGCGCGAGCGGAACCAGGCCGATTTCGACGACCTCCTCGTGCTGGTACAGGAGCTGTTCGCACGTCATCCGGAGATCGCCACGGAGGAGGCGGCGCGCTGGGACCATCTCCTGGTGGACGAGTTCCAGGACCTGAGTCCCGTGCAGTACGGGATCGTGACGCGTCTCGCCGAGCCGCATCGCAGCCTGTTCGCCGTGGGGGACGACGAGCAATCCATCTTCTCCTGGACCGGGGCGGACCCGGAAGTGATCCGCCGCTTCCGCACCGACTACGGCGTCGAGCCGATCGTCCTGGACCAGAATCGACGCTCGGCGCGGGCGATCTTCGCGGTCGCGCGGCGGCTGGTGGAGCGAAACCCGAGGCTGTTCGACAAGCGACTCGAAGCGCTGCGGGATTCTCCTTTCCCCGTCGAAGTGCACCGGTTCACCGACGAGTCGGCCGAGGCCGGGTGGATCGTGGACGACCTCGCCCGCGACCGCGCTGCCCACGGCCTGGCCTGGGGCGACGTCGCGATCCTGTACCGCAAGCACGACATCGGCCGTGAGCTCGAGCGGCGCTTGCTGGAAGCGGGCATCCCGTGCCGCATGGCCCGCGGCCGCGCCATCACCGACGATCCGGTGATCGGCCAGGTGACCGCCTCCCTGCGGGTGATCGTCGATCCGGAAGACCCGGTCGCGCTCGAGGCGCTGGCTTCCCACGTGCTGCCGGACGCCCTGCTCGAGCGGGTGCGTGCGGCATCCCGGCGGGGTGAGCCGTTTCTCGACGCCTTGCGCCGAGTGGCGCGCGACGCGCAGGGCGATCAGGACGGCCGCTGGCTGTGGCGTTTCATCTATCAGGTGGAGAATCTGCGGGCCCTGGTTCAGGGACATGAGAGCCTCCTGGGGCTCGTGACCGAGCTCCTGGGTGAGCGGATGGGCAAGTACCGCAACCCACTCGACGAGCACCTGGCGGCGCTGGCGGATCCCGCGGTCAGCCCCGGCGCGCCGGAGCTGGTGGCCGCGCTGCGCGCCACCCGCGAGGCAGGGGGCACGGTGTGGATCGCGCCGTGGCGGGGTCTCGAGATCGGACTGCGCGGACTCCTCGTCGCGTCGGAGGCGGTGCGGGCAGTGCGCGTGCTCGGGCCGGACGACCGCACAGGATCGGAAGACCTGGTGTTGCGCGTCGACGCTGCCGACCCGGGGGAGCTCGTCGTGCGGCTGTTCAAGGCGCTACAGCTCGAGCACGTGCGCGAACCGGCGGAGCCGTTTCCGTCCTACGTGACGTTTGACCTCGAGACGACCGGGACCGACGTCGCATCCTGCGAAATCGTGGAGTTCGGTGCGGCGCTTGTGGAAAGAGGCCGCCTAGTGGACAGATTTCACTCGCTGGTCCGTCCCGACCAGCCGGTCCCCGCCTCGGCGACCGACATCCACGGCTACGGCGACGCGGACCTGGCGGCGGCGCCGCCCTTCGCGGCGGTCTGGCCGCGGTTCCGCGCGTTCGTGGGGGACCGGATCCTGGTGGCTCACAACGGGCAGCAATTCGACATCCCCGTACTGCGCCGTCTCGCGAACACTGCGGATCTGCTGTTCTTCGACACGCTGCCGCTGGCGCGCGCGCTATCGGACGAAAGCGCGAAACTCGAGGCGCTGGCCGAGCGGTTCGGGGTCCCGCTCGCGCGGGCGCATCATGCCCTGGACGATGCGGAGGCGCTCGCCGGCGTATTCACCGCGCTGTGGCGGGAGAAGCAGCGGCGGGCCCGGACCACCAGCCTCGTCAGCCTGCTCGATTTCCTCGGTCTCTCTCTGGCGCTCGCAGAGGACCCGGGGACCGACAAGGAGCGACACGCGCTCGCCGAGGTCGGACACAAGTACGCCCTCGGCCGGTATTCGAGCTGCCTGGACTACTACGCCGGCGAGCGCGAGCGTGTCGGGCGGGACGACATCCCCACACGGGACGCCGTGGTGGAGCGACTGGGCGGCCGCCGGCTGCTCGAGCGGTTACGGACGGAGCGGTCGCCGGCGGAGCGGTACCCGTCGGCTGTGTCCCGGCTCGAGGCTCTCGTGGCGGCGAGCGCCGCGCCGACGCTCGCGGCGGGCATCCGGCGGCTGCTCGAGCGGGTGGCGCTCTCGACCTCCGACGGGGTCGAGGTGGACCCCGACCGGGTGAATCTGCTGACGCTGCACTCGACCAAGGGACTCGAGTTTTCGCGCGTCTACATCGTCGGGGTGGAGGACGAGCAGCTGCCGGGGGGTCGCGAGATCGACCGCGCGGCCACGCGCGACATCGAAGAGGCGCGGCGCGTCCTGTACGTCGGGATGACCCGTGCGATGGACCGGCTGGTGCTCACGCGCGCCGAAACGCGGTTCGGCAAGCCGGGGCGCGGCAGTCTCTTCCTGGAGGAAATGGGCCTCGTCCCCTAGGGTCGCCGTACTTCCCGGTGCCGAAAGCAGGAGACGATGTGGTCGTTCACCATGCCGACCGCCTGCATGAAGGCGTAGCAGATCGTCGGTCCCACGAACTGGAATCCCCGCTCGACCAGCGCCTTGCTCATGCGCTCCGATTCCGGCGTCTTGGCGGGGATCTGCCGCAGTGAGCGCCAACGGTTCGCCTTGGGCTCGCCCTCGACGAAGCTCCACAGGAACGGCCCGAAGCGCTCGCCGGCTTCGCGCATGTCGAGGAAGGCGCGCGCGTTGTTGATCGCGGCATCCACCTTCTGGCGGTTGCGGACGATGCCGGGATCGGCGAGCAGCCGCCGCCGGCGGGCGGCCGTGTAGCGCGCCACCTTCTCAGGATCGAATCCGTCGAACGCCCCGAGAAACCCGTCGCGCTTGCGCAGGATGATCGCCCAGGAGAGGCCCGCCTGGAACCCGTCGAGAATCAGCTTGGCGAACAGCGACTTGTCGCCGCGGAGCGGGACGCCCCACTCCCGATCGTGATAGGCGAGCATCATCGGGTTATCGCCCAGCCAGGCGCAGCGCGGCTTGCCGTCCGGATTTCGTCTATCCACGATTGCTCACCCGCTCTTGGATGACGGAGAATGTAGATTGTCGCGATGCCGCACGCATTCTTCACTCTTTCGGGACTCTCGGACTCACTCCAGCACCATCCCGTGGTGGCCTTGGCGTTGATGTTCGCTGCGGGTCTCGTCTACAGCTTATCTCCCTGTATCTGGCCCATGATCCCGATCACAGTCGGGTTGCTGAGTGGGACGGCGCGGGCCGACGCGCCGCGCACCCGTGTGGTCGGGTTGACGCTCACCTACATCCTGGGACTGGCGCTGTTCTACTCCCTGCTCGGCCTCCTGGCGGGACTCACCGGGACGCTGTTCGGCACCGTGTCGTCGAACCCCTGGGTCCGCCTCGCGGTCGGCAATCTCCTCATCGTGTTCGCTCTGGGGATGCTCGACGTCATCCCGATGAGAGCGCCGGCGCGGCTCGCCGCCTGGGCCGGGAGTCTCGCCGGCGGCTCGTACCCCGCGGTCTTTTTCCTGGGCGCCACGTCGGGGATCGTTGCGGCCCCGTGCGGCGCGCCGGCGTTCGGCGCCGTGCTCACCTGGGTCGCCACGACCAAGAGCGGTGCGCTCGGCTTCCTGTACCTGTTCGTCTTCTCGCTCGGCATGACCGCCGTGCTGGCGGTGGTCGGCGTGTTCTCGGGGACGCTCGCCGCGCTGCCCAAGCCCGGCCCCTGGATGGTATGGATCAAACGGGCCGCCGCGGTGGTTCTACTGCTGGTGGCTGAATACTACTTCGTGCAGGTGGGAAAGACTCTGTGAGAACGGGGCGCGGTGCGCGGTACGCGGTAGGCTCCCTGCTGGTGTTGGGTCTAGGGATCACGAGACTCGCACACGCGCAGGACGAGGGCGATATGGGGATCGCCGTGGGTGCGACGCCGCCCGCGGTGACCATCGCCGACCTGAACGGCCACGCGGTGGACCTGGGCGCGGTCGTGGGCAAGAAGCCGGTGGTGTTCGAGTTCTGGGCGACCTGGTGCCCGTTGTGCGCCGCGCTGCTCCCGAAGCTCGAGGCGGCGCACGCGCGTTACGGCGACCGGGTGGAGTTCGTGGCCATCGCTGTGGCCGTCAACCAGAGCCCGTCGAGCGTGCAGCGGCACCTCGCCAAGCACCCGATCCCGTTCCGCTTTCTGTGGGATACGAATGGCAATGCCGTCCGTGCCTTTCAGGCGCCGTCCACCAGCTACGTGGTCGTGCTGGACGGAGCGGGGAAGGTCGCCTACACGGGGATCGGCGAAGACCAGGATATAGAGGCGGCGGTGCAGAGAGTGGTGAAATAGGCGAGAGCAAGGCGCGGTGTGTGGTGAGTGGTATGTGTTACGAACCACTCACCACATACCACGCCGTTCAGTTTTTCGGCATCACACTGTCGATCGCCGCACTCAGCTCCGTATAGGCCGTCGGATCGATTTCTCTGAACGGCGTCGCCCGCCAGGCGATCTTGCCGTCCGCTCCGACGATGAACAGCGTGCGGTTGTCGAGCTGGTACTTGCCGAGGTAGGCGCCGTAGGCCTTCCCCACAGCCGAGCCGGTGTCGCTCGCGAACAGGAATGGGAATTCGGCGTCCCGGGCCCAGGACTGCTGGGCGGTGTCGACGTCCGCGCTGATCGCGATGAGCACCACGTTCTTGCCACCCTTGAAGAGCTGCGCGTACTGATCACGGTACGCGTTCATTTGAATCGTTCACCCACGCGTTCGCGCTTTGAAGAAGAAGGCGAGGACCACCGTCTTCCCCTTGAAGTCGCTCAGGTGGATGGGGCTCTTGAGCAAGCCAAAACGTGTGGCGCCGGGGAGGGTGAATTCGGGCGCCACGACGCCCACCTCGAGCGGCTTCGGATCCTCCGTCGCCGCGGGCTGCTGCGCCGCGAGGGCGACGGCTAGCGGGGCGGCGAGGACGGCCAGAGCCAAAGATCGCATCGGGTACACCTCGAAAAAGTGGTTTCGGGAATATACTTGTTCCATGCGAGTTCGCGTCGGCACATCCGGCTACAACTTCCCCGAGTGGAAGGGGACCTTCTATCCGGCGAAGATCAAGCCGCCGGAGATGCTCCCCTACTACGCCGGCCGTCTGTCGACGGTCGAGATCAACTACACCTTCTACCGGATGCCCAACGCCAAGACCGTCGCCGGGTGGAACGAAGCGGTCCCGGCGGAATTCACCTTCGTCCTCAAGGCCCCACAGCGCATCACGCACATCGCCCGCCTGCGGGACGTGGACGATCCGCTGCGCTACTTCACGGAAACCATCCGGCCGCTGGGCGCCAAGCTGGGTCCGATCCTCGTCCAGCTGCCGCCCAACTTCAAGCAGGACCTGGCCCGGCTCAAGGACTTCCTCACCCTCTTCCCTGCCGACCTGCGCTGCGCGTTCGAGTTCCGCCACGCGTCCTGGTTCGCCGACGACACGTACGCCGCACTGCGCGGCGCCAACGCGGCCCTGTGCGTCGCCGACACCGAGGCGGGCCACACACCGCTGGTCACCACGGCCGACTTCGGCTATTTCCGGCTGCGCGACGAGGGCTACAAGAAGAAGGACCTCGAGACCTGGGCGGGGTCGGTGCAGGACCTCGGCAAGGCGTGGAACGAAGTGTTCGTGTTCTTCAAGCACGAGGAGTCGGGGGAAGGGCCGAAGCTCGCCGAGAAGTTCAGTGCGTTGATCTGATTATCAATGCGCCACTGGACCGAGGTAGCGGTCGAGCCATGTGAGCACCTCGGAGAACAGCATCGTGCGGGGCACGAAGTGCCCGCCGTCGTAGAGGACGTGACGCTTCCGGGCCGGGGGCGTGCCCAGGAGACGGAACATCGGATCCTGCGAGGTCTGCACCGGAAAGAAGTAATCGTAGCGCCCGTTCAGCATCAGCACCGGCATGGTGATCCGCGGCAGGAAGTTGATCGGCTCGACCTCGGGCTGCGCGCGCTGGATTTGCAGCCCCGCGACATACAGCACAGACGTCTTGAGGCGCGGTTCGAGCGCGGGAAGAATACCCCCAAGTACCCACCCCAGCTGCGACCGTAGTAGGCGAGGCGGCCGGTATCAATATCGGGCCGCGTCTCGAGGTAGTCGATCGAGCGCCGGAAATCCTTCGCCCACATGATGACGTGCTCGCGGTACGCGTTGCTCTCGTTGGCGTACCAGCTCCGCAGGTTGTCGGCCCGCTCGTAAGTGCTTTTGTACACGGGGTACATCACGGCCCGCCCGCTCTTCAGGATGAAGTCGATGGCCTCGACCTCGAGTGAGCGACTGACCATCGCGATCGCCCCCGGGAAGTAGACCAGCGTCTGATACGGCGGCCGCCCGCGCCTGGGCAGGAACAGGTACGCCATCATCCGCTCGTCGCCGTAGGCGGCGGCGAAGGAGATGCGTTGCACCACCCAACCCTCGGCGCTGGAATCGCTGTCCTCCACCTTCTCCTGCAGCGGCGTCCGATCGTAATCATAGGCCCGCCGATAGATCGCGAACACGGCGTCGGAAGCGGGTTGCTCCGTCGCGAAGTTCCGGGACGGCCAGGCGATCGGCTGGCTTGCGCTGCGGACGGTCGAATCGTCCGGCGAGTAGAGCGCCAGCCGGAATCCGTTGGTGGCGGACCGGTCGAACGGCGGCTGGGCGAACGCTTCCGTGAACTGATAGGTGGGGTCGTTCCAGCCGCCGCCCAGGATGTAGCGCTGGCCCCGCATTTCGTTCAGGCACCATTCCCGGGCATTGCCCGCCATGTCGAGGGTGCCGTACGGCCCCAGGCCCCGGAAGGCACCGGCCGGCGCGAGTCCATGCCCCTCTAGGTTGCTCGCCGGGACGATCCAGTTCGCATCGCGCGTCTCCGCCGCTCTGCTCCAGTGGAAGATCGTGGGCAGCGCGCGGCCGACAAACTTCGCGTATGCAGCAGCCTCGTACCAGCTGACGCCCGTGACCGGTAGCTCCCCCTGGACACTCGGGTAGTCTCCCACCTCCCAAGTGGCCGGCCCCGCGCGGCCCGTCCTGTCCTGGAACCGCGCCATGGCCTGGTCCCACGAGAGACGCCGCCCGTTCTCCAGGAACGGCTCCTGCCAGAACTCCCGGCGCCGGTAGCCGCCCGAGTCCACGAAGACCTTGAACTGGCGATTGGTGACTTCGGTCCGGTCGATGAAGTAGTCGGCCAACGGCACGGGAGCGAGATGGTCGAGGCCGGGGAAGTGAAGGTCGACTCGGTCCGCCCCGAGCACCCGCACCATCCCTGGACGTGCGGTCGAATCGGTCTCTAGGTGGATCGGCCGGGTCGGCACCCACAGTGGGTCCAGCGCGCCCAGAAACGCGCGGAACCCGCGCTTCTCCAGCTTGATGCGCGAAAACCCGTTGGGAAACCAGACGCTGTCGAGTGGCGTGACGCCGATGAGCTGCCAGGTGGTATCGCGCGCGGCGTAGGCGCGGCGGTACAGCATGGCCCCCGCCGGCTCGGTGTGAAGCGTGACCGGGGCGGCGATCCGCGGCCACACGCGCCGCAGGATCGGATCGTCCGGAATATCGGCACTCACCTCTCGCGCCAGGCGAAACGCCGCTTCCGTCTCGCCGCTGTCGGTGAGGCGTTGGATCCTCGGCAACAGCTGCTCGCGCGCGTCCCGTACGCGTGCTCCGCGCCGCTGCGCCGAGACGATCCAGGCGCCGGCCAGGATGGCGACGACACCCACGATCGCAAATGTCTGCCAGCGCCGGCGCGGCGAAATCGCGGGCGCCATCCCACCCGGGGTCGTCGGCGTCTCCAGCTGCGCCAGCAGATCGCCGGCCGACTGCCACCGCTCTGCGGGCTTCTTCTCGAGGCAGCGCATCACCAGATCGGCCAGCGGTCCGGGAACGTCGCTGCGAACTCGCTGCAGCGGCGTCGGCGCGTCCACGAGGTGGGAGGCCAGGATCGCCTGCGCGGTCGGACCGGTGAACGGCGGCCGCCCGGTCAGCATCTCGTACGCGAGTACGCCGAGCGAGTAGAGGTCCGCCCGATGGTCCACGTTCGGCTCCGCGGCGCACTGCTCCGGCGCCATGTAAGCGGGAGTGCCGATGGAGACGCCGGCGGTCGTGACCTGGGTGCTTCCCGCGGCCTCGGTCAGGGCTTTGGCGATGCCGAAGTCCGTCACCGCGGCGTGCCGGGCGGCGAGCATCACGTTGTCCGGCTTGATGTCACGGTGGACCACACCGTGGTCGTGGGCGTAGGCCAGCGCGTCGGCGACGTCACGGAGCACTCGCACAGCGTCGGGGATCTGCATGGGACCGTCGCGTCGGATGCGGACGCGCAGCGACTCACCCTCGACGAGCGGCATGACGTAGAACAACAAGCCATCCGCTTCGCCCGAATCGTGCAGCGGCAGGATGTGGGGGTGGGAGAGCTGCGCCGCGATCTCGATCTCCCGCAGGAACCGGGCCGGCCCCAGCACGGCGGCGAGGTCGGGGCGCAGCACCTTCACGGCGACGCGGCGATGATGGCGCAGGTCGACGGCGGCGTAGACAGTCGCCATGCCGCCGCTCCCGATCTCGCCCTCGATCGTGTAGCGGCCCGCGAGTGCCTTGCCTAGGCGAGTCCGAGTGTCATCCACGCGGCACTAAGGTACACCGTCATTCCTGGGTGAGCAGTCGGTACTTCGACAGATTCCGCAGCGCCGCCGCCCGTTTCCCCGCCTGCTCGTACAGCCGCGCCAGATTGAAGTAGGCGTCCGCCAAGCGCCGGTCCGCGGCGATCGCCTGCTCGTATGCTTTGACGGCATCGCTCGGACGACGACGGTCTTCCAGAGCGATCCCCAGGTTGAACCACGCCGTCGCGTGGTCGGGATGCTCCGCCACCACCGCGCGGAAATGCGTCTCGGCTTCCTCCGCGCGATCCGACTCGACCAGCAGGCGCCCCAGGTTCACGTGCGCGTCCGCGTGGTGCGGATCCAGCTCCAACGTGCGCCGGTACGCATCGCGAGCTTCCTCGGGTGCGCTGACTTCCAGCTCCAGGCCCAGCTCGAACCAGTCGTCGGCATCGAAGTCGTCCTCGACCGCTCGGGCCGCCGCGGCCTGACGGCGCGCCAACGGCGCCGCCCGTTGCGCCAGCCGCGCCACGTCGAAGTCCAGCACCAGCTGCCCCGATTCCGGATTCCAGGCGACCGCGCCGTCCCGCGCCACCACGCGGTGCCCCTCGGCCGTGATGCGCAGCTCCGAGAGCGCCCGACCCCGCGGCAGCTGCTGCTTCAGGCGGCGCAGCGAGCCGCGGATCTGGGCGGCCGGGATGCGGGCCGCCGTCAGTCCCTTAGCGGCCCGCAGCAGCACGAGGTCTTGAAATGTGAACCGCAGATCCCCGCGCGCGCCGCGCGCGGGGGAGAGAAAACCGGCTCGAGTGTAGGAACGGATCTGCTCGGGAGAGAGACCGAGGAGCCGGGCGACCTCCTCGGTGGTGTATCCGGTCATCGGCCTAGGCGCTGGCCGCCTTCCGCTTGAGCTGGCGTCCCTTCGCGGGCTTCTCCGCCGCCGCGTGTTCGGCGCGCTTCGCCGGTTTGCGCTCGGCGCCGGCCGCGCCCTTGCCCTTGGCGAGGCTCGCCTTCAACGCTTCCATCAGATCGATGATCTGCGTCTGCGGCGCCTCGGTCGGCTCCGCGGTGATCTCCTTGCCCTGCACCTTGCGCTCGATCTGCTCGAGGATCCGCTTCTTGACCTCGTCCTCGTACTTATCAGGCTGGAACTCGCCGCCCGCCTGTTGCTGGATCAGCTGCACCGCCAGATCGATCTCGTTCTTCTTCAGGTCGATCTTCTCGATCGGCACGTCCTTGATGGAGCGGACTTCATCCGCGTAGCGCAGCTGCTCCATCACGAGTCCATGCCCCAGCGGCCGGACCATGATGAGATACTGCTTGCCGCGCGCGGCCCATTGTCCGATCGCGACCTTCCCCGTTTTCTTCAGCGCTTCCCCCAGCAGCCCGAAGGCGCGCTCGCCGCCCTTGTCCGGCCCCAGGAAATACGCCCGGTCCATGTACATCCGGTCGACCGAAGCGGCGTCTACGAATTCGGTGATGTTCATCGAATTGCTGGACTTGTCGTCCATCTGCAGCTTCTTCAGCTCGTCGACGCTGAACACGACGTACTGGCCCTTGGAGAGCTCGTAGCCCTTGACCCGGTCGTCGTTTTCAACCTTCTCGCCGTCCTTGGAGCAGATGTACTGCTGCTTCAACCGCGCCCCATCCTTCTTGTGGAGCCAGTTGAAGGAGATCGCGGCCGACGATTCGCCGGCCGAGAACATCTTGATCGGGACGGAGACGAGCCCGAAGGAGATCGTGGCGGAGCCGATTGCATGAGCAGCCATAGGGACCCTACTATAGAACCTGTGTCCAAGAACCGCAACCCAAGCACCGATGCGCTAAGCACTTACCGCGCCAAGCGTTCCGCGGACCGCACCCCCGAGCCGTCGGGCTCGAGCGCGGCAACGCCGGGCCGGCGTTTCATTGTACACCAGCACGCGGCCACCCGCCTCCATTATGACCTGCGGCTCGAAATGGACGGCGTCCTGAAGTCGTGGGCCGTGCCCAAGGGTCCGTCGCGCGACCCCGCCGACAAGCGGCTCGCCGTTCACGTCGAAGACCACCCGATCGAATACGGCGACTTCGAAGGGATCATCCCCGAAGGCAACTACGGGGCCGGCGCGGTCATCGTGTGGGACCGGGGGCTGTGGGTCCCGCTCGAGGACCCGGCCCTGGGCCTGCAGAAGGGCAAGCTGCTCTTCGAGCTGCGCGGCTACAAGCTGCGGGGCATCTGGACGCTGGTGAAGATCAAGAAGGGCGTGAAGGAATGGCTGCTCATCAAGGAGCGCGACGCCTACGTCTCGACCAACGGTGACCAGTTCCCCCCGGGCTCGGTGCTCTCGGGGCTCACTGTCGAGGAGCTGCGCGACGGCGGCCAGAAAGCGGCGAAGCTCGTTGCCGAGCTGAAGCGACTCAAGGCACCGCAACGATCGGTCCGCGCCGACGATGTGCCTCCGATGCTCGCCGAGACGCGCGAGGAGCCGTTCTCGCGCGCCGGCTGGGTGTTCGAGGTGAAGCTCGACGGGTACCGCATGCGGGCAGTGAAGGAGGACGGCACCGCGCGACTCATCACCCGCAACGGCAACGACTACAGCGCGGCGTTTCCCGAGCTGATCCGCGCGCTCGCCGCGTTGCCTTACACGAGCCTCGTCATGGACGGGGAGCTCGTGATCCTGGACGACGCCGGACGTCCCAGCTTCCAGCGGCTCCAGAATCGCGCCCGCGTCGCGCGCGCTCCGGAGATCCGCCACGCGGCGGTCGAGACGCCGGGCACGCTGTACCTCTTCGACCTCATGGCGCTCGAGGGATTCGACCTCAGGGCGCTGCCGCTCCTCAAGCGGAAAGCGCTGCTGCGAAAAGTGCTGCCGGAAGCCGGGCCGCTGCGCTACTCCGAGCACTTCGAAACGAACGGCGAAGCGTTGTACGACCAGGCGGTGGGGATGGGACTCGAAGGGATCGTGGCCAAGAAGGCCGACGCGCCCTACAAGAGCGGGCGATCGGACCTGTGGCTCAAAGTGCGCGCCGACAAGACGGGCGACTTCGTGGTGGTGGGCTTCACCGCGCCACGCGGCTCGCGCGGCGGCTTCGGTGCGCTGCATCTCGGCGGCTACCGCGACGGGAAGCTCGTGTACATCGGGCGGGCGGGAAGTGGTTTCACCGGGCAACAGCTCACAGAGGTCGCCGACCGCCTCGAGCAGCTCGCGATCCCACGTCCGGCGTTCGAGGGCCCGGTGCCCGCGGAAAAGGAGAGCCGGTGGGTGAAACCGGAGCTCGTGGCGGAAGTGCGCTACAAGGAGGTCACCGGCGACGGGCTGTTGCGCCAGCCGGTGTTCCTGCGGTTCCGGGACGACAAGAAGGCTGAGGAGTGTGTGATCGAAAAGCGTGGGGTGTTGGATGTAGGAGGTGGGGAACCGACGCCTCCTGGAGAACGGAGCGACCCACAACCCACACCCCACGCCGTTCAGTTCACAAACCTTGACAAAGTCTTCTGGCCGGAAGAGGGCTACACCAAAGGCGACCTGATCGAATACTACCGTGCCGTGTCGCGCTGGATGTTGCCCTACCTCGCCGACCGCCCGCTCGTGCTCACGCGGTTTCCTGATGGGATCAACGGGAAGTCCTTCTTTCAGAAAGACGCCCCGGAGTACGCGCAGGCATTCGTCCGGACCGTCACGATCTGGAGCGAAGACTCACAGCGCGAGCTCGACTACTTCGTGTGCGACAACGAGTCCTCGCTGCTCTACATCGCGAACATGGCGGCGATCCTGTTGCACGTGTGGTCCTCCCGCGTGGCGACGCTCGAGACCCCCGACTGGTGCATCCTCGACCTCGACCCCAAGGACGCCCCGTTCACCGACGTCGTCACGGTCGCCAGGGAAGTGAAGGCGTTGTGCGACGACATCGGCCTTCCCACCGGGATCAAGACGAGCGGGTCCACCGGACTCCACGTACTGATTCCCCTGGGTCGCCAGTGTACCTACGAGCAGTCTCGCACCCTGGGCGGCCTCCTGGCCCGGGTCATCGCGGCCCGGCTCCCCGACATCGCCACCGTGACCCGCCAGGTGCAGAAGCGCGGCGGGAAAGTCTACCTCGACTACGTGCAGAACGGGCACGGGCGCCTGTTGGTGGCGCCGTTCAGCGCGCGTCCGCTGCGGGGCGCGCCGGTCTCCACGCCGATCTCCTGGCGCGAGGTGACCCCCACGCTCGACATCCGGGCGTTCACCATCCGAACGGTGCCGGCACGGATGAAGCGCCTCAAGGACGACCCGCTCTGGCCGCTGCTCGACCAACAACCCGACCTGATGGGGGCGCTCTCCCGGCTGCACGGGCGACTTGACGAATCGCCGAAGGCTGATAGCTGATAGCTGATGGCGCAGTTGCAAGAGCTCCGCATCACCGTCTCCGAGACCGGCGCCGACGTCTCCGGCCTCCTCGTGCGTCCGCCCGCTGCCCGGTTTCTCTACGTCCTGGCCCACGGAGCCGGGGCGGGAATGCGCCACCCGTTCCTGGAGCACCTTGCCCAGGGGCTCGCCCGGCTCGGCGGGGCAACGTTGCGCTACCAGTTCCCGTATATGGAGCGCAAGCAGCGGCGGCCCGACCTGCCGGCCGTGGCGGTCGCTACGGTACGGGCGGCGGTCGCGGCAGCCGCGCGGGAGGCGCCGGACCTGTCGCTCTTCGCGGGTGGGAAATCGTTCGGAGGCAGGATGACGTCCACCGCGCAGTCGGCGGAGCCGTTGCCCGGCGTCCGGGGATTGGCATTCGTGGGGTTTCCGCTGCACCCCCCCGGCAAGCCGGCCACGATGCGCGCCGACCATCTTGCCGCGGTGGGGATCCCGATGATGTTTCTGCAGGGCGACCGCGACGAGTTCGCGGAGCTGATCCTGCTCCGGCAGGTGGTGCCGGCACTCGGCGGGCGCGCGACCCTGCATCTCGTGAAGAGCGGAGACCATTCGTTCAACGTGCCGAAGAGCTCGGGCCGAAGCGCGGACGACGTGATGGGGGAGCTGTGCGACACGCTGGTCGCGTGGGTCAGCGGGCTCACGGGAAAGGCCTGACGATGCAATACTGGATTCTCAAGACCGAGCCTTCCACCTACAGCGTCGACGATCTGCTGCGGCAGAAGACGGCGGTGTGGGACGGCGTCAAGAACCCGCTCGCGTTGAAGCACCTGCGGGCCATGCAGCCGGGGGACGAGGTGCTGATCTATCACACGGGCGACGAGAAAGCGGTGGTGGGCACGGCCCGGGTGACCAAAGCCGCCTACCCCGATCCGAAGCAGCAGGACCCGAAGCTGGTCGTGGTGGATCTCCGCTCGGGCGACCGTGTGCCGGCGCCCGTCCCGCTGTCCGTCATCAAGTCCGATCCGCTGTTCCAGGATCTCGCACTCGTGAGGATGCCGCGTCTCTCCGTGGTGTCTGCCACGGCCGTGCAGTGGAAACGGCTGCTGCAGCTCGCCCGCCGTCCCTGAGAGGAGTGAACCCCGTGACCGTGCGTCTGCTGCTCGCACTCGCGCTCATCACCGTCCCGGCCACCGCGCAACGTCGCGGGCGGGCGACGACGGCCCCGGCGGTCCCGCCGGCGGCGGACTCCCTCAACAACATCCGCTTCCGCAACATCGGACCCTCGATCGCCGGGGGCCGCGTCGCCGCCGTGGCCGGGATTCCCGGGCAGCCGCAGGTTTATTACGTCGGGGCGGCCGGGGGTGGCGTGTGGAAGACGACCGATGGGGGCGATTCGTGGGATGCGATCTTCGCCGACCAGCCCACGGCATCGATCGGGGCGATCGCGCTGGCCCCGTCCAATCCCAATCTCGTCTGGGTGGGGACCGGTGAAGCGAACATCCGCAACGACTTCATCAACGGCCGCGGCGTGTTCTTCTCGCCCGATGCGGGGAAGTCGTGGAAGTTCATGGGACTGGCAGACGCGGGTCAGATTGCCCGCATCGTCGTCGATCCCTCGAACCCCGACGTCGTGCTCGTGGCGGCGATCGGCCACGCCTGGACGCCGAACCCCGATCGCGGCGTGTTCCGGACGAGCGATGGCGGCAAGACGTGGCAGAAGGTGCTCTACGTCAACGACACGACCGGCGCGGCGGACCTGGTGATGGTGCCGGGCAATCCGCGGGTGCTGTTCGCCGGGATGTGGCAGATGGTGCGGCACCCGTGGATGATGGTATCGGGCGGGGCCGGCAGCGGCATCTATCGCTCGACCGACGGCGGGACCACCTGGGAGCGTCTCGCCGAGGGGCTGCCGCCGGGGCCGTGGGGCCGGATCGCCCTCGCCGCGGGACCCACCAATCCGTCGCACGTCTACGCGCTCATCGAAGCGAAGCAGGGGTTGCTGTGGGACTCACGCGACCTGGGAGACCATTGGCGCAGCGTGTCGGACAACCACGCGCTGAGCGCCCGGGGTTTCTACTTCTCGCTGATGCACGTGTCGCCGGTGGACGACAACAAGATCTTCTTCTCGTCCTACCAGCTGCTGGAATCGGACGACGGCGGGAAGACCTCCCACCTGATCGATCGCGGGGTGCACGTGGACCACCACGCGCTCTGGATCGACCCACTGAACCCGGCCCGCATGATCCAGGGCAACGACGGCGGGGCGTATACGACCGAGAACGCGGGCAAGAGCTGGCGCTGGTTCAACAACCTGCCGATCGGCCAGTTCTACATGGTGGCCGCCGACAACAACGTTCCCTACAACCTGTGCGGGGGGCTCCAGGACAACAACGCCTGGTGCGGCGCCTCGACCGGCGCCGCCGGCGGCGGTCTGAACGGGTCGGAATGGTTCACGATCACCGGGGGAGACGGGGAGTATGCCGTGCCGGCGCCGAGTGACTCGACCATCGTCTACGCGGAATCCCAGAACGGCAGTATCCAGCGCCTCGATCTGCGGACCGGGCTGAACCGGGCGGTCCGTCCCTACGTTCCGGGCGTGGACGACCGGGCGGCGGCGGAGCTGCGCTACCGCTTCAACTGGACTACACCCATCGAAGTCTCGCGCAGCGACGCCAACGAGGTGTACCTCGGCGCGAACGTCGTGTTGAAGACGACCGATGGGGGGCAGCACTGGGCGGCGATCAGCCCCGACCTCACGCGCAACGACAAGACGAAGCAACAGACCAGCGGCGGCCCGATCAATTTCGACATCTCCGGGGCCGAGACTTACAACACCATACTGACCATCAACGTCGCCCCGACCGATACGAACGTGGTGTGGGTCGGCACCGACGATGGGCTCGCCCAAGTCACGCGAGACGGCGGGAAGACGTGGGCCAACGTGGCCGGGCGGTTTCCCGGGCTGGCGCCCGACGCGGAAGGGCGCATTTACCAGATCGGCGTGTCGCCGTTCGACGCGGGCACCGCATACCTGGCCGTGGATCGGCATGAGTTCGACGACAACCGGCCGTACGTGTACAGGACGGTCGATTACGGAAAGACCTGGACCGACATCTCGGCGGGACTGCCGGCCGATGCATCGGCCCGGGTGGTGCGCGAGGATCCCAATCAACGCGGATGGCTGGCGCTGGGCACGGACGCGGCGTTGTGGTATTCGCCGGACGGCGGCGGCACGTGGAAGCCGCTCAAGGCCGGGTTCCCCACGGTGCCCGTGTACGACCTCAAGTTCATTCAACGCTCGCACGACCTCGTCGTGGCGACGCACGGCCGCGGACTCTTCGTGCTCGATGATATCCTTTGGTTGGAACAGATGACACCAGCGATCGCCGGAGAGGACCTGCACGTCTTCAGCTCACTGCCGGTGCAGATTCGCGTCCGTCCGCGCCGCGGCGCGGTCGCTCCGTCCCGGTTCACGACGCCCAACGCGCCGGCCGGCGCGGTGATCGACTATTTCCTCCGGACCGCGGCCGACACGGGAGGGGGAGGGAGCGACGCCGCGGCGGGCGGGCCGCCGTCCAGCGGGCGGCGGCGCGGCAAGGTGACCGTCACCGTCACTGATGCACACGGCGACACGGTCGTCGTCGATTCCGGCGCGCCGGGGGCGAAGGGAGTGAACCGGTTCGTCTGGGGTCTGCGCTACGCCGCAGCCACCCGCGTCAACTTCGAGCGCGCCCCGACGCCCGAAGAGGAGAATCCGTTCCGCAACCCCGGTGGGCCGAGAGTGGTGCCGGGCACGTATACCGTGACGGTGACCGCGGCCGGAAAGAGCGGAACGACCCAGGTCACGGTGGGGCCCGACCCGATCGTGGGCGGGGACTCGGCGGCGTTCCTGGCACAGCTCCGCGCGGGGCTCGAGCTGCGCAACGAGATGTCGGCGCTGAACGGGACATTGAACCGGATCTCCAGTCTCCAGAGCCAGCTGCAGGCGTTGCAGCAGACGTTGCGCGGGCTGGGTGGGGATTCGACGGCCACGGCTCCGGTGTTCGGCGCGGCGCGCGCCCTGGGGCGCAAGCTCAAGGAGCTGAAGGACAGCCTCTACAACTCCGACGTGCAGCGCGACGGCGGCCAGGACGACGTGCACTACCTGAGCCGGTTTCAGGACCGGCTGCAGAGTCTGGGTGGCGGCCTGGCGAACGCGTACGCTCAGCCGCCCGGGGAGCAGGTGATGGAAGAGTGGAAGGAGCTGCGGCCCGAGCTGGATGCGTATTTGTCCCGGTTCAACGCCATCCTGCAGACCGACGTGCCGCAGTTCAACCAGATCGCGCAGGCGCACGGCGCCCCCACGCTCGTGGCGGGCGCGCCGATCCTGGTGCTGCCGATTCCGCTGCACTGATCGGCGCGTCCTGGCGGCGCTACATCCCGGTGAAGCGGTCGAGGAACGCCTGCTCCTCGGCTGTCAGTCCCGACGGGCCGCGCGCATCGAGCTTGGCGAGCACGCGCTCGGCTTCCTCCCGGTTCACGGGGTGGAGCCGCTCCAGTGGGATCTGTTTCCAGCGCTCGGCGTCGCCGGGGCGGGCGCTGGCGGGACGTTCCCGCGTCTCGCGCGGCCTCAAGAGCCGGTCTTCCACCCGCCGCACGCCGGAGAGCCGCAGCACCAGCCACCCTCCCAGGAATCCGCCAATGTGGGCGAAGTGGGCGACGTTCTGCATCCCCAGCCCCACTCCGCCGAGTAGCGAGATGATCGTCATGACGATGATCATGGTGCGGGCCTCGACCGGCAGGATGCCCCAGATGAGCAGCTGCGCACGCGGCCAGAAGTAGGCGAACGCCAGCAGCACACCGAACACCGCCGCCGAGGCGCCGATGATGGGGGAGCGCGGGCTGAACACCATCGACGTCGCGGCGCCGAACAGGCCGCTCACGAAATACAGCGTGAGGTATCGGGCGCCGCCCAGTCGGTCCTCCACCTGCGGCCCGAAGAAGTACAGGCTCAGCATGTTGAACGCGATGTGGCCCAGGCCCGCGTGCAGGAACATGTAGGTGATCGCGGTCCACGGGCGCACCAGCGCCAGGACGGGGACGAACGCGAGCGAATTGGTGATCTCCGGGAACTGCGACTGCATCACGAACACCGCGATGTTCGCGATGATGAGGAGCCCGGTCCACTTGCTCATGGCTGGGAACGCTACACGGGGCGCCGAGCGGGGAGCAAGAGTTAAGTTCCGAGACCCGAACATGACCGCCGCACCACGCCGCATCCTGCTCGCCGACGCCGATGCGTTTTACGTGGCGGTAGCGCGACTCGTCGATCCGGAGGGCGCCGGCCGGGCGCCGCTGCTGATCGTCGGCGGGGCCGCAGAACGGCGCGGCGTGGTGACCTCCGCTTCCTACGAAGCCCGCGCGTTCGGTGTGCGGTCCGCCATGCCGATGGCGCGGGCCGTGCGGCTCTGCCCGGACGCCACCGTGGTGCCGGTGCCCTGGGAGACGTGCGCCGCGAAAGGCCGCGAGATCCGGGAGGCGCTCGAGCGCTTCGCTCCGGTCGTCGAGCAGGCCTCGAGCGACGAGTTCTACCTCGATCTCACCGGGACCGAAGAGCTGTACCGCCGCGAGGCGCTCGCCGAAACGGCGCGTCGCATCCGCGAGGCGGTCCACGAAGCCACGGCGCTGTGGATGTCCATCGGGGCGGGCACCTCCAAACTCGTCGCCAAGCTCGCCGCGGGCCTCGCGAAGCCCGCCGCCGGCGTCGCCGGCTCGGGAGTGCACGTCGTTGCGCCTGGCGAGGAAACGGCGTTTCTCGCCCGCTTCCCGCTCGCGGACATTCCCATGATCGGTCCGAAGGCCCAGGGACGCTTCGCGCGACTGGGGTGGCGCACCGCCGCCGACGTGCAGCGCGTGGAGCGCCGCGATCTCCAGCGGCAGTTGGGAGAGCGCGAGGGGGAGTGGTTGTGGGAGCGGGTGTGCGGCATCGACGACTCGGCGGTCGCCGCCTGGACCGAGCCCAAGTCGATCAGTCGCGACACCACGTTCCCCACCGACCTCGACGCCGACGACGACCTGCTGCGCGAGCTGCTCATCCAGGTCGATCGGGCGACGGCGGACCTCCGGGGGGAAGGGCTGGCCACCCGCACGATCACCGTCAAGCTGCGCGATGCGGACTTCACCACGCGTCAGGCAGGCCGGACCGTCACCGAGCCGCTGGTCACGGACCGCGCGGTCTACGAGGTCGCGCGCGAGCTCCTGGCGAAGCTGCGCGCGGCGCGGCGCGTCCCCGCACGGCTCATCGGCGTGGCGCTCTCACAGCTCGACCGGCCCGGTGCCGCGGCCCAGCTGGCGCTGCTCGAGACCGAGCAGGCAGCTTCGGCTGAGACGGAGAAGGACCGCACGCTGGCGCGGGCGATCGATGCGGTGCGCGACCGGTTCGGCCCGGACGCGTTGGGACGCGCCCGCACGCAGGAGTAACGAGGGTCAGTGCTTCAGCGCCGTCGCCACCGTCGTGAGCAGCGTGTCCTTGTCGATCGGCTTGCGGAGAAATGCGACGGCACCGTTGGACCGCGCTTCGCCTTCGACCTCCGCTTCCTGTCGCGCCGTGATCACGACGACCGGGATGAGCTGCGTGCGCACGGCCTTCCCGAGGCGTCCGAGTAGCGACATGCCGCCGCCGGCGGGCATGCTGATGTCGAGCAGGATAATGGCCGGGGCCTCGCGCAAGGCGAACATGAAACCCTGCATCGCGTCCACCGCCGTCACGGGCTGATACCCTCCGCCCCGGAGGTGGCTGGCCATGAGCAGGGCGAACTGCTCGTCGTCGTCGACGATCAACACCTTCGGCTTGTCGGCCATGGCGACACCAATATTCGTCATCACCGCTCGCCCGGCCACCCCGGAGACCGGCGCTTTGCGCTTTCCGGCGTGACGCGCCACTTTCCTTGCCGGTCCGCGCCACGCTCCACCGCACCCGGAGGCATTCCCGCATGTCGCTGCGTCGTAGCGCGTTCGCCTTTGCCGTCACGTTCGTCTGCGCGCTGGTGGTGTTCACCCTGCCGCGCCTGGCATGGAATACGGTGCGCGCGGCGACCGGGCAGCACCCCGACACCACCGCCGCCGCGGCGGCGGCGCCGGTAGCGCCGGCACAGGCCGACACGTCCGTCGCGCCCCCGGCCGCGCCGCGCCCCCTCGGGACGCGCCTCGTGGGTCTGTTCGGCATCGTCGCCATCCTGGGGATCGGCGTCGCGCTCTCGAGCAACCGGCGGGCGATCAGCTGGCGGGTGGTCGGCTGGGGCGTCGGACTGCAGGCTGCGTTCGCGGTATTCGTGCTGCGCGTTCCCGTGGGCCAGCGGATCTTCCAGGCGCTGGGGCGGTTCGTCACCGCCATCCTCGGATTCTCCTACGTCGGCTCCCAGTTTGTGTTCGGGGAAGTCGGGAAACAGCACTCCAGCCTGGGCGTGATCTTCGCGTTCCAGGTGCTGCCCGCGATCATTTTCGTGTCGGCACTGTTCGCCATCATGTACTACCTCGGCATCATGCAGCTCGTGGTGCGGGTGTTCGCGGTGGTGATGAACAAGGTGATGGGCGCGAGCGGCGCCGAAAGTCTGAACGTCGCGGCGTCGATCTTCATGGGGCAGACCGAAGCCCCGCTCACCATCCGGCCGTTCCTGCCGCGCATGACGCGCTCCGAGCTGATGACCGTGATGACCGCCGGCATGGCGCACGTGTCAGGCTCCATCATGGCCGCCTATATCGCCTTCGGCATCGAGGCGCGGCACCTGCTCACGGCCGTCATCATGACGGCTCCCGGGACGATCATGATGGCGAAGATCATGGAGCCGGAGACCGGCGTGCCGGAGACACTGGGCGGCGTGAAGGTGGATATCCCGCGCACCGACGTGAACGTGGTGGACGCCGCGGCCCGCGGCACCACCGAAGGCCTGCACCTGATGCTGAACGTCATCGCGATGCTCGTGTCGTTCATCGCGCTGATCGCGCTCGCCAACGGCGGCTTCGGCTGGGTGCACGGGCACCTGAGCTGGTTCCCCGCGAACATTCAGACGGTGCTGGGCTGGGTGTTCGCCCCCATCGCCTGGGTGATGGGCGTTCCGTGGCACGACACCGGCACCATCGGGAGCCTGCTCGGCACCCGCATGGTGCTGAACGAATTCATCGCCTTCTCGCAGCTCGGACCGCTCAAGGCGACGCTCAGCCCCGTATCGTTCACCATCGCCACATTCGCCCTGTGCGGCTTCGCCAACGTCGGCTCCGTGGGGATCCAGATCGGCGGGATCGGCTCATTGGCTCCCGAGCGCAAGGGCGACCTCGCGCGCCTCGGCTTCCGGGCGATGCTCGCGGGTACCCTGGCCAACTTCCTCTCGGCGACCCTGGCGGGGATCCTCCTCTGATGAAGGGGAGCGGGACGTGTGTCCGTGCGCTTGCGGGGCTGCTGCTCGCCGCCGCCGCGTGTCGCGCGCCGGCGGTTCCATCCCGATCTCCGGCGCTCACCGCTCCGAGCGACTCCGAGATTCCCCGCGACGCGTTCGGCGCCGCGGTGCGGCGAGGTCTCGCCCTGCTCACCGCGACGCACGACAGTCTGCCGGGCCACGTCGGCAACGCGCTACGCTGCACCAGCTGTCACCTCGACGCCGGGCGCCGCGAGAGCGGCACCTGGATCGGCAGCTTCGCGCACTTCCCGCAGTACCGCGGCCGCCGCGGCGCGGTCGAGCTGATCGAAGATCGCGTGAACGACTGTTTCCGCCGCAGCCTGAACGGCACCGCGCTGGCCGGCAACGGGCCCGACATGCGCGACATCGTCGCCTACCTCGCCTTTCTCTCGTGGCGCGCCCCGATGGGCCCGCCCGCGCCGAACGCGCGGCTGCAGCGCTTCGCCGCGCTCCAGCCCGACACGCTGGCAGGCCGAGAGACGTTCCGCACGGTGTGCGCCGGGTGTCATGGCGCGGCGGGCGAAGGGACGGTGAGTGCGCCGCCGGTATGGGGGCCGCGATCCTTCAACATCGGGGCCGGCATGGCGCGGGTGCGAACCGCTGCGTCGTTCATCCGCGACAACATGCCGTTCGACCGGGCGGGCTCGCTCACCGATCAGCAGGCATTCGACGTCGCCGCGTTCGTGGTGACGCAGCCGCGGCCGGACCTGCCCGGCAAGGAATACGATTGGCCCAACGGCGATCCCCCGCCCGATGTCGCCTACCCGACGCTCGCCGCGTCGCGCAAGGCGGCCGCCCGCGGGACGCCATGATCGTGTCGTCGTCCTCTCACATCAGCACGGAGGTTTGCCGTATGCTCGACTTGAAGCTTCCCACGCACCGCCGCGGATTCCTGGGCAGCGTCGCCGCCACCGCGGCCGCGTTCGGCCTGGGCGAGCTCGTCCCCCGGTCGCTCGCGGCTCAGGAGTACGCCGCCGCGCAGACGAGCGGTGACGCGAGCTTTGCCGCCTGGCTCAACAGCATCAAGGGTAAACACCGCCAGGTGTACGACGCCGTCGAGCCGAACGACGGGTTCTCCCTGATCTGGGCGTACGTGTATCTGCTGACCGGCGCGCCCGCTTATGGTGTGCCCGACAGCGACATGGGCGCCGTCGTGGTGCTGCGGCACTCCGCCATCCCGCTCGCCTTCACCGATGCGATGTGGGCGAAGTACAAGTTCGGCGAATCCTTCAAGATTACCGACAAGAGCACGAACGCGCCCGCCGAGCGCAACGTGTTCGCCAATCTGAAGCCCGGGGACATGCCGCTCCCCGACGCGGCGCTCGAGAAGCTCGTGGCACGCGGCGTGGTGTTCGGCGTGTGCAACATGGCGATCACCGTCTTCAGCGGCATGTTCGCGCAGAAGATGGGACTGCAGGCCGACGCCGTGAAGCAGGATTGGATCGCCAATCGCCTCCCGGGCGTCACCGTGGTGCCCTCGGGGGTCGTCGCGGTGAACGGCGCTCAGTCGAAGGGCTGCAGCTACTGCTACGCCGGATGACCGCTTAAACCGTGGCCGGCCGGGTTGGAGGGTGGCGCCACCGGCGCACCGCCCACCACCCGGCCGCCGCGACCAGGCCGAGCGGCACCATGACGCCGAGGGCCTGAATCGCGAATGCAATGAGGGCGATGAAGTTGCGCCACGCCTGGCGTGCGGCCTCCGCCATCACGCCGGGCGAGCCGTGGTCCACGACGGGGACGGGCTCATGCACCGTGAGCGTGAGGGTGCTGACCGCGACCCGGCTCCGGAGGTAGCGCAAGCGACCCTCGTAACGCTCGATCTCCTCGCGCACCCGCGCCAGCTCGTGCTCCACGTCGAGTACGTCCCCCAGCTTGCCCGTGCGGCGCGCCAGTAGATCGATGAGGCGCGCCTCGAGCCGCCGCGCGTTGACCATCCGCGCCTGCACGTCCACATATTCTTCTCCCACGTCTTCGGCGGTCACGTTGACCGCTTCCACTTTTCCGAGCGGCCGTAACCCGTCCACCGCTTCATCGAAGCGTCCGGCCGGCATGCGGATCTCCAGGGTGGCGACGTGCAGCTGTCCCCGCCCAGTCTGGGTGGAGCTGCCGGCGACGAACCCGCCGACCCGCCGCGCCAGGACGCGCACCAGCGCGATCGCTTCATCCAGCGAATCCACTTGGACCGACGCCGTTCCCGTCCGGATGATGAGGTCCGGGAGGACGTCGGTGGCGCCGGGGAGGGAGATCCCGACGTCGGGCTCCGGGGCCATCGCGCGGGTGTCCTTCTGCAAGGCGGTCTCGGCCGGCTGGTCCGCCACGTCCCGCGTGCCAACTGCCGACTGCTCATAGGCCTGCGCTGTATCGCGGCGCCGCAGCGCGGTCTCCTGGCACCCGCCGACGACCAGGACGAACGCGACGACAAGGGCGACGACTCGCATTGCTTCCTCCCCGGGTTCCTGGACAAGTTCTCGGGGATGAGAGACGCACACCGGTGGCTCCCTTGCACACGCGCACTCCCTGCGGCGCTGGTCCTCGCGAGTGCGGTCGGTGTTCGCCCGGCCGGCGCGCAGGCAATCCGCACCACGCTGCTGGGCGCCGGAAGCCGGGAGCCGGTCGCGGGAGCGTTCGTGGTCGTGACGGACACGGCGGGACACGAGATCACGCGCACCCTCACAGATGAGACCGGCCGGGTGCGCTTCGAGCTGGTGCCCGGCACCTATCGCCTGCTCGTGCTGCGCATCGGACTGGCCCGCTGGCGCACGGCCGCGTTCTCGCTCGCCGCGGGCGACACGGTCACGACGCCGATCGAGGCGCCGGAGACAGCGGTGCTACTATCGGAGATCGCGGTGCACGCGGAGCGGCGCTGCCGCCTGCAGCCCGAGGAAGGAACCGGCGCCGCGACGCTGTGGGAGGAGGCGCGCAAAGCGCTCGAAGCCACGGAGTGGACGATCGCCCATCCGGTGTACCGGTTCCGGGCCAGCCGCTACGTGCGCATCTTCGGCCCGGTCCCCGATCGTCCCACCACCGAGGAGCGCCGCCAGAGCGCCGGGTACTCGACCTGGCCGTTCGTGAGTCTGCCCGCCGAGAGTCTCGCCGCCGGTGGCTTCGCACAGCCCGATTCGCTGGGCGTGGTCACGTATTACGGTCCCGACCTGCCGGTGCTCCTGTCGGAATCGTTCCTCGGCCTGCACTGTTTCCGCGTGCGGCGCGCAGAGGGAGCCCGGCAGGATTCGCTGATCGGCCTCGGGTTCGAGCCGGTCTCTGGGGGTCGCGGGCGCGTCGACATCGCCGGGGTGTTGTGGCTCGACCAGCGCTCGGCGGAGCTGCGGGAGCTGGAATTCCGCTACACGAACCTCGGCCGTTGGTCGGGTCGCGGGGCCACCGGGCTCGTGGTCTTCGAGCGTCTGCCCAACCGGGCCTGGGTCATCCGTCGCTGGTCCATCCGCATGCCGATCCCGCAGGTGGGGCCCAAGCCGCTCGTGGCGGGCGGTATGATCCCTACGGCTCCGGTCGATACGATCGGCATCGCCGGATACCGTGAAGAAGGCGGGTGGGTCACCGTCGTGTTGAGCGCAAGGGGACGCCCGGTAGCCGTGTATCCCGACGAGCCGTGACTCGGACCCCCCGCACATGGCTCGCGCTGCTTGCGGTCGTTCCGGGGGCGTCTCCGGCCGCCGCCGCGCAGACCCCGGCCGGCTGCGTGGCCGCGCCCGCCGTCGCCGACACGGTCTACCGGCGGACGATCGCGGCAGCCGAGCGGTTGGTCTGCGACAGCCTGCTGCCGCGCATTCCGGGAATGCAGGTGGCCGTCGCGTTAGACGGTCGGCTTGTCTGGTCGGAGGCGTTCGGATATGTGGACGTCGAAGCACGCACGCCGGTTACGCGCGCTTCGCAGTTCCGCATCGGCAGCGTCTCGAAGCCGTTGACGGCCGCGGCGGTTGCGCTCCTCGTCGAGCAGGGGACACTGGACCTGGACGTGCCGGTTCAGCGCTATGTGCCAGCATTCCCTGAGAAGCCGTGGCCCATCACGACCCGCGAGCTGGCGGGCCACACCTCTGGCATCCGCCACTATCGCGGCGACGAATTCCTGATGAACCGGCCGTTCCGGACGGTCACGGAAGGGCTCGCGGTGTTCGCGGGCGATTCGCTGCTATTCGAGCCCGGCACGCGCTTCTCGTACTCGAGCTACGGGTGGTGTCTGATTTCAGCCGTGGTGGAGGGAGCGTCCCACGAGGACTTCCTGACCTACATGAGCCGGTACGTTCTGGGTCCGCTGGGACTCACCCATACGGCGCCGGACCGCGGCGACAGCGTGGTCCCCGACCGCACGCGGTTCTACGACCGGGATTCGGCCGGTGGAGGCTTCCACCGCTCACCGCCGGTGGACAACAGCTACAAGTGGGCCGGCGGGGGGTTCATCTCGACGGCCGAGGACCTCGTCCGCTTCGGCTCGGCGTTGCTCCGCCCCGGGTTCGTGCGACCCGAAACGCTCACCCTGTTGTTCACGACCCAACAGACGCGAGACGGCCGGCCGACCGGGTATGGGGTAGGGTGGTTCCTCGCGACCGACAGCCTCGGTCACCGTCGCGCATTCCACGGCGGCAGTTCCGTGGGTGGGAGCACGGCGTTCGGGCTGGACCGCGACTCCCACGTCGTCTTCGCCATCACCACGAACCTGACCGATGCGCCGCTGGCCCCGGCACGGCGCATCCAGGAGTGGTTCGACGCCGCTACTTCGTGTCTTTCCACCGCTTCACGTCGAACACCCCCTCAGCCAGCGGCGTGTTCACCGTGATCTGGTCGTACTCCTCCATCCAGCGGCGCTGACCGTTCGCGAGGAACAGGACCTGGGCCGAGACCCAGGCCTTGCCGAACGCCCGATAGTCGTTGAACTGGGATTCGCTGACCGCCGCCGTGTCGCGGCGGCCGGGCTCCAGCATGCGGACGAACACCAGCCGCTCCTTGTCCACCCAGAACTGGCGGGTGTGCACGTCGCCCGCCTGCGCGCCGACCACGTACGCCGGCCGTCCCTGCCAGGAGTCCTTGTGCATCGTGGCCAGGTCGAAGCCGTACTCGCGCAGCTGCGCCAGCGTGCGATCCACCGGCTGCGCGTACACGTCGAAGCCCAGCACCATGAGGGGATGGACGAAGGGACCCGCCTGGACGAGGGTGTCGCCGGCGACGCTGAATTGGGAATCATGGACGAACATGGCTCCGCCGTTGGCGGGGAATCCCGGCCCCTCACGGAAGTCGATGCGTAACGATCCCGGGATGGCCGCTCGTTCGAACCAGGTCGAGTGCTGGGTGCTGTCGGCGGGCAGGTAGAAGGTATTGTGCTGCACGAATGTGAGCGTGCGGTACCACTGACCGTCGTATTTGTCGTGCATCGCACGGACGAGCGCCTCTCCAGTTTGCGGATCGCGCCCCACGAGCAGCGCGCTGAGCAGCAACAAGGCGGATTTCACCTGAGGGTCCCCCCGGACAATGGTGAGTGTGGCGTTGCGAGGCGCCGCTCCACGTCGGCGATCCGGTCGGCCACGGCCGCCTGCAGGGCCGCGTCCCGCAGTGGTCCGATCCCGCGATACAACGCCAGCGCGCGCCCGAGCTGCGTTTGGTCGTCGGGCGGTGCCGCGCGCAATCCTTCGACGTACAGGTACTCGGCGGCGAGCAGCTGTTTCGCCGGATCAGGCCGCCCGGCGGTCGTCAGGATCGCGGCGAGCCCGTCGCCCGAGAGGGCGTGGACCAGCGGCAGCGTCAGGCCGGCCCGGTCGGCGGCGCGTTCGAGCTCCTGCGCCGCCGCGGCGATCGACTGTCCCATGATGAGCTCGCGGACACGGGTCAGGACCCGGCCCATCTCCTCGAGCATCCGCAGCAGGTAGTCCCGGCGCTCCACGCTCAGGCCTGGAGGCGATAACCGGCTTTGCGCACCGTCAGGAGGTGGCGGGGCGCCTGCAAGTCGTCCTCGAGCTTGCGGCGCAGCTCGGCGACGTGGGTATCCACCGTGCGCGAGAGCACGGCGGCGCTGTAGCCCCACACCTCGGTGAGGAGCTCGACGCGGCTGGCCACCGCGCCGCGCCGGCGGATCAGAGCGAGCAGCAGCTCGTACTCCTTGGGCGTGAGCGTCACGGGCTGTCCGCGGCGCAGCACGGCGCGCGAAGCGCAATAGACCTCGACGTCGCCGAACCGCTCGATGAGCGGTGCGGACGGCTCGGTTCCCGCGGTGGTCACGACGGCGCGCCGCATGAGTGCTTCGACCCGCGCGAGCAGCTCGAGCACCCCGAACGGCTTCGTGACGTAGTCGTCGGCGCCGAGGCGCAGTCCGCGCACCTTGTCGGCTTCCTCGCCCCGGGCCGTGAGGATGAGGATCGGCGTTTGCCGGCCCTCCTCCCGCAGCGCGCGCAGCACCCGGTAGCCGTCCATGCCCGGGAGCATGAGATCGAGGATGATGAGATCGGGAGCGCCGGCGCGTGCCCGCATCAGGCCCTTCGGCCCGTCATCGGCCACCTCGACTTGATAGCCTTCGATCTCGAGGTTGTTGCGCAGGCCGTAGGCCAGGTCGCGGTTGTCTTCGATGACGAGTACGCGTTTCATGCGTCCGCCCGGGCGGGGGTGGGCTCCAGGGGCGGCGCGGCGGTGGGGTGCGCGGGTCCGGGATGAGGCGCCGTCGGCAGCTCGAGGACGAAACGGCAGCCGCCGCCCGGAGCGGTCTCCACGTACGAGCGACCGCGGTGCAGCGCCGCGAGCTCACGGACCACCGACAGGCCGATGCCTGTGCCGGCCACTGCCGAGCCCCGGTCGCGCTCGAGCCGCCAGAACTGCTCCCAGATGCGCTCGCGGTCCGCCGCCGGGACTCCGGGCCCCTGATCCTGCACCCAGATGCGCACGCGATCGCCGCCGGGTGGATCGATGCCGACGGTGACGACCTGTCCTTCCGGACCGTACTTCACGGCGTTGTCGAGCAGATTGAGGAGCATCTGGCGCAGCGCGCCTTCGTCGGCCCAGGCCACGACGCCGTCGGGGAGGGATGTGACGAGCCGGACGTGACGGGTCTCCGTGAGCGGCGCGAAGCTCTCCAGCACCGCCCGGATCAGCGGGCCGACCACCGTCGGCACGGGCGCCACGCGCAGCGACTGGCGCTCGGAGCGCGAGAAGTGCAGCAGGTTCTCCACCAGGTTCGTCAGGCGGCGCGCTTCCTGGTCGATGATCTCCAGCGAGCGCGTGCGCTCGTCCTCCGTGCGGATGCGGCCCAGGACCAGCGTTTCGGCGAACATCCGGATCTGGGCGAGGGGCGTGCGCAGCTCGTGCGAGACGCCGGACACGAATTGCGTGCGCAAGACCGCCAGGTCCGACTCGCGCCGCAGCTGGATCAAGGCGATCACGATCAGCCCCGCTGTGAGCAGCAGCAGCGTCGCGAGCAGCGGCAGCCGCGACTTGGGGAGGCCACCGATCACGAGCTGGCCCGCGATGCCGGGCCGCAGCGAGACGTCCACCTGGATGTTCGCCACGAAGTTGCCGAGCGTGTCGTGGCCGGTGATCGTCGACTGGTACTGGGGCACGCTCTGGTAGAGTCGCCCCCCCCGAGCGTCCCGGACGATGACCGACCCGACGGAATCGAGGGTGACCCCGCCCGTCAGCGCTTTGACCAGGAGCGGCCCGCTCGTGTCCACGAATGCGAAGGTCGGGGTGAGCGCGTCCACCTCCGCCACGAATCCGAGCAGGTGGGCCTGCGCGTGCGCGGACGCGCGTGGCAGGGTGAACACCGTGAGCATCGGCGGCTCGCCCCGAGGTCCGCCCAGCACGGCGGCCACGTCTTCCATCACGGAGGGGAGCGCATGCATCTGCACCGCGATGGTATCCGCGAGCCAGGCTTGCCACGCCGGCGAGGGCGCGGGGCCGCCAAAGACGAGATGCCGGGTGGCCGTGTCCAGCTCGTAGGCGTAGCGGATGCGGCGGAAGAAGGGGACGGCCTCGGAATCTTCGGGCGGTCGCGTCCGTGCCGGATCGATGACGCGGCCGTACTTCCCCCGCGCGTGATCGACCGCCTTGATCGCGGGCACGAAGTTGTAATACCACAGCGTGGCCGCGGTGCGTGAGGCAAATCGTGCAGCGGCATATGCGGAATAGTCCCGCAACACGCGCTCGGCTTGCGCCTTCTGGTATTGCGTCGCGCCGACAGCCTGGAGCGCCAGCACGACCGCGAACGCCAGCGCCAGCACCAGGAGTGCGGTAATGGATGCCGCGCGGGGCCGTCGGGCGGGATGCGGAAATCGCATGGCGGAGAATGCTAACTCGCAATTCATGTGCCCGCCCCTCGGGTTGACCGAATCCTGACAGGGCGCGCACGCGATCCCCACCGCGCCGCATCGCCACGGCGGCAGATTCCGCTCGCCTTCCGGAACCGGCCGCGGGCGTGTTGGAACCAAGACGCCGCGTGGCGGTATTCCCTTCAGGTCGTGGACCGAGGTGTGACGGCCACCTCACCCGACCGACCAGCCCGGCGAGCTTTCAGCGCCGGGTTTGGTGTTTCCTGAAGCGGCTCAGGGCGACGGAGGCATGACCTGCGTGTCGAAGACTCCCGTCAGGATCCGGCCGCCGCGCTTCACCTGCACCCACACGCGGTAGCGACCCGGTTGCGGAAAGGCGTACGGGAACGACACGGCGCCTGCTGGCGCTCCGCTCCCCCTCGTCATCGCCCGCTCCGCGGTCGTGATCCTCGCGCCCAGACGTCCGCGGATCGAATCGCCCGGCTCGCGCAGCGCATACACCAGCTGTGAGGCCATGGTGATGGTCCCGGCCGGGTGCAGGTGGACGAATACCGCGCCGTCGTCGCGGGCGATGACCGCGTGACTGGCCATCCCCATATACGGCTCGAGCGCCGCCGGCCGGCCGTCGGGCGCGATCACGATGAACTGCAGATCGAGATCGCGTCCCGCGACGAGCGGTACCGCACCACGCACCCACGCCATGGCGGACCCATCCGCCAACAACGCCCGAAGTGGATGGCCGCCGCCGAACGGCCGATCGCTCGCCCACCACGAGTCGTCCGGATCCGTCGGCCGCCAGGCGGGGCCGGCCGGGGGGACGACCATCGTATCCAGCAACGTCTGCGTGAAGCCGCTTTCGTGTACGACGTCGGCATACAGCCGATAGCGGCCGGCGGCGAGCGGTGGCACCGCCGCGATGAAATCGCTCGAGTCCTGCATGACGGGGTGGAGGTGCGCGAATGCACCCAGGTCGTCGCGCACCAGAAACAGGTGCATGAGCTTGCCGTGATCCGGAATGAGCGGTGTGTATTGACGGCCCAGCCATTCGGAATCGGTGATGGCGAGGCGCAGCGTCCGTGCGCCGCCCACCACGACAACGTCCGAGGCCACTTGCATCGGGCGGAACAGGCTGCTGCGGTACTCCGCGTCGACGTCGTCCCACCACCGCTTGCCGCCCAGCACCGCGATGGCGAGCAGCGGGACGGTGGCGATCCGGACCCACCACGACCGGCTTCGGCGCGCGGCGTCGGGTTCGGCGCCGGGCGACAGCACGCTTTCGCGCACGGCGGCCCCGACGATCGTCAGCGCGCCGACCAGGAGGAATGCGCCGAGGGCGAGCAGCCCGATGGCGAGGGGAGTGGCGAATCCGAGACGGCGGGTCGCGATCGAGTTCACCGGGACGACGGCCCGGCCCGCTCCCGCATCCCCGCGCACATCCACCTGGATGCTGTACGCGCCGCCTTCCATCAGCCAGAGGTGGGCGCTGAACAGGCGCGCATCGCCTGCGACCGTCGTCGCGCTGTCGGGCGGCGGCTCCTCCGCGGTCTGGCGTCCGCCGCGCAGCGGCAACACGAGGACCGCGCGGACACCCTCTCCCGTGAGGATCCGCACGGTGATGTCGGCCTGTCCGGGGACTACCCCCGGAGGCCGCACGATCACGCGAATCCCATAGGGACCCGCCGCGCCTTCGAAGATCGTGTCGGGACTGCCGACGTGCGCCGTGGCCAGGAGCGCCGCCGCCGCCGCGACCACCGTGCCTCCGAGCCGCCGCTGCACGGTCATCGCCGCACGCGCGCCATCCACGCGCCCCACCACAACCCCACTCGGGTCGACGCGACGCCGATCGCCACGGCTGTCACTACGCCCCCCGCGGTCAGGGGATCCGGCTTGATCCTCCAGAACTCGTAGCGCCACGGGCCGATCTGATTGTTGTAGCTCCAGCGCTGGGCCCCGAACAGGAAGTTCTCGGCGCGCGGGCTGATCAGAAACGTCGTGGCGGTCCACTGCACCGCGAGCAGTACCAGGACGAACCCGATCCCCACCAGCGCGGCGCGTCCCCAAAAGCTCTCGGGGCCGCGCCGCAGGACGAGATCGATCACCAGCGCCGGGACGACGAGCAGGATGGGGACGGGGGGCGGGACGAAGCTGTGCACGGCGTTGTAGATCGGGGCGAGGCGCGGGGTCGCCGGAAACAGCGGCAGCATCCAGAGCATCAGGAGGTTGACCGCCATGTAGGCCGCGGCGGCGGTGGTGGCGGGCCAGCGCAAGGTGGAGGCGCGCGCCGCGGCGGCGAGTAAGAAAGGAAAGACGAGCGCGCAGATCTTGTAGTAGCGGGCGTTGTGGGCGGCATTCGGGAAGCCGATGTACTCGAAGCCCATGATTGCCGCATTGGCGACGAGCAAGCCGGCCGCGTAGGCGAACAGCACGCGGTACGCGGTGGCGTGCGGCGCATCCGTGCCCTCCGCGTGCTGACGCGCCGCGAGCAGCAGCAACGCGCCCACCTGAATGCCGGTGAACCCGAGCGCCAGGATGACGTGCGGCGGCGACAGCACCTTCACGTCCAGCCCGTAGGCGTTGTGCCACCAGTTGTCGAACGGGGCGGACGCGATCATGGCGATGGCGCC
>JBGPHP010000007.1:0-34430 GCA_041484445.1 Gemmatimonadota bacterium
GTCGAACAGGGCTTCGACCGCACGGCCGGCATCGGCTTTGGACATCTTCGTCCGCATCGCCAGCGCCGCTATCAGGTCGGCTTTGTTCACAGCACGCTCCTCACAAGAGGGTTGGTAAGGGGAAAGCCTCGCAAATCAGCCCCTTTCACGGGGGGGCCCCCGAAAAGCCTTGAAATCTCTCGACAATATGGGCACCCACCCCGGAAATCCGCAAGACTCCGGCCCTTTTAGCCACCTCCGCCCACCTTCATAAACCTCCCCATCTCCCCCCCAACACCCACGACGCGCCACCGTCATCCTCCTCGCCCTCCGCTTGCCCTCCGACCCACCCCCGGTGAGCTTGCAGCGCCATGTTCCACGGTACCCGCCCAGGTTGGATCGAAGTCATCGCCGGCGTGATGTTCTCCGGCAAGAGCGAGGAGCTGATCCGCCGCGTGCGGCGGGCGGCCATTGCCCGCAAGCAGGTCCAGGTCTTCAAGTCCCATCTCGACGCCCGTTACGCCGGGCTGTACTCCGTGACCACGCACGACGGGATCACCGTCGAGGCCGAGCCGATCGACAGCGCCGAGCAGATTCAGCGGGGCATCCGGAGCGGCACCGAGGTCGTCGCGGTGGACGAGGCGCAGTTTCTCGACGAGGGGATCGTGACGGTGGCGGGTGCGCTCGCCGACAGGGGCGTCCGCGTCATCCTCGCGGGCACCGACGTGGACTTCCGCGGGCTCCCCTTCGGGCCGATGCCCCGGCTGATGTGCGCCGCCGAGGTCATCGACAAGCTGCATGCCATCTGCGTCGTGTGCGGTGGTCCGGCGAGCCGCAATCAGCGGCTGGTGGACGGCCAGCCGGCGCCCTGGGACAGTCCCACGATCATGGTCGGCGGGAGTGAGAGCTACGAGGCGCGGTGCCGGCATTGTCATAAAGTCCCGAAAGCCGATGAAGATCAGACCGCCCTGCTCTAGACATCAGACATCAGACGTCAGCACTGATGTCTGACGTCTGACGTCCGTCTTATGCTCAACATCGCTCTCACCGGCAACATCGCCGCCGGCAAGTCCACCGTTATCGCCCTGTTCCGGCAATGGGGCGCCACCATCATCGATGCCGACGAGCTGGTCCGGGAGGTCGAAGCGCCCGGCACGGCCGTGCTCGCCGCCATCGCCCGGCGGTTCGGTCCTGAGGTGCTCTCGCCCGACGGGACGCTCGATCGGGCGGCCTTGCGCTCCAAGGTGCTGGGCGACGACGCGTCGCTGGCCGCGCTCAACGCGCTGGTGCATCCCGCGGTCGAGCGGCGCCGTGAAGCGCTGCTGGACGCGGCCTGGAAGCGCGGCGACCGGATCGTGGTCAACGACATCCCGCTGCTCTTCGAAGTGCTCGATCCGGACCAGTTCGACGCCGTCGTGCTGGTCGATGCGCCGGTCGCGGTGCGGCGCGCGCGGCTGCGCGCCCTGCGGGGGCTCTCGGCCGACGATGCCGACCGGATGATCGCCGCCCAGCAGGCGTCCGAGCGCAAGCGCAAGAAGAGTCAGTTTGTGATCGACAACGACGGAACGCTGGAAGAACTGGAGCGCCGCGCGCGGGCGGTGTACGCCGAGCTCGAGCGCCGGGCGGCGGCCAAAGAGCAAGCTTGACACGGGTTTCCGCCGTCCCTAGCTTCGCCCGCGTTCCCGCCACCTCCAGTCGAAAGCGACCGCCGGCATGGCCAACGTCCCCAAAGATCTCCGCTACACGGCAGAACACGAGTACGTCAAGACCACCGCCGATCCCGCCACCGTGCAGATCGGGATCACCGACTACGCCCAGGGCGAGCTGGGGGATGTGGTCTTCGTGGAGCTCCCCAAGCCCGGCGCGACGTTCGCGAAGATGCAGGTCTTCGGAACGATCGAAGCGGTGAAGGCGGTCTCCGAGCTGTACTGCCCGGTCGCCGGCACGGTGGTGGAGGCCAACGGCGGCCTGGACGGAGATCCCGCGCTCGTGAACCGCGATCCGTACGGAGCCGGCTGGATGATCAAGCTCAAGGTGAAGGACGCAGCCGAGTTGACCGGATTGCTCGACGCGGCGGCGTACGAGAAGCACATCGGCAGCAAATGAAACACCATGACATCAGACGTCGGACGTCAGTAGTCTGATGTCTGATGTCTGATGTCTGACGTCCATGTTGACCCTCACCTTCCACGGCCACGCCTGTTTCACCGCCGAAGGCGACGGAAAGCGGGTGATCTTCGATCCCTTCCTCACCGGCAACCCGAAAGCGGACATTCCAGCCGACCGCGTTCCGAAGCTCGATGCGATCCTGCTGTCCCACGGCCACGGCGATCATCTCGGTGATGCCCTCCCGCTCGCCCGGCGTGACGGCGCCACGATCGTCGCGACGGCCGAGCTGGCCGCGTTCTGCGACGAGCATGGCGGCACCGCGCATGCGATGCATATCGGCGGCAGCCATCGGTTTCCGTTCGGCACGGTGAAGCTCGTCCCCGCTTTTCACGGCGGCGGGATCAAAGGGGACGACGGCTCGCACACTACGAACCCTTGCGGGGTCGTCCTCACCCTGGGCGGCACCACGGTGTACCACACCGGCGACACCGGGCTGACGATGGAGATGCAGCTGCTCAAGGGCCGCGTGGAGGTGATGCTGGTGCCGATCGGCGACAACTATACGATGGGCGTCGAGGACGCCGTCCGGGCGGTCGAATTCGTCCAGCCTCGCGTCGCGATTCCAATGCACTACAATACGTGGGACGTCATCGCCGCCGACCCCGACGCCTTCAAGCAGCAGGTGGGCCGCACCGCCGAGGTCGTCATCCTCGCTCCGGGCGAGTCCCACACCGTCCCCTGAACTCGAGAACCCCGACCACCCGCATGTCGAACTCCGCCGACCTCGTCCATCCCGACGTCTTTCGCACGCGTCACATCGGCCCCCGCGCCGAAGAGCAGCGCGAGATGCTGGCGCTCCTGGGCTATGACTCGCTCGATGCCTTCATCGACGCGGTCGTCCCCGAAGACATCCGCCTGCGCCGGCCGCTCGCCCTGCCGCCCGGACGCGACGAGCGCGAAGTGCTCCAGGCGCTGCGTCGCATCGCCAGCCAGAACCAGCCGTTCCGCTCCTATCTCGGCATGGGCTACCACGCCTGCTTCACGCCGCAGGTGATCCAGCGCAACGTGCTGGAAAACCCCGGCTGGTACACCGCCTACACGCCCTACCAGGCGGAGATCGCGCAGGGCCGGCTGGAAGCTCTGCTGAACTTCCAGACGATGGTGGCGGACCTGACGGGGCTCGAGGTCGCCAACGCGTCGCTGCTGGACGAGGCGACCGCGGCGGCCGAAGCGATGCACGTGACCGAGGCGGTCGCCGGGTCGAAGGGCCGGCCGGTCTATTGTGTGGACGAGGAGTGTCACCCGCAGACGATCGCGGTGATACGCACCCGGGCCGACGCCCGGGGCATCGAGATCGTCGTCGGGGATCCGGAGTCGTTCCGGTTCGGAGATGGTGTGATCGGGGCGCTCGTGCAGTATCCGGGCACCGACGGCCGGTTACGGGACTTCCGCGCCCTGTGCGAGCGGGCGCACGCGGCCGGCGCCCTGGTCACGGCGGCGACCGACCTGCTCGCGCTCACGCTCCTCGTCCCGCCGGGGGAGTGGGGCGCCGACATGGCGGTGGGCAACAGCCAGCGGTTCGGCGTCCCGATGGGCTACGGTGGTCCCCACGCGGCGTTCTTCGCGACCCGCGACGCCCACAAACGGCACCTGCCCGGCCGCATCATCGGGGTGTCCAAGGACCGCGCCGGACGACCCGCGTTGCGTATGGCGTTGCAGACGCGCGAGCAGCACATCCGCCGCGAGAAGGCGACGAGCAACATCTGCACCGCGCAGGTCCTCCTCGCCGTGATGGCGGGCATGTACGCCGTGTATCACGGCCCGGACGGACTGCGCCGCATCGCCCAGCGGGTGCACGCCCTCACCGGGCTCCTGGCCAAGGCGCTGCAGCGGATGGGCTTCCATCTCGTCCACGACGGCTTCTTCGACACGGTGTGCATCGCCGTGGAGCCGTGGGCGCTGCCGCGGCTGCTCGACGCCGCCTGGGCTCGCGGCATCAACCTGCGGGCGCTCCCGCCCGACCGACTCGTCATCGCGTTGGACGAGACGGTGACCGTGGGGGACTTGGCTGATTTGATCGCGGTCTTTTCGCTGAACGAAGGGCTGCCCTACATGGTCGACGAGTCGGAAGCGCACGCCGAGAGCGCGATCCCGACCGCCCTCCAGCGGCGTTCGCCGTACCTCACGCATCCCGTGTTCCACCGCTACCGGTCGGAAACTGAGATGCTGCGCTACCTGAAGCGCCTCGAAGCCCGCGACCTCTCGCTCACGACCGCGATGATCCCGCTCGGCTCGTGCACCCTGAAGTTGAACGCCACGACCGAGATGGTCCCCGTGTCGTGGCGCGAGTTCAACCGGTTGCACCCGTTCGCGCCGTTGTCCCAGGCGCAGGGCTATCAGATGCTGTTCCGTCAGCTGGAGGACCAGTTGGCCGAAATCACCGGGTTCGCCGCCGTGTCGCTGCAGCCCAACGCGGGGTCGCAGGGCGAGTTCGCCGGCTTGCTCGTCATCCGCGCCTACCATCGCGCCCGCGGCGATACCAAGCGGACCACCTGCCTCATTCCGCAGTCGGCGCACGGCACCAACCCCGCGAGCGCCGTGATGGCGGGCATGCAGGTGGTGGTGGTGAAGACCGATACGCAGGGCAACATCGATCTGGCCGATCTTCGCGCCAAGGCCGCCCAGTACGCGAACACGCTCGCGGCGTTGATGGTGACCTATCCGTCGACCCACGGCGTGTTCGAGGCCACGATCCGCGATGTCTGCAAGATCGTCCACGCCTCGGGCGGCCAGGTGTACATGGACGGCGCCAACCTGAACGCCCAGGTGGGCCTGTGCCGCCCCGCCGACATCGGCGCCGACGTCTGTCATCTCAACCTGCACAAGACGTTCTGCATCCCGCACGGCGGCGGCGGCCCCGGGATGGGACCGATCGCCGTCGCCCGGCATCTGGCGCCGTATCTCCCCGATCACCCCGTCGTGCCGCTCGGCCATCCGCAGGCGTGCGGAACCGTCGCGTCGGCACCCTGGGGCAGCGCGGCGATTCTCCCGATCTCGTGGGCCTACATCTCGCTCATGGGACAGGAGGGACTGGTCGAAGCGACCAAGGTCGCGATCCTCAACGCCAACTACATCGCGCGCCGCCTGGCAGGACACTACGACCTGCTCTACTCGGGCGCGCACGGGTTGATCGCACACGAGTGCATCATCGACACGCGCCCGTTCAAGCAATCCGCCGGGATCGAGGTCGAGGACATCGCGAAGCGCATCATCGATTACGGGTTCCATCCGCCTACGGTCTCCTTCCCCGTGGCCGGCACGCTGATGATCGAGCCCACCGAGAGCGAATCGAAACAGGAGCTGGATCGCTTCTGCGAGGCGATGATCGCGATCCGTGATGAGATCCGCGAAGTCGAGACGGGCACCGCCGACCGGGAGAACAACCTGCTGAAGAACGCCCCCCACACGCTGGCCGACCTGCTGGCCGACGCCTGGGACCGGCCCTATGCGCGCGAGCGGGCCGCCTTCCCCTCCCCCGCCACGCGGGAGCACAAGATCTGGCCCGCGGTGGGCCGCGTCGACGGGGCGTACGGCGATCGCAATCTCGTCTGCGTGTGTCCGCCGGTGGAGGACTACGCCGCCGTTTGAGTGGCGTCTGGTCGTCGACCCGGCGGGCCACCCGGGCGACTGGAACATGGCGTTCGACGATGCGCTGCTCGAGGACGTCGCACGCACCGGCCGCCCGACGCTGCGGCTGTACCGCTGGTCACCGCCCTGCCTGTCCTTCGGCCGCAACGAACCCGCGCGGTCGCGCTATGATCGCGCTGCCATCGAGCGGCGCGGCCTCGACGTGGTGCGGCGTCCCACCGGCGGACGCGCGGTCTGGCACGACGCCGAGCTGACGTACGCCGTCGCGGCTCCGGTGGCGGCGTTCGGCACGCTGGCCGAGAGCTACCACGCGATCCATGCGCGCCTCGCCGCGGCACTGCGCGCCCTCGGCGTCCCCGCCGATCTTGCCCCGCCCCGGCGCGCGAGCCATCTCGGCGCCGGTCCGTGTTTCGCGGCCCCGGCGGGAGGCGAAGTGGTGGTCGAGGGCAGGAAAGTGATCGGCTCGGCGCAGGTGCGCCGCGGCACGGGGTTTCTCCAGCACGGCTCGATTCTGCTGGACGGCTCGCAGGACATCATCAACGCCGTCAGCCGTCAGCCGTCGGCCGTCAGCTCCGACTCCTCCTTGTCTGCCGTACTCGGGAGGGTCGTGCAATTCGAGGAGGTGGCGGGCGCGATCCTGGAAACCTGGGGCGAGCCCCTCGCGCCATCCGCTGACCCACCCATCCGCCCATCCGTCTTCAGTGACCCCGACTGGACCTGGCGCCGCTAGCGGCCCCGTGAAATCTTACGGGATGATCACTTCCTCGTGGTTCCGGCGCGTTCCCGTGGTCGTGGCCCTGGGCATCCTCACGGCGGCGGGGTGCAGCCGCCGCGGAGGCTGCAGCGGCGAGTATTGCGGCACCTTCGTGATCGCCGGCACCGGCGAGGTGACGACGCTGCTGCCTCCCGTGTCCGACGCGTCGCTCGACCGCGATGTGTTCGACCAGATCTTCCTCCGGCTGGCCGACCTCGCCCCGGACGGCGGCACGATCGGCGACGCGGGGTTCGTCCCGCAGCTCGCGCGCAGCTGGGAATGGACCGACCCGCTGACGCTCGTCTTCCACCTCGACCCGCGCGCGCGCTGGCAGGACGGACCGGCAGTCACCGCGGCGGACGTGGTGTTCACCTTCGACGCGTACACCGACACCGCGATCGCCTCCGGCGATCGCACCGCGCTGAGCCACATCGCGTCGGTCACCGCCCCGGATTCCCTCACCGCGGTATTCCGGTTTCGAGACCGGTACCCGGAGATGTTCTTCGACGCGGTGTTTCACATGCGGATCCTCCCGGCGCACCTGCTGGCGAACGTGCCGCGCGGCACCTGGCAAACCGTCGAGTTCGGCCGCGCGCCGGTCGGCGACGGCCCGTATCGCTTCGTGCGCTGGACGCAGGGGCAGACCCTCGAGCTCGCCGCCGACTCGACGTTCTTCCTCGGCCGCCCCCATCTGCGGCGGGTGATCTGGCGCTTCGCCAGCGACTTGAACACCGCTATCACCCAGGTGGTGGCCGGCGAAGCCGATGCCGTGGAGGTGCTCATCACGCCGCCCAACATCAAGCGGGCGCAGGACGCGGGACACCTGACCCTGTATCCGTACGACGGATCGACGTACACCTTCCTGCAATTCAATTTCCGCGCAAATGGCGACGTGTCGCGCCCGCATCCGATCTTCGCCGACCCCGACGTCCGCCGCGCGCTGGTGCTGGCCACCGATCGCCCCAGCATGCTGCAGAGCGTGTTCGCCGGTCACGCCAAGATCCCACCCGGGCCGATGCCCCAGCAGTGGAAGTGGCTCTGGGTCCCCGAGCTCACGGTTCCTCCCTACGACACCGCGCAAGCGGCGCAGCTGCTCGCGGGACGGGGGTGGCGGGATACCAATGGGGACGGAGTGCGTGATCGCGCCGGCAAGAAGCTGAGTTTCCACCTGGTGGTGCCCTCCAGCAGCGCGGTGCGCCAGCAATACGCCTTGCTGCTGCAAGAGCAGCTCAAAGCCGTCGGGGTGGAAGTCTTGATCGACCAGATGGAGCGCGCCGCCATGGACGAGCGCGTCCAGGGCGGAGGGTTCGACGCCGTGCTCGAGTCCTGGAACACCGACCCCACGCCCACCGCCAGCGTCCCCGGGATTTGGGGGACCGGCGGCGGCTCGAACTACGGCCGCTATGCCAGCGCGACGTTCGATCGTCAGGTCGCCGCCGCGACTTCAGCGGCGACGCCCGAAGCCGCGAAAGCGGCCTGGATCGCCGCTTTCGGTACGCTGGCGCACGACGCCCCGGGGATCATGCTGTTTTCGGTGGACAACATCGCCGCGGTGGACTCTCGCGTGGCCGACGTGCGGATCCGCCCCGATTCGTGGTGGGCGCTCTTGTGGACCTGGCGCATCCCCCCCGGCAAGCTGAACGAGCGGGATCGCGTGGGAGGCTGAGTGCTGCCGTGGCTCCTGCGGCGCGTCGCCGCCGGGATCGCCATCGTCTTCGCGGTCGTTACCCTCACCTTCGCGGCCGTCCACCTGGCTCCCGGCGAGCCGTTCCTGCCGCCGGAGGGCCGGCCGGTGAATCCGGCGGCGATCGAACGGCTCAAGAACACATTCGGCCTCGATCAGCCGCTGCCGGTGCAATACGTGCGGTACCTGGCGGCCCTCGCCCACGGTGAGCTGGGCGAGTCCTTCAGCCGGCGGCGCCCCGTCGCCGAGATGATCGGCAATGCACTCCCCAACACCGTTCTCCTCGCCGGGACCGCGCTCCTTCTCGATTTCGCGCTCGGGATCACGATCGGTGTGTTCCAGGCGGCGCGCGTGCGACGCCGCTCGGACGTGGCCCTCACCAATCTGACGCTCTTCTTCTATTCGCTGCCGACCTTCTGGCTCGGCCTGGTTCTCCTCCTGGTGTTCGCGCAGTGGTTGCACTGGTTCCCCGTCGGCGGGATCACCGATCCCGTCCTCCACGACGCGCTGCCGCTCGGTGGCAGGCTGCTCGACCGGCTCCGCCACCTCGCGCTGCCGGCGCTCACCCTCGGGATCGTCGGAGCCGGCGGCACCGCCCGCTTTCAACGCGCCGCCCTGCTCGAGGCGTTGGGCCAGGACTACGTGCGCACCGCACGCGCCAAGGGACTCCCGGAGCGCGCCGTGCTCGTGCGCCACGCCCTGCGCGACGCCCTCCTGCCGGTGATCTCGTTGCTGGGACTCGCGCTGCCGTTTCTCCTCACCGGTGCGGTGCTCGTCGAAACCGTGTTCTCCTGGCCCGGACTCGGGAAGCTCGCGGCCGACGCCATCTCGGCCCGCGACTACCCCGTGGTGCTGGGAACGACCATGCTCGTGAGCGCCGCGGTTGTGGTCGGCAGCCTCGTCGCCGATGTGATCACCGCCGCCGCCGATCCGCGCATCCGGCTCTCCGCGTGACCATCGCGTCCTGGCTCACGCTGTTCGCCACGGTCGCCTGGACGGCGGCGGTCGTCGCGTGGAGTCGCCGCGTCGCGCGGCGCGCCCGGCGGGACTCGGGGCGCCGTTTCTTCCGGCATCCGGCGGCCGCGGTAGGGCTCGCGGTCCTGGTCCTGCTCGCCACCCTGGCACTGTGTGCCCCGCTCGTCGCTCCCATCCTCCCCTCGACGCAGATCAACATCACCGACTTGCAGAACCGCCCGCCCAGCTGGCAGTACCCGCTTGGGACCGACTTCTACAGCCGCGACGTCTGGAGCCGCCTGGTGTATGGCGCCCGCGTCTCGCTGGGTGTGGGAACGCTGGGGATGCTCGTCGCCGTCTCGCTGGGCGGGATGGTCGGTGCGGCTGCCGGGTACTTCCGCGGCTGGGTGGACGGCGTGCTGATGCGCGTCGTCGACGTCGGGCTGTCGGTGCCGCGCATCTTTCTCGTGCTCGCCGCGATCGCCGTGTGGGAGCGGCTGGGCGTGGCTCCCCTGATCCTGTTGCTCGGCCTCACGGGATGGTTCGCGACCAGCCGCATCGTACGCGCGGAGGTGCTCACCCTGCGCGAGCGACCGTTCACCGACGCCGCCCGCTCGCTCGGTGCCGGACCGTGGCGCGTCATTGTCCGGCACATCGTCCCCAACGCCGCCGCCCCGCTGATCGTGTCCGCGGCCCTCGGAATCGGCAACATGCTGTTGCTCGAAACGGGCCTGTCGTTCCTGGGCGTGGGCATCCAACCCCCCCAGCCGAGCTGGGGCAACATGATCGCCGACGGGCGCGACCAGCTCATGGTCGCGCCGTTGACCTCGATCTTCCCCGGCCTCGCGATCGCACTCGTCGTCATGGCGCTGAACACCGTAGGGGATGCGCTGCGCGACGCGCTCGATCCGAGGAAGTCATAGTCCGCTGCCCCAGCATGAGGCGTTATCTTTGCCCGCCATGACGGAGCCCCTGCTCCGCATCCGCGATCTTCGTACCTACTTCGTGACCGACCGCGGCAGCGGCACTGCTCGGGCGGTCGACGGCGTCTCCCTGGACCTCTACCCGGGCGAAACGCTCGGCGTCGTGGGCGAGTCGGGGTGCGGCAAGACGGTCCTCTCGCTCTCGATCCTGCGGCTCGTCCCCGAGCCGCCGGGGCACATCCGCCCCGGCAGCCTCATCGAGTTCGAAGGCCGCAACCTCCTGACGCTCGCTCCGCGCGACCTCCGGGCCGTCCGCGGCAACCGTATCGCGATGATCTTCCAGGAGCCGATGACCTCCCTGAACCCCGTGCTGACCATCGGGGATCAGGTCGCGGAAGCGGCGATCGTGCACCAGCGGCTCTCCCGCGCGGCGGCGCGGAGCCGCGCGATCGACTTGCTGCGACAGGTGGGCATCCCCGAGCCGGAGGAGCGGACCGACCACTACCCGCACCAGCTCTCGGGCGGAATGCGCCAGCGCGTCATGATCGCGATGGCGCTCATCTGCCACCCGCAGATCCTCATCGCCGACGAGCCGACCACCGCGCTCGACGTCACCATCCAGGCGCAGATCCTCGAGCTGCTCGAGCGGCTGCAGCGAGAGCTCGGCATGGCGGTCCTGCTCATCACCCATGACCTGGGCGTGGTGGCCGGCACGACCGACCGGGTGGTCGTGATGTACGCTGGACAGGTGGTGGAGACGGCGTCGACCCGGGAGCTGTTCGCCCGGCCGCAGCACCCGTACACCGAAGGACTGATGGAGTCGATTCCGCGGCTCGACCGGCCTCGCGCGCGTCTCCACAGCATTCCGGGCTCGGTCCCCGCGGCCACGGCGTGGCCGCCGGGCTGCCGGTTTCATCCGCGCTGCCCCTACGCCTGGGACAAGTGCCGTACCGAAGAGCCGCCGTTGCTCGAGGCGGGAACGGCCGGCCACACTGCCCGCTGCTGGCTCGTGGCCGAGCCCGCGCGCCGGCGCGAGGAGGCCGCCCGGTGACGGCGCCCGCACCGCTCGTCGACGTCCAGGATCTCGTCAAGCACTATCCGGGCGAGCGCTCCTGGCTCGGCCTGGGCCGTCCGCGTGCCGCCGTTCGCGCGGTGGATGGCGTGAGCTTCACCATCCCGGCCGGTACGACCCTCGGCCTGGTAGGAGAATCAGGCTCCGGGAAGACCACGGTGGCCCGGACCCTGTTGCGTCTCACCGAGCCCAGCTCCGGCTCGTTCCGGCTCGACGGGGTCGACGTCTTTTCGCTCGCGGCCGGTCCGCTGCGCCGGCTGCGCCGCCGCATCCAGATCGTGTTCCAGGACCCCTACAGCTCGCTCAATCCGCGGATGACGGTCCGCCAGACGCTGCGCGAGCCGCTCGCCATTCACGACCTCGCGCCCAAGCCGCAGCGTGATGCGCGGGTGGGCGCGCTGTTGGACGAGGTTGGTCTCGATCCGGAGCTCGCCGATCGCTATCCGCACGAGCTGTCCGGCGGCCAGCGCCAGCGCGTCGGGATCGCCCGTGCCCTGTCGGTGGAACCGGCGTTTCTGGTGTGCGACGAGCCCGTGTCGGCGCTCGACGTGTCGGTCCAGGCGCAGGTGCTCAATCTCCTCGCCGACTTGCAGCAGAAACGCCGCCTGACCTACCTGTTCATCGCCCACGACCTGGCGGTCGTGAAGCACATCGCCGACCAGGTGGCCGTCATGTACCTGGGGCGCATCGTGGAGCGAGCAGAGGCGGCCCGTGTCTACGAGCAGCCGCGTCACCCGTATACGCGCTCACTCCTCTCCGCGGTACCCGTGCCCGACCCGGCGGCGACCGCTCAGCGGATCGTCCTGCCCGGCGACGTGCCCTCGCCCGCGCATCCGCCATCCGGATGCGCCTTCCACCCGCGTTGTCCGCACCCGAAGAAGAATGAGCGTTGCCGCACCGAACGGCCGGCCCTGCGGGAGATCGCACCGGGACACGTTGCGGCCTGTCACTTCGCCGAACAGCCGATCTGACGCCCCTACCCGCCGGGGGGGTGTGACGGTGACGCAGACAGCACCTGGGCTTCCGCGGCGACCGCGAGCAGCCACCCGGCCGTGAACACCCAGCCGCCGATCTGTAGCGTCCCGTCGCGCAGGAATCCGACCAGATAGGCGACCTCTGGAACCCCGGTGGCCGTGAGCAGGAGTAACGGCAGCCGGGCCGCGGTCGTGCCACGGTGCTGCTGCCAGACGGCCAGCGCGCCCGTGACGATGAGCGCGGCGGCGGTCTCGATCGGGCCGGGCCACCCTTCGCGCTTGGTGACCGCGAACGCGAGATAACCGCCGATCAGACCATAGTAGATCACCCGGAACACGCCGTGCAGCAGTCGCGCGTGGCGTTCGTGAAAGGCGGCGAGCGGCCGCACGAGGGTGTGGAGCACGTACATCACGGTCGCGATCACCGGGATGCCCAGCAGCACCACCGTCGACACGTCGTGCCACACACCGGTGATCGGCCGAATGTTGCAGCCATAGGGCAGACAGAGTCCCACGCCGAGCAACAGCGCAGCGAGCTTCTTGAGCATCGGACTGTCCTTTCTCAGCGACCGGCTTGGCTCCCCAGCCGCGACAGGGCCAGACGCGCTTCGTGCACCAGCGGCTGCAGCTCGGGGTCGCAGTCCCGCCACAAATCCACGAACCCGGCGTACTCGGCGATGGCCTCTTCCCGCCGACCGAGCTGATCGAGGATCCGGGCCCGGGCCAGACGTGCCGGACCGAGATAGATGAGATCGTAGATGCTGTAGAGGTCGAACGAGTCGTAGGTTTGCAGCGCTTCCACGCGTCGCCCCGATGCCTCGAATGACTCGGCGCGCAGGAAGCGCTCCAGCGACTCCGAGAAGAACGGCGAGGCCACTCCCGGCTCGTAACCGGCCCCCATGCGCACCTGGTTGAGCTCGATGAGCGCCTCGCCGGTGCGGCCGTGGCGCCACGCCACCTGAGCGCGCACGCCGTGGGCCAGATCGCGCGCGATGGTAGTGGCGAAGGGCACGCCCGGCAACTGCTCGAGGTCGCGCGCGGCGGTGAGGCTCGCCGCATCATCCCCGAGCCGCGCGTCCACGGCGCCGAGCAGATAGAGACGCAGGTGCGCGTGCGCGCCATTGTGGATCGCGTAGTAACCGGTCGCGGCCGCCGTGGGTTGGACGGCCGCGGCATTCCACTCACGCAGCCTGGTCTGCAGGCGCTCCAGCTCGTCCCGCGATGTCGGAACGAACGGCAGCAGGGAGAACAGGGCGCCGTGCTCCAAGGCGGCGGCATGATCCAGGGAATCGACCGTGAGCAGCTCCGCCTGCGCGGCACCCAGCCGCCCGTGCGTCATCGCCTGGTAGGCCAGCAGCTCGCGCCCCAGGGCGTGCGCATCGGTCGATCGCTCGGGGGTGAGCAACACCTGGATCAAGCGGGTCGCGTGAGACTGATCCTTCGGGTACAGGACTCCGCTGAGCACGCTCTGCGGAGCCAAGACATCGGACTCCTGGTCGAGCCGGGCCAGTACGCGTTCGCGGTCGGCGCTGTCTCCCACGGCGAAGGCCCGGATGACCTCCACTTCGAGCAGCCGGTCGCCGGCGGGGTTGAGGCGCACCATGCGCGCGACCAGCGAGTCGAGCTCGGCGCGCCCCCCGTCCGCGGCGGCCACCCGGGCCAGATGGACCACCGCCGCCACGTTTTCCGGGTCCAGTGCCAGGACCCGTTCGAACGCTTCGCGGGAGCGTTCGATCCCGCGGCCGAGGATCGGCCCGTAGTGGAACAACACCTCGCCCAGCTGAATCCACGCCTCGAGATCGTCAGGGTAGGTTCCCAGAATCGCCCGGTAGCGTCGTTCGGCGTCGATCGCATCGCCGTGTCGGCCCGCGAGGAGGGCCTGCAGCAGCTGGCGATCGTGGTCGGACAGACGGTCGGCGTGCCGGACCGCCTGCTCGGCGGCCTGGCGGGCCAGATCGGTATGGACCAGCCACTCCGCCACGATGCTGAGCCGGTAGTACGCCAGGGCGAACATGGTATCCGCGGCAACGGCGCGCTGGAACGATTCGGCCGCCTGCGTGAAGTGGCCGGCGCGAAACTCGTGCTCCCCCTCGAGGTAGGCCTTCAACGCCGGCAGCGAGGCGGTGGTGACGGCGGCGATCTGAGTGACCCGCGTACCGGGTCCCGTGCTGCGAGTGGCCAAGAGCTGTGCGGCCAGCCGGTCGACGAGGCCGAACAGCTGCTCGGTCTCTCCCTCCACCGCGCCGCGCGCGACCGGCCGGCCGTGTTCGTACAGCGACGCCTCGATGTGGAGGCTGTCCCCCACCTTTACGATGTCGCCGAGCACGTACAGCCCCGCGCCGAGGGTGGTGGCGAGGGCGGCACCGGCCTCCGGGTCGAGCGGGCCGGGACGGCGGCGGGCCAGCGTGCCGAGCAGGGTGCGGGGATCGACCGTGTGCATATCGCCGGCGCCGTCCAGGCTCGTCCCGAGCAGGTTCACCATGCCGTCACCGAGGTAGGCGAGGTCGCCGCTGCCGTGCACGGTGAAGGGCAACACCGCCACGCGGCTTGTCGAGACCGAGACGTCCGATCGTGCGTGCGCGCGCCACGCTAACCAGCCGCCGGCGCCGATGAGCGCCGCTGCCGCGAGCGCCAGCCACCAGCGTCGCGCGCGCCGCCGGACCGCCGCGACCGGCACCGTGCCGCCGCTGGGGGTCGCGATCGCGTCGAGCACGGCGAGGACCTCCGCGGCCGAATCCCACCGGGCGCCGGGTGTCTTTTCGAGACAGCGCATGATCACGTGCGCCAGCGCCGGCGGGATATCGGTCCGACGTCGGCTGACCGGCGCCGGTGACTCGGTCAGCTGCGCGGCAAGCACCTGTTGGGGGGTGAAGCCGGTGAACGGGGGTTGCCCGGTGAGCGTCTCGTAGCCGAGCACGCCGAGCGCGTAGAGATCGCAGCGGGCATCGATGTTGGGATCTCCGGCGGCCTGCTCCGGCGACATGTACGCCGGCGTCCCGAGCGCCACCCCGACCGTGGTCAGCGCCTCGGGGCCGGTGGACCGGCTCAGTGCCTTGGCGACGCCGAAATCGGTGACGAGGGCGTGCCCCTGGGCGAGCAACACATTCTCGGGCTTGATGTCGCGATGCACGATGCCCTGACGGTGCGCGTAGGTGAGCGCATCGGCGACGTCCCGCAGGACCCGCAGGGTCTCCGCGATCGACAGGCGCTCCTCGCGTGCCAGGCGCGTGCGCAGCGAGTCCCCTTCGATGTACGGCATCACGTAGTAGAGGAGGTCGCCCGACGATTCGGCGGTGAGCAGCGGGACGATGAGCGGGTGTTGCAGCGACGCCGCCAGCTGGATCTCGCGCTGGAATCGCTCGGCGTTCACCCCCGGCGCCATGTCCGGCGGCAGCACCTTCACCACCACGTGACGGCTGAGCTTCGGCTCCAGGGCGAGGAACACGCGAGACATTCCACCCCCGCCGAGCTCTCGCTCGACGCGGTAGGCGTTGCCCAGCGCCGCCTGGAGGCGCTCCTGGAGGTCGCTCACGGGAGCGAAGATAACATGTGACGGCTTCGCTTCGGACGAGGAGCAGGTCAGCGACTCGCCCGGCGCGGGTCTCCACTTGCGATGTTCGGGAACTTTACAGCGATGTTCTGGTTACCTGTCTCCGACTCCCGAGGACTATGGTGAGGAGCCTGCTCCAGGGACCCCGGGCTGGCGCCCGGGGTCAGGAGAGTCCGACCAGGGGACCATGTGTCCACTCATCATGCCTACCAGATGTACGCGCATATCACGTGGCACACGTGGCGGCGGGTCGCGTGCATCGATCCACATGCCGCTGTCGACGTAAAGAGCTCGGTGTCCAGTGCGTGCCGACAAACGGACGTCCGTGTGCTGCGAGGCGCTGTGTTGTCCGATCACGTCCATCTCGTCGTGAGCTTCCGACCCGACATCCGGCTCTGCGATTTCGTCCGCCTCGCAAAGACCAGCTCGGCCACCCGAGCCAACCGGCGCGTGTTTGGATCGCTTCGTTGGGCGAGAGGCGACTACGTGACGACACTCCATCGAAAGGATCTTGCACGAGTGAAGCAGTACGTGGCTCGCCAATTCGAACGCCACCCCGACCGGATCCCCGGACACCGCCGAGGGGTTGATCCGGTCGGCTTTGCCTGCCCCGGGCGCAAGTCCGGGGTCAATGGAGATCGGATCAACCAGTTCAGGGAATCACTGGGGGCTCTAGCTCACTCCCCCCATCAGCCTCTTCAGCGGCCTGATGAGTAGGAGCATCAACAGCGCGGCAACCAGCACCACACCCGCGGTCACTCCGAACAGCGTCGGCAACGGTGTCGTGCTGATGAATCCCGCCGACCAGCCGGCGAGCTTGTTGCCCAGCGCGTTCGAGAGGAAGAACACACCCATCATCAGCCCCACAACTCGCGTGGGTGCGAGCTTGGTGACCACCGACAGGCCGACCGGGTATAGACACACCTCGCCCAGTTCTTCGATGAAATACACGCCCACGAGCCAGAGGGGGCTCACCTTGACGCCGCCCTGGGCGATCGCACCCGCCGGCATGAGGATGAGAAACGCGACGCCCATAAAGAGGAGCGCGAGGACGAATTTCGCCGGACTGGAGGGCTGCCGCGATCCAAGCTTCATCCACAACAACGCGAACAACGGCGATAGCACGATGACGAAGAATGCCTGAACGGAGACAAACCACGACGCGTACAGCTTGATCCCCAGCAGCTCGAGGTGCACGTACCGATCGGCGAACAGATTGAGCGTGGACCCGGCCTGCTCGTACGCGCCCCAAAACAGGGACGCAAAGAGAAACAGGACAACCACCACGGCCATGCGCTTCAATTCCTGCGGCGTGAAGGTCTTCAGCCATCGCCAAAAGAGCACGGGAGAACGGATGACGGCGGAAAGGACGTCAAGCACTGACCGCCGTTGCGCAGTGCCCGGCACCGCCTTCGGGCCGATGCCGAGCCGCTCGATGGCCTCCTGAAGGCGCTTTCGGCCGGCCACATACACGATCAACCCGAGCGTCATCCCCACGCCAGCGCACGCGAATCCGATGTGCCAATCGACACCTTCGGCAAGCTTCCCCGCGATGATCGGTCCGATGAGCGCGCCGAGGTTGATCCCCATATAGAAGATGGAGAACCCGGCATCGCGACGTTGATCTCCCGGCTCGTAGAGCGCCCCTACGATCGTCGAGACATTGGGCTTGAGGAGCCCGGTACCGATCACGATCAGCGACAGACCGGCATAGAAGAACGGCAGTGGATGCAGCGCGAGCGTGAAGTGGCCCAGCGCGATGATGATTCCGCCGAACAGCACGCTGCGGTACTGACCCAGCCAGCGGTCGGCGATGATACCTCCGAAGATCGCGGCCAGCCACACACTCCCGACGTAGTTGCCGTACACGGACCCCGCGTGCGGGTCGCTGAATCCCAGCGCCTTGGTCATGTACAGGATGAGGAATCCCCGCATCCCGTAGTAGCTGAACCGCTCCCACATCTCCGTGAAGAAGAGCGTGGAGAGTCCGCGCGGGTGGCCGAACCAGGTATCGCCGTTCATGGACGCCGCCGGCGCCGGGCCAGAATGTCGTCCAGCGCCACGCGATCGATCTTCCCGTCGTTGCGGACCCGCACGTCGTAGTTTTCCCAGTACATGAAATTCTCGAGGGCCTGCAGGAACTTCGCGTTCGCGGTGCCTTGCGGCGCATCGAGCCACTTCTGCGTCTGGTTGACCGGCTCCGCGAGGAGAATCGGCTCGAGCTGCCGCACGACATCGGCGGTGATCGGAATCAGATCCTCCGGCCGGCTCTGGAAGAAATACAGCTGGTGCAGCCGATACAGGCGCTGCAGCTCGCGGATCGGATTCGTGTCGTCGTACACCCGGATGTCGATGTAACGGTCGTTGGCACCCAGGTACCCGCCGTTGGCGCGCACCACCAGCAGCGCGGCGGACTCCATCCCGCGCTTGTCCCCGCCGCCCGCTTGCCCCGCCACCAGCGCCGCCATCAACCGGTCGGCGAGCGGGCCCGTGGCACGCACGAACGCGTCCGCCATGTTCTTCACGGTCTGATCGGACACCATGATGTTGGCCTGGGCGGCGAAGTGGCGCCCGACGATCACGGCGCCCTTCCCCCCCAGCACGATCTGGCCGTCGGCGCCGAGGGTCCGCCCGCCGGCCCAGTCGAAGCAGGAGTCGCCGGTCCAGCTCGCGGCGTTGCCGTGCGCGTCTACCATGCCGACCTGCCGCTGCGACGGCCGCTGGTCGCTGCGCATCACGATGCGCATCGCTTCCGGTGCGGTGGCGCCCATCGCCATGAGCCGCAGCCCGTCGTCGCCGTATGCGGTGTTGCCGAGCGACTGGGTCGCGACGGCGCCGACCCCCGCTTTCGCCCAGGGCACAATGCCGCCCACGTTCGGGAACTTCGACTGCACCGCGATCCCGAGGTCACCGCTGCCCTCGTCGTACGCCACGATGCTGTAGGTGTGGGCGCGTTTCGTCAGATCGGTGGGAGCGGTGATGGGCTGTTGCGCCAGCACGATCAAGGCCAGGAGCATGCGTTACTCCTTTTTCTTTCCGAGTTTTTTCTTCAAGAGATCGAGCTGCTCGTCCGCCGCCTGCTCACGAGCCACGCGGTCGATGTCGTGCTTGAGGAGCTCGTTCTGCAAATCCACGTCCGGCCGGGCCCCGCCCGCGGCTTGAATGTCGCGCCAGGCGCGTTCCGCGCTGCTCTCGCCCCCCGCGGCTGGCCGGTCTCGATCGGCGGCGGTGAGCTGCGTCTGCATCTCGCCCAGGTCCCGCTCCGCCAGCGCCAGCTCCTCCCGCTGCGCCGCCAGTTTCCGCTCCAGCACGCCCACCCGCTCGCGGTGGCGCGCCATGAACCGCTCGGCGACCTGCACCGTTTCCTGGTCCTGGATCTCCGCCGCGAGCCGGCCCCGCCGCTCCGCGTCCGCCAGCCGCTGGCCCTCGGCCGCGAGCTCGACCCCGGTCCGCGCCAGCGCCGCCCGCATCTCCTGCACGGCCACCTTCGCGTCGACCACGGCTTCCCGCATCTGCCGGGCGAGATCGCGCAGATCCCCCGGCGGCGTCGCCGCGTCGAGCGCGGCCCGCACGGCATCCCGTAAACGCTCGAACACCTTGGGGTCAGCTCTTGCGGATGGTCTTGGCGAAGAACGCCGAGAGTATGGGCTCAACCTCCCGCGAGCCGCACTTCGGGCAGGCCGGGCGCTTGCGCCCGTGCTGGCTGATCGACATCGACTGACTGAACCGCTTGCGGCAACGGTCGCAGCGGAATTCGTAGATCGGCATGGCACTGACTACGTTATTCCGCGCCGCGAAGGGGGTCAAGTTGACGTCGGAACGGACCGTCGCAGATTGGACGGCATGACGAGGATGCGGTCCCGCACGGCACTCTTCTCTATCGCTCTCGGCGCGCTCGCGTGCGATGCGGGCCTCGCCCCGCAGGCCTCCTGTCCGCCCGGGTTCGTTGGGATCTGCGGGACGGTGACGTTTCGCGGCGCGCTGCCCGACTCCACGGACGTCGTGTACGTCGTCGCGTACACGACCTTCCCCACGACCCAGAACGACCTCTTCGACTTCAAGCCCCTCCCCCCGCCCACCCTGCGCCTCGACAGTGCGGCCCGCGCCGCACCCCAGGCATACACTCTCGCCCTGCCCGCCGGCACCTATCAATGGGTGCTGGCCGCCTGGAAGAAGCAGGGCACCCTGTCGCCGCAAAACGCCGACAGCCTGTTGCGTGAGGCCGGGTTCTATCGCGATCCCACCGATACGAGCAAAGCCGGCACGATCGTGGTGGCCGGCGCGGTGACCGGCACGGATTTCACGGTCGATTTCACGAACATGCATCCGGTGTCCTTCTACTTCCCCGCGCCGCACCCGACCCCGTGAGCCTGAGACGCGCGATCGCGCTGGCGCTCCTCGTCGGCACACGGCTCGGCGCCCAGGGGACGGGCGCGCTCCGGGGCTCGGTCACCGACACGGCCGGGAACGCCCTGGATCGCGTCCGCGTGCGCGCGCTCACCCGCATCGGGGGCATGCGGGAGATCGCGGTCCGCTTCACGGATGCGAGCGGCGCCTATCGCTTCGATTCGCTGCCGGCGGGATGGCTGACGATCGACGCCGGTCTCATCGGGTATGGACTCGTCCGTGATAGCATCGTGATCAAGGCGGGCGACGCCGTCCGCCTGGACTTCCGCCTCCCCGTGCGCCCCATCCTCGTCTCGCCGACGATCGTGACCGCCGCGAAGCGCTCGCAGCTGCTCGACCAGGCCGTCACCAGCGTGTCACTCGTCGGCGCACAGCAGATCGCCCAGCGGGCGGTCAACACGATCGACGAAGCGGTGGACAAAGCCCCGGGCGTGCAATTCATCGCCGGCCAGGTCAACGTGCGCGGCTCCTCCGGCTTCGTTCAGGGACTGGGCAGCCGCGTGCTGCTGCTAGTGGATGGGGTGCCTGCGAACCAGGGCGACCGCGGCGGCATCAACTGGGATCTGGTGCCGGTGGACCAGGTCGATCGCGTCGAAGTCGTCAAGGGTGCGGGTTCCGCTCTGTACGGCTCCTCGGCGTTCGGCGGCGTGGTGAATCTCATCACGCGAGAGAACCCGGAGGGTTGGCACGCGCGTCTGCGCGCCACCGGAGGCGTCTTCGCGAATCCGCCGCACGCGGCATGGGCCTTTCGCGATCACGCCGGCCTCGAGGACGGCCTCGACGTCGCGGGCTCCTACGGCCACGGCTCCGTGCGCGCCGGGTTGTCGGCCGGCGCCCGGCACTCCGACGGCTACCGCCAGCAGGATCGGGCCGATCACTGGCAGGTGACCGGCAAGGGTGAGTGGCGCCCGGAAGGCGCCACCCAGGTCAACCTCTCCGGCGCCTGGGCCAGCGACCAGTATGAGGTGCCCGAGCCGTGGTGCCAGAGCGGCCACTGCGCCGATCAAGGCCAGGCGTTTCAGCCGTTCCTGATCGACACCGCGAACCTCGGCAACCGGACCCGCTCCGACAAAGGGTACTTCACCGCGCTCGTCACCCGCACACCGTCGGAGCGCACGGCCTGGATGGCGCGCGCGAGCTGGGTGCGCACGCATTTTACCGATGCCTACCCGCAGCGGAGGCCGCCGCTCGCCGCCGCCGATTTCTCCATCGCCAACCGTATCGGGGGCGAGGGCCGCGTGGTCAGCCGCCCCGACTCGCTGCACGTGGTCACGGCGGGGCTGGAGATCACCCGGTCGGATGTCGTGAGCAACGTCTTCTCGGGCGACACGACTGGCGGCGGCCGCACGCATACCGAGGACGCATACTCGGCCTACGCCGAAGCCGAGCAGCGCGCCGGACCGCTGCGGGTCACGATCGGGGCGCGCGGTGATTTTCTCGCCGTCGACGGCGGCGGCATCACGGCGTTCGTGAGCCCCCGGGCGGGAGCCGTGTGGCCCACGGCACGCGGGAGCTGGCGCGCCTCCCTGGGCCGCGCGTATCGCACACCGAGCCTGGCCGAGCGGTTCGTGACCACTTACGCGCTCGGATTCCGCGTGGTCCCCAACCCGGCCCTGCGGGCCGAGGACGGATGGTCGGCCGAGGTGGGACGGATCTGGACTCCATGGCCGTGGATCAGGAGCGACGCCGCGCTGTTCTTCACCCAGGCACGGCAGCTCATCGAACCCGCGTTCACCCCGGCGCTGGTGATTCAGTTTCAGAACGTCCAGCGGGCGCGGCCGATGGGGCTCGACCTGTCCGTCGCGGCCACGCCGCTCTCGCCGCATCTCACGACCACGCTCGCGTACCAGCTCCTGGTCGCTCGTGAGCTGGCGCACGACACGGTGCCGGAGCGCCCGCTGCTCTACCGGCCTCGGCACCTGTTGACCCTGAGCGCCGACTATGGGTGGCGCGCGCTCGGCGTGGGTGGCGATTTCCGCGTATCCAGCCGGTTCGAGCGCCAGGACCCGCTCTTCCCCGCCGACCGCCAGTTTCCCGGCAAGGTCCTCGACCTGCGGGCGAGCTGGATCGCCGAGCCGTGGACCCTGCACCTCAAGGTCGCGAACGTGCTCAACTACGTGTACAACCTGGCCCCGCGCGTGCTCGAGCCGGTCCGGACCGCCACGGTCACGCTGACCTTCTCGTATTAGCTTCCGACCATGAACCTCCGGGTGCCGCTCGTCGGTGCGCTGGCGCTCCTCGCCGCCTGCTCGATGGACCGCAGCCGCTCGCCGGTCTGCGGCATGGCCCTCCTCGTCGGACCGAACCTCATCCTGCAGCAGCTAGGCGACGCCCGCGCGCTGTTGACCGAGACCCCCCGGGGACTGCCCGGCGTACTGCCCGTGCGCATCACCGGCCAGGCCGACACGGCCCAGGCGCGCGTCACGGGGGATCGTGACCGCCTGACCCTCGAGCTGGATCGAAACGTGATTCCGGCCATTACCGTGGACTCGACGGGCCGGGACTCCACGGTGTTCGGCGTGCTCCTGGTGGACGACTCGACCGCCGTCGTGTACGGCGTGCTGGTCTACGAGCAGCCCCGGCCGCCCGACGGTTACGCCAGGGTCGGCACGCTGGTCGACTACGAGCGCGCGGTGCCGCTGTATGGCTTGCGCGTGAACTGGGCGTCGGTGAGCAACGCGAAATGCCCGTTGCTCGGGAGGCCCGCACCCCCATGAGCCGGGTCGTGGCGGTGAGCGCGACGCGGCGCACCGATCTGGGCCGCGAGCGAGTCGCCTTGAACTCGAGCTACGTCCGCGCGCTGATCGCGGCGGGCCTCACACCCCTGCTCGTCCCGCCGCTCGTCGATCCGGCGCGCGCCGGGGAAGCGCTCGACGCCGCATCCGGTCTCGTGTTGACCGGGGGCGAGGACCTGCATCCGTCGAGCTACGGAGAAACGCCGCACGCCAGACTCGAGGACACCGATCAGGCGCGTGATGCGGTGGAGCTCGCACTGTACCGCGCCGCGCGCGCGCGCGGCCTCCCGGTGCTCGCCATCTGCCGCGGCATCCAGCTGGTCAACGTCGCCGAAGGCGGAACGCTCTACCAGGATCTGGCGAGCGAGCGGCCCTCGGCCATCAACCACGTGGACCCCAAGGGACGCCATACCCTGCGGGTCGAGCCGGGGTCGCTATTGCATCGCACCGTCGGCGATCCGGCGAGCGTCAACAGCCGGCACCACCAGGCCGTCAAGATCCTCGCCCCGTCGTTGCGCGCGGTGGCGTGGGCCGAAGACGGGGTGATCGAGGGCGTGGAGCTGCGAGACGCGGGCGCGCCCTGGCTGCTCGGGGTGCAGTGGCACCCCGAGGATGATGTCGAGACCGGGCTGTTCGAGGGATTCAGCTCAGAGGTTGCGCAGCACTCGGTCGTCGGACACGGCATTGGGAAACAAGACGCGATCCGATAGCCGGTTCAGTGCCTGGCGCACCGCGGGGAATCGCTCCGCCGCCAGACGGTAGATGGCCGCGACGCCGTAACGTTCCGCCAGCGTGTGCTCCGCCGCCGCCCCGAACCCGCGCCGGCCCAGCGCGTCGTAATAGGGAAGATCCGGTCCGCCCCGCCGCCGCCGGCGGACCGCGATGAAATCGGGAAACAGACCGGCCAGCCACAGGGCGTAGTTGCCCAGGTGCACCTGGAGATGAAACCGGCGCTCCGGGGAGCCCCGATCCTGGGCCAAATCGTTCACAATTTCGGCCAGATAGTGGTAGGTTTGGTCATCGACCGCCTGCGGCCGGGTGGACCGATCCTGTCGGCCGAACTCGAGCAGCACGGCGGCCAGATAGTCCGCCAGGGGACGGTCATCCAGACCGGCGGCCAACAGGGCGTGGCGCACCGCCACGTAGGCGAACAGCGCGGCGGACGGCACCGCGAGCGACCGCAGCGCCAGCAGTGCCTCGAGCAGCCCCGGCTCGTCGAGCAGTCCATCGGGGCCTTCCCGGGCAAAGCGATGCTCGGCGCGGGCGCGCGCCCCCGGCTCGCGGCGCGCCAGGGCGACCAGTACCAGTCGGCAATCCGACCCGCGTAGGCGGGCCCGAACGTTCGCGAGGATCATGCACCAAGTCTCATCGACGTCGACACCTCCGAGTCGTTCACCGCAGATCGACGTGCTCGCGCGGCTCACCGCCCTCTCGCGCGATCTCGCCGGCGCCTACCGGCCCGCAACGGTCATCGAGCGGCTGGCCGCCGCGATCACCGAGCTGCTCGCTCCCCAGCGACTCACTATCGTCGCCTTGGACGTCGATAGCAACAGGTTGCAGATCGCGTACCACCGCGGCGGTGACCGGCCGCACATCGAAGACCCGCTGCTCCAGCTTCCCCTGCGGCGCGGGCCGATGGTGTTCAGCCGTCACGTCCTGGAGGAGGCGGCGCGGCACGGCGTGACGGTGACGCAGGACGTGGCCGCGTGGATGGGCGCCCCGATCCAGGCGGTGGGCCGGAGCATCGGGGTGGTGGCGCTCGCGTCCGATCAGGCCGATGCCTTCGGTCCGCCGGAACTGGCCCTGCTGTCGGCGGTCGTTTCCCAGGCCGCGATCGCGCTCGAAAACGCGCGCCTGCTCCAGCTCCTCTCCTCCGGGAAGCGTCAGTGGGAGCTGACGGTCGACGCCATCAATCAGGCGATTTGCATCATCGACGAGCAGGGAATCGTGCGCCGCGCTAACCGCGTCTTCGCCGATCTGGTCCAGCTCCCGGTGACCGCGATCCCGGGCCGTTCGTGGCTGAGCCTCGTCCCCCCGGCGTGGGGGACGGTGGTGTCGCGCGCCCTGGCCGAACCCGGGGCGCACGATATCCGCACCGCGGACCGGGTTTACACGGTGAGTGCCATCCGCATGGAAGGCTCCGACGACGAAGCAGCCGTCGTGTCGTTCGAGGACCATACCGAGAAGCGCCGGCTCCAGGACCAGTTGATACAGTCTGAGAAGATGTCGGCGATCGGTCAACTGATCGCCGGCATCGCCCACGACCTGAACAACCCTCTGGCCTCGGTCGTGGGCTTCGCCGACTTTCTCGCCGAGTCGGGCGACGCCCCCCCCGCCCTGGCCGAGCCGCTCCGCGTGATCCGCCAGGAAGCCGAGCGGGCCGCGACGATCGTGAGGAACCTCCTGTCGTTCGCCCGCCGCCAGGAGGGTGAACGACTGCCGCAATCGGTGCAGCCGATGCTCGAATCGGTCCTGGCGCTCCTCAGGAACGAGCTGATGGCGCTCAAGGTCGATGTCACGCTCACCGTCGAGCCCGGCATTCCCGACATCGAGATGAACCCGAACCAGATCAAGCAGGTGTTCGTGAACCTGCTGAACAACGCCGCGCAGGCAATTTCGAGCACGGGACGCCCGGGCCGCATCGCCATCACGGCCAAGCGCTGGCTCGACGGCGTCGCGGTGACCGTGGCGGATGACGGCCCCGGCATCCCCGAGGAGCTGCTGCCGCGCGTGTTCGAGCCGTTCTTCACCACCAAGACCGAAGGCGAGGGGACCGGTCTCGGCCTCTCGATCTGCCAGGGCATCGTAAAGGAGCACGGGGGGCGGATCACGCTCGAGTCGAGCCCGGGAGCGGGCGCGATCTTCACGGTCGAGCTGCTGGGCGGCAGCCGGCCGCTGCTGCCCTCCCAACCCGCGCCGCAGGCGGGCGGCGGCGTGGCGCTCCGCGTGCTGGTGGTGGACGACGAGCCGCATATCCTGCACTACATGCGCGCGACGCTCGAGAGCTGGGGCCATTCGGTCGAGGTCGCGAGCGACGGGACGGAGGCGGTGGAGCGCGCTCTGGTGACGCCGTTCGACGTCATCATCTGCGATCTGCGGATGCCGCGACTCGGCGGCCGGTAGATGTACAACAACCTCGCACGGCAACATCCGGACATCGCCAAGAAAGTCATCTTCGCCACGGGCGATACCGTTCGCGGCGACACGCTGCAGTTCCTCGAAACCCTGGGCCGCCCCTTCCTCCACAAGCCGTTCACTCTGGCCGAGCTCCGCACCGTCCTGAGCAACGTCGCCGCCGGCACTCCGTCCTGAGTCGTGCGCGTCCTGCAGGTGGACGCGGGCCGCGAATGGCGCGGCGGCCAGAACCAGGTTCGGCTGCTGACTCGAGAACTCGCGCGCGAACGGGGGATAGAGCAGCGGCTCGTCACGAAGCGTGGCGGTGAGCTGGCCCGCCGAGCCGCGGCCGAGGGTGTGACGGTGCGGGGGGTACGCTGGGCCATCTCGCTCGATCCTCGCGCGGCGTTCGACCTGCTCATCCTGATGAACGAGTTTCGGCCGGCGGTCGTCCACGCGCACGACAGCCACGCCTTGGCGCTCGCCCGCTGGGCCCGTCGCTGGGTGAACTGGGAGACCGATCCGCCGCCCCTCGTCGCCACGCGTCGCGTGGACTTTCACGTGCGGCGCGGCAGCGGGTGGTTCCACACGGACGCGGTGATCGCCGTGTCCGAGGCGGTGCGGCGCGTGCTCGTTGCCGACGGCATGCCCGAGACCGGCATCACCGTCATCCCCGACGGCGTCGACCCCGATGAAGTCCGCACCCGCGCCACCGCCCCGCTCGACATCCGCGCGCGGCTCGGTCTCGCGCCTGGGACGCCGCTCGCCGTGAACGTCGCGGCGCTCGTCGAACACAAAGACCAACGCACGCTCGTCCGTGCCGCCGCCGCTGCGCGCGCCGCACGGCCCGATCTCCATTGGGCGATCGCGGGGGACGGCGAGCTGCGGGGCGCGCTGGAGCGGGAAATCGCCGAGCAGGGCGTCGGCGACCGCGTCCATCTCCTGGGGTATGTGGAGGAGGCCGATGCACTGATTCGGGAGGCGACCGTGTTCGTGATGTCGTCCAAGGAGGAAGGCATGGGCAGCGTGATCCTGCAGGCGCTGGCGCTCGAGAAGCCGGTGGTCGCGACGGCCGCGGGTGGCATTCCTGAGATCCTGCCGGCGGAATGCCTCGTGCCCGTCGGTGACGCGACGGCGCTGGGCGACAGCGTGGTGGCGGTGCTCAGCCGTCCCCCGTCCCCCGTCCCTCTTCCCTCCAAGTTGACAGCCAAGTCCATGGCGCAGGCCACCTTGGCTCTGTATCAATCGCTCGTCTAGATTGCACCACCATGATTTACGTCTGTGTGCCGGTGCGCGATGAGGCGAAGACCGCAGGCCTCGTCCTCTGGAAGGTCCGCCAGGTCTTCACCGCCTTTCAACGCGAGTACCAGCTGCTCGTCTGCGACGACGCGTCGACCGACGGAACGCGCGAGGTCCTGGCGCGTTACGCCGGCGTGCTGCCGCTGACCGTCATCACGCACCGCGAGCGCCAGGGATACGCCCGGAGCATCGAGGAGCTGCTGCGCCTCGCGCTCGAGCGCACCGACCGGCCCAAGCGCGACTGCGCGATCATGCTCCCGGCGGATTTCGTGTATTCGCCGGAGGCGATGGAAGACATGGTGAAGCGCGTGGAGTCGGGGGCCGATCTGGTCGCGGCCGAGCAGGTGGAGACCGCGGGTCCCCGCCCGCGGGCGCTGCGGTGGGTGCGGCAGTGGACCCCCCGCCTGCTGCGCGTGCGTGGCGTGCGGGATACCATCTCCGGCTTCCTCGCCTTGCGGCTCATCACGCTGCGCCAGGCGCTGCGTCAGGACGGTGAGCGCGGATCCCGCGCGGCCGGTCCGCCGTTGCTCGTCACCGACGGCTGGTGCGCCAATGCCGAGCTGCTCGCCCGGCTCATGCCCCATGCGCGCCGTACGGAGACCGTCCCCGTCACGGGCCGCTACGACCTGCAGCAGCGTCCGTCGCGGGTCCGTCCCTGGCCGGCGCTCGTTGCCGCCTGGCGGGCGCGATCCGTGATCCGCGCCGCCGGGGGCGCCGCGGTGGCCCTCCTGGCACTCGCCGGCCGGCTCGACGCACAGGATTCGGCCTCGGCCACGGCGACGGTCGCGGCCGCCGTGGCGGTCCCCGCCCGCGAGTCGGTGCCGTTCTCGATCGGGGAGCGCCTGCGCTACTCGGCCAAGTACGGCCCCTTCTCCGTCGGTGAGGCGACGATGGAAGTCGTCGGCCTCGACACCATCCGCGGCGTCGAGACCGTGCGGTTCCGCTTCCACATCCAGGGTGGCGCGTTGTGGTACCACCTGGACCAGCTGCTCGAGTCGTGGGTGGGCCGCGCCGACTTTCGCTCGCGGCGCTACATCAACGATTCGGAGGAGCGCGGCCGCAAACGCCACAACCGCTACGAGATCTTCCCCGATTCCGGCTACTACCGGGAGGAGGGAGTGGATACGGCCAAGGCGACCGTGCCGGACCCGCTGGACGACGCGGCATTCCTCTATTGGGTCCGCACCCTTCCGCTGGATGTCGGCAAGCGGTACGAGTACAACCGGTACTTCCGTCCCGACCGCAACCCGGTGATCATCGTCGTGGAGAAGCGGGAGCGGATCAGCGTCGCGGGGCGGAAGTTCAACGCGATCGTCATCCGCCCGATCATCCCCAAAGGGCGCGGCATTTTCGCGGAGCAGGCGGAAGCCCACCTGTGGCTCTCCGACGACACCCAGCGCATGATGCTGGCCATGCAGTCCAACTTCTCGTTCGGCACGGTCACGTTGAAGCTCAAGGAGTTCTCCGCCCCGGGGCACCCATGACGGAGTACCGCGAGGCGGACTTCAGTCGGCTGAAGACCGTCCCGATCGCCCAGCGCCGTAACAAAGTCGATCCGTCGCTCTTCGCGCACCCGCCCGGCGCGGACTCGAGTTTCGCCGCCTTCTGGCGCTCCCTCCCCGATATCCTCGCGGCGAAGGACCTCCGCCTCGTCGCGGATGACGTCGTGCGCGCCGCCGGCCGCCGCGCGGTGGTGGTGATGCTGGGCGGGCACGTGATCAAGGTGGGCCTGGGGCCGCTCCTCGTGCGGCTGCTGGAGCGTGGGGTCGTGACGCACGTCGCGCTGAACGGCAGTGCGGCGATCCACGACTACGAGCTCGCCGCCTACGGCGGCACGAGCGAAGACGTCGCCGCCGGTCTGGGCGACGGCACGTTCGGTATGGCGGAGGAAACGGGACGCGACATGAACGCCGCTCTGGCGACGGGCGCCCGGGAGGGCCGGGGTGCCGGCGAGGCGCTCGCCCTCGATCTGTGCCGCCGCGCCGACGTGCCGGGCCGCGCCGTGTCCGTGCTCGTCGCGTGCGCCGACCGCCATGTGCCGGTGACCGTGCACGCCGCGCTGGGCGCCGAGATCATCCACCAGCACCCCACCGCGGACGGCGCCGTCATCGGCGCCACGAGTCATCGCGATTTCAAGCGGCTGGCGGCGAGCCTCCCCGATCTCCACGATGGGGGAGTGGTGCTGAACCTGGGCAGCGCCGTCGTGATGCCGGAGGTCTTCCTCAAGGCCCTGACCGTCGCGCGCAATCTGCACGGTGGCCGTCCCACCGGGTTCACCGCGTGCGATTGCGACATGCAGCGCCACTACCGTCCACGCGTCAACGTCGTGGAGCGCCCCACGCAGGGCCCCGGCGGCGGGAGAGGCGTCCAGCTCACGGGGCATCACGAAATCCTGCTGCCCCTGCTCGTCTGGGGGGTGCTCGCCCGGCTGGATGAAACGCCGACGGGGCCACCGTCCGCCGGACGATGACCCCGTGGAGCGCCAGCCGAGCCGGGAGGATCAGGCCGTGTCGCGCTTTCCTTTGATGGTGTCGCGCACCTTGTCGGCCGTGCCGGGACTGACCACCCGCAGCACGAGGTAGACGATGAAGCCGATCGCGGCGAGCCAGAGCACGGTCATGGCGAGACCGAACAAACCGCCCAGCAAACCGAAAATGATCTTCAAGCCGATCCACGCGAGGACGGCCAAGATCGCGAAACCAAGAATGCTCCGAAACATGATGCCTCCCGAGTTGCCCCGCAGGTCATCGCCGCTTACGCACTGATGCCCAAGGGAGTTTCAAACGCCCATGTCGCCGTCATCGGCGGCGGTGTGATCGGAGCCGCCTGCGCGCGCGCCGCCGCGCTGCGCGGGCTGCGCGTCACCCTCCTCGCCCCCGGTCCCGACCCCGCGGCCGCGACCGGGGCGTCCGCCGGCATGCTCGCCGCTCAGATCGAGCCGACCGACGAGCACTTGCTGCCCCTCGCCGTACGCGGGCGTGACCTGTACGAGGATCTCGCCGCCAGTCTGAAAGATACCACCGGATTGGACGTTGGATTCCTTCACACCGGAATCGCGACGGTCGCCTTCGACGAGGAGCGCGCCGCCGCCCTGTTCGAGCTGGTGGCTGCGCAGCGTCAGGCCGGACTGCGATGCGACTGGCTCGAAGCGGCCGAGCTGCACGAGCGCTGGCCCGGCGCAGCCCCCGCCGCCCGGGGTGCGCTGTTCGCTCCGGAGGACGGCTCGCTGGACCCGGCCGCATTGGCCGCCGCCCTCCTCGCGGACGCCCGCCGCCTCGGGGTCCTGGTGCTCCCGGAAACCGGACGCCGGCTGGCCGTCGCGGGTGACCGGGTGACCGGGGTCGTCACCGACCGGGCTGCCGTTCCCGCCGAGCACGTCGTCATCGCCGCGGGTGCCTGGTCCCCGCGGGTCGAGGGACTGCCCCGGCCGCTGCCGATCGAGCCGGTGCGCGGTCAGGTCGTCGCTACCGCATGGCCGGAGGGACTCCCGCCGGTCATTCTCTATCACGGCCACGGGTACGTCCTGCCGCGTGGGAGCGAGGCCATCCTCGGCAGCACGATGGAGCGCGTGGGATTCGACGCGCGCACGACCGCGAGCGGCATCGCGCAAATCCGCAGGGTCGCGGAGCAGCTGTGTCCCGCGATCGCCTCGGCTCGCACCGCCCGCGCCTGGGCCGGGTTGCGGCCCGTGACGCCCGACGGTCGCCCGATCCTCGGCGCCGACCCCGAGGTGGCCGGGTTGTGGTACGCCACCGGCCACGGCCGCAACGGCATTCTCCTCGCAGGGATCACCGGCGAACTCAGCGGCGACCTCCTGGCTACAGGCCATACCGACGTGGACATCAGTGGCTTTTCCGTCGCCCGGTTTGCGCCCGGAGCTGCCGATGGCTGATGGCCGACGGCTGACGGCGATGTACACGACCTGTGCCTTCTGCAACGCATCCCTCGATGGCGACGGCGGTCCGTCCGGACTCGGCGTCGGCCGCCGCCTGGCGTTCGACGAATGGCGCGGCCGGCTCTGGGTCATCTGCCCCAAGTGTGCCCGCTGGAACCTCACCCCGCTGGACGATCGGCTGGAGCGCATCGAGGCGTTGGCCCGCGTCGCCCGTGACGGACGCTTGCTCGCCAGCACCGACCAGGTCGCGTTGTTGCGCTGGGATCGGTATGACCTCGTGCGGGTGGGCAAGCCGCCGCGGGTAGAGCTCGCGGGATGGCGCTACGGAGAGCGGCTCAAAGCCAGGCAGCGCGAACGGGCCAAAGTCGTCGTACCGCTCACCCTGGCAGCAGTCGGGTTGGGCATCGCAGCGAACGTCGCCGTAGGCGGATCCTTCGGCTTTCTCCTCTGGAACTTCGGCGACCTGGCCGACCGGGTGTACGTGGGGATGGTGGGCCGTCGCGGCGTGGCGCTCAGCGAGCCGCCGGTGTGCAACCACTGCGGAGCGGCCCTCGAGCTCAAGTCGAAGCACCTCCAGCACGCACGCGTCGTCCCCGACGCCCACCACGAGCTGGGCGTATTGCTGAGCTGCCCGCGGTGCCGTCGCGAGGCGTCGCTGCTCACCGGACCGGATGCGCTGGCGGCGCTGCGTCAGGGGCTCGCGTACCTGAATGTGCGCCGCTCGAGCCGCCGCAAAGCCGGCGAGGCCGCGAGCGTCGTCGATCAGATCGGGGGACCCGACCGGCTGATCCGCGACGTAGCGCGCCGCGAGCTCACACTCCGGTCCCTGCGTCCCGAGCGACAGCTGGCCCTCGAGATGGCGGTCGACGAGCAGGCGGAGATCCTCGAGCTGGAGCGGCAGTGGCGCGAGGCTGAGGAGATCGCCCACATCGCCGATGGCACCCTCAGTACCGATGCGGCCCTGGAGGAGCAGTTGAAGGCGCTCCGGCGTCGCGGCGATCAACCGTCCGGTTGAAAATCGGCTACCAACGCCTCCCCACCGGCACTATCTTCAGCGTTCACCGGTTGCCCGGAGCGTTATGGCCGCACCGTTGGTTCAGATCCTCTCCCGTTCGGTAGCCGCGCCCGCCTCCGCCTCGGCCCGCAAACCCGCGTGGCTCAAAGTGAAAGCCCCCGGCGGCGCGACCTACCTGGCGGTCCAGCGGATGATGCGCGGCCTGCGGCTGCATACCGTGTGTGAGGCAGCGCATTGTCCCAACATCGGCGAGTGCTGGGAGCACCGGGCCGCGACCTTCATGATCCTGGGAGACGTGTGCACCCGCAACTGTGCGTACTGCGCGGTCGCGCACGGGACACCGGCGGCGCTCGATCCCGAGGAGCCGATGCGGCTCGCCGGCGCCGTCGAGCAGATGGAGCTACGACACGTCGTGATCACGAGCGTGGACCGCGACGACCTCGAAAACGGCGGCGCCGAGATGTTCGCGGCCTGCGTCCGCGAGATCCATCGCCGCCTGCCCGACACCACGGTCGAGGTCCTGATCCCCGACTTCAAGGGCAGCGAGACCGCGCTGCGGCTGGCGATGGACGCCGCGCCCGACATCCTGAACCACAACCTCGAGACGATCGAGCGCCTGTACCGCATCGCCCGTCCGGGGGGCCGGTATCCGCGGGCACTCGAGCTGCTGCGCCGGGCCAAGGCCATTCGTCCCGACGGCCTCACCAAGTCCGGCCTCATCTGCGGCCTGGGCGAGGAGTGGGACGAGCTGCTGGCCGCCATGCGCGACCTGCGCGCGCAGGACGTGGACATTCTAACGGTGGGGCAATACCTCCGTCCCTCCAACGACCACCTGCCGATCGCCCGCTGGTACACCCCGGACGAATTCGCCGAGCTGCAGCGACACGGCCTCGCCATGGGATTCCGTCATGTGGAATCCGGCCCCCTGGTGCGTTCGAGCTATCACGCCTGGGAACAGGTGACGGCCGCCACGGCGTCCGCTGGCCCGCACCCATGACGTCGGCCACCGCGGTACCCGAGAAGGGTCAGGCAGACACGGCGCTGCATCGCCGCATGCTGCGCGAGATGCTGCTCATCCGCCGTTTCGAGGAGAAAGCCGCCGAAGCCTACGCGCTCGGCAAGATCGGCGGCTTCTGCCACCTCTACATCGGCCAGGAAGCAGTCGCGGTCGGCGTGTCGGCTGCGCTCACCCCCGCCGACTACGTGATCTGCTCGTATCGCGAGCACGGCCAGGCGCTGGTGCGCGGTATCCCGCCGGGCGTCGTGATGGCTGAGCTGTTCGGCAAGGCCGGCGGGTGCTCGGGCGGCAAGGGCGGATCGATGCACCTGTTCGACGCGGCGAAGCGCTTCATGGGCGGTCACGGCATCGTGGGTGGTCACCTGCCGCTCGCCGCCGGGCTCGCCTTCGCCATCAAGTACCGTGGCGGCGACGAGGTCTGCATCTGCTTTTTCGGCGAGGCGGCCGTCAACATCGGCGCCTTCCACGAAGCGCTCAATATGGCGTCCGTGTGGAAGCTCCCGGTGGTCTTCCTGTGCGAGAACAACCGCTACGGCATGGGTACCGCGTTCGAGCGCGTGGCCGCGGTGACCGACGTGGTGGAGCACGCCTGCAGCTACGACATCGCCGGCGAGGTCGTGAACGGCATGGATGTCTTGGAGGTCCACCAGGCCACTCAGCGCGCCGTCCAGCGGGCCCGCAAGGGCGGGCACCCCACCTTGCTCGAAGTGCGGACCTACCGCTTCATGGGCCATTCGATGTCGGACCCGCTGCACGGCGTCTACCGCACCAAGGACGAAGTGGAGGAGCAGAAGAAACGCGACCCGATCGTCCAGCTCTCGCATCGGCTGCTGGAAGGGGGGACGATCGACCAGGCCGGCCTGGACGCGCTCGAGGCCGAGGTCCGTGCGGAAGTCGAGGACGCGGTGAAGTTCGCGGACGAAAGCCCCGATCCGGGCCCGGACGAGCTGCTGCGTCACGTGCTCGCGGACTGACCGATGCCGACCATCACGTATCGGGACGCCTTGAATCAGGCGCTGCGGGAGGAGATGCAGCGAGATCCTGCCGTCTTCCTCATGGGCGAGGAAGTGGGTCTCTATCAGGGAGCGTACAAGGTGAGCCGCGGCCTGCTCGAGGAGTTCGGCGCACAGCGGGTCGTGGACACGCCGATCGCCGAGCTGGGTTTCGCCGGGATCGGGGTCGGAGCCGCGATGGGAGGCCTGCGTCCGGTGGTCGAGTTCATGACCTGGAACTTCGCCGTGCTGGCGCTGGATCAGATCGTGAATTCCGCCGCCAAGATGCTCTACATGTCGGGCGGCCA
>JBGPHP010000008.1:0-31769 GCA_041484445.1 Gemmatimonadota bacterium
ACTAGATTCTACTTGTCGTCCGAATCACATTTCAGAGATAAACCCCTGACGACACGCGTCTGACCGCGCATCGCTCATATCGGGGCCGCACTCCACACGCTCGACCATCAATTCTCAAAGAGCGCGCCACAAAAAAACTCATGGCGAGACTCACATACTAGCCTGCCCATACGCCTGCGTCAATGGGGCCCCCCATATGGAGATACGACCCCACCCGGCCCTGAGCCACTTTCCCCCACGTCTTTCCCCCACATGCATCGGCGCGCTAAATTCGCGCACGCGTCCGCCCCTACGATGACCGTCCAAAACGCTTGCGCCCACTGCGGCGCCCCGCTCGCCCCAGGCGCCCGCTTCTGCTCGCGCTGCGGCCACGACGTCACCGGCGTCCAAGGCGGGCTCGCGACCGAGCGCATCGCCACGCCGCCCGAAACGCCCGATCCGCAGGCCGGGCTGATCGACGAGCTCCGCCGCGCCACCCTGGGCGACTACGAAATCGCGGGCGAGCTGGGACGCGGCGGCATGGCCACCGTCTTCCTCGCTCACGACATCTCGCTCGACCGCAAAGTCGCCATCAAAGTCATGTCCCCGTCCCTGCTCTCGAGCGGCAAGGGCATGGCCGATCGCTTCAAGCGGGAAGCCCGCACCGCCGCGGCACTGTCCCACCCGCACATCATCCCGATTTACGCCGTGCGCGAGTCGGGCCGCCTGCTCTACTTCATCATGAAGTACGTGCAGGGCCGCGGCCTGGACGCGATCATCAAGGAACACGGCGCGCTGCCCATCAAGATGGTGCAGGCCATCCTCTCCCAAGCCGGTAGCGCGCTGGACTACGCGCACCGCCACGGCATCATTCATCGCGACATCAAGCCCGCCAACATCATGCTCGACGTCGAAGGGTGGGCCGTGGTGACCGACTTCGGCATCGCCAAGGTGACCGAGTCGCAGGGACTCACCATGACGGGCGCCACCATCGGTACGCCCACCTACATGAGTCCCGAGCAGTGCGCGGCGAAGGAGATCACGGGCGCGACCGATCAGTATTCGCTCGGCATCGCTGCCTTCGAGATGCTGACGGGCAAAGTCCCGTTCGACGCCGACTCGGTGATGTCGCTCATGTGGCAGCACTTCCACGAGCCGCCGCCGCCGATCGTCGATCGCCGCCCCGATTGCCCCCCCGAGCTGGCCCGGGCGATCGAGCGGATGCTGGCGAAGAAAGCTCCGGACCGCTGGGCCACGCTCGAAGAAGCGGTCGAGGCGATCGGCACCCCGCCGCTCAACGATCCGGTGCGGCAACAAATGAAAGCGCTCGCGCGCGGCGGCACCATCGCCGACGCGGCCCAACGCGCCACCCCCATCAGTCCGGTGCCGAAGCACGCGACGACCCCCGAGCCGCCGCGCGGGAAGCCCGTCACGCCGCCACCACCGCCGATGGTCACATCGGCGCCGACGACGCCGATTCCCCCCGCGACCGCCGCGGTGCCGGAGCCGCCGCCGGGATTGCCGTCCACCCCGGTGGAGCCGATCTCGCCCACGACGCCGCCCGAGATCGCCGAGGTTCCGACGGCGATCTTCGCCAAGCGGCCGCCGCCGCACGCACCCGCCCCCCCGCCCGAGGCGTCGTCCGCCCGCAGGCCGGGGCGGCGCCCCTCGAGCGGCGCCATGCCCGCTCCGGGACGGCCCTCGCGCGCCGAACCGATGCCGGCGGCGCCTCCGCCGTATAGCGCGCCGCGGCGCACCGACCCGACGCGCCTGATCGGCATCGCGGTGGTGCTGGCCGTCATCGGCGTCGCCGCCTGGGCGCTGTTCGGCCGCCCGAAAACGGAAACGCCCACGGCGAATACCCCTGCGCCGGCCGCCGCCGCATCGGTCGCCTCCGTGGCCGTGACACCCTCCCCCGCCGCCGTCGCCGTGGGACGCACCGCGCAGCTCACGGCGGTGCTGAAAGACGGCAACGGCAACCTGCTGAGCGGGCGGGCGGTCGTCTGGACATCGAGCGACAGCACGATGGCCCGCGTGTCGCCCACCGGGCTCGTGACCGCGCTGGCGCCCGGATACATCAACGTGCTGGCGACGAGCGAGGGGCGCAGCGGTACCGGCACGGTGATGGTGACGGCGACCGCGGCGCCGGTGGCGAGCGTCGACATCCCGCCGGCGACCTCCGTCCCGTTGGGTGACACGGCGGTGCTCACCGCCGCGCCCAAGGACGACCACGGCAACACGCTGGGCGGCCATACGATGACGTGGACCTCGAGCGATCGCCGCATCGTCGCCGTCTCCCCCAGCGGCACGCTGTCGGCGCTGCGCCTGGGGACCGCAGTGATCACGGTCGCCGTCGAAGGCAAGCGTGCCACGACCCGCGTCAGCGTCACGCCGCCCGCCGTCGCGATCGTGGTCATCTCGCCGCCCACCGCGTCGCTGCAGATCGGCGGCCACCTCCGGCTCGACGTCGCCGCCCGGGATGCCCACGACCGCCCGATCACCGGACGCGCCGTCACCTGGCACTCGAGCGACGAGACGATCGCGGCGGTGACCGCGCTGGGCGCCGTGACGGCGCTGCGGGCCGGCCAGGCGACGATCACGGCGCAGATCGAATCACAGAGCGCCTCCGCCTCCGTCACCGTGAGTGCGCTGCCGGTCGTGAGCGTGGCCGTATCGCCCGCCACGCTCACACTGCCCATCGGGAAGAGCGCGCCGCTCACGGTCGCGCTGCGCGACACGCGCGGCGGGACCCTGAAGGACCGCGACGTGACCTGGTTCTCGAGCAATCCCTCGGTCGCCACTGTGTCGGGGACCGGCTCGGTCACCGCCGCGGCCGGCGGCACCGCCACGATCACCGCGACCAGCGAAGGCGTCACCGGATCGGCGACGATCACGGTCCCCCCCCCGGCCGCGCCGAGCCCAGCGCCGGTCGCCGTCACGCCGACGCCCGCGCCGCCACAACCGAGCGAATCCCAGCCGGCCCCGCAGCCCGCCCCGGCGACGGAAGCGAGCTCGGTCCGGCTGCCGCGGCGCAGCATCGCGGCGGGCGGTGCGCACTCCTGCGGGATCACCCAGAGCGGAGCCGTCGTCTGCTGGGGCAACAATGCGACCGGGGAGCTGGGGGACGCGGGCGTCGGCGCGTCGGCGAGCGCTCCGGTGATCGTCAACGGCGCCAGCGGCTTCACCGCGCTGGTCGCGGGTGGGGACCATACCTGCGGGCTTTCCGGCAGCGGCGGCGCCGTCTGCTGGGGCCTGAACACCAAAGGCCAGCTCGGCAACGGCCGCACCGCCGGACCACCCACGCCGGCGCCCGTCGCTGGCAACCGGAGCTTCGTCATGCTCACGGCCGGCGCGCGGCATACGTGTGGCTTGACCGGGGACGGCAACGCGTGGTGCTGGGGCGATAACGGCGCGGGACAGCTGGGCGACGGCAGCACGCGGGGAAGCAACACGCCACGACAGGTGACGGGCGGCACGAAGTTCAAGGCGCTCGCCGCGGGCTCCGATCACACCTGTGGCCTCGCGACCGATGGCCGCGTATTCTGTTGGGGCGACGGATTCTCGGGCCAGCTGGGGCGCGGCGCTCGCGAGAGCCAGACCGAGCCGGTGGCGGTCGATATCAACCTGAAATTCACGGCCGTCGCAGCCGGCGGAAAGCACGCCTGCGCCATCGCCGTGGGCGGCCGGGTCTATTGCTGGGGCGCCAATGGAGCCGGCGAGATCGGGGACGGCAGCAAGACCGAGCGCGACCGGCCGGTCGTCGTTCCGGGTGCGCGCGCCTATACTGCCCTCAGCGCCGGCCCCGAGCACACCTGCGCCCTGACCGACACCGGCGATACTTTCTGCTGGGGACGGAACAAGGACGGGCAGCTGGGCGACGGCTCACGGGACGACCGCACCGCCCCCGTCAAAGTCGCGATCGATCAACCGCTGCAATCGGTGAGCGCCGGCGGCACGCACACGTGTGGACTCTCGCGCAGCCAGGCGGTGGTGTGCTGGGGCGGGAACGCCCGCGGTCAACTCGGCGATGGGACAGTCAGCGGCCGGCCCAGTCCGGCGCCGGTCCAGGCGCAGTAGGACTGCGCCACCGTTCATTTCACCAGGGGAGATAACGTGTCAATAATCAAGCGGTTCGGTCGGGGGCTGACGCTCGCGGGAATCCTGGCAGGCGCCGCCGTGGTGGTTCCGAGTGCCGTGCAAGCTCAGGGGAAGATCGAGCTGACGCCATTCCTGGGCAGCTACTACGCGCTCGCAAAGATGTGTTCGGACTGCGAAAACAACGGCAATGTCGACAAGATCACGGCCCATCAGGTCAGCGCCGCCGCGATCGGGGGGCGTCTGAGCTACTGGATCTCCAACACGATAGGCGTCGAGGGTGCCTTCGCGTACACGCCGAGTCAGGCGGAAGAGCGGTTTCAGGTCTCGGGCTTCGGACTGGCGGTGTCCGGTAAGGGCCGGGTCATGCAGGCGAGCGGCCGCTTGCTGTTCCGGCCGCAGCGCACCAACCTCCATTTCATCGTGGGCGCCGGCATCGTCAGCCGCGGCGACACCGTGTGGAAGGCCTTCCAATTTCGGTCGGACTCGCCCGACTCGGTCGGCGCGAAGCTCACTTCGGTGGCGGGAATCCTTGGTTTGGGAGTGCGAGCTTCGGTAACGCCGAAGTTCGCGCTCAACGTGTCGGCGGAGGTCAGTCTCTACTCGTTCGATCCCCATCTGGCAGCGACATCGGCAACGAGTTCCGCCAACGGCGGGAAGCTCCAAGCCGATCTCCTGGTGTCGGTCGGAGTCCCTATCTCGCTGAGCCACTAGCTTCCTGCGAGGCCATCCAGGACGGGCCCCAGCGATCCGCCGGGGCCCGTGTTCTTTACAGGTGCCCGAAGTTGGTGGTGATTCCCACGAACAGCGCCGCGGCTATCCAGGTGGCCACGCGCATCGTCATGGAGCACGCGCACGACAGAAACTGATGCGGCGCTGCGACTCTGGCGCAGCCGCTAGGGCGAAGCTAAATCGCTTGCCGTGACAACGCCGACCCCCGTCGAGAGCTGGACGCTGCGCGTCATCGACGCCGAGACGCGCGCGCCGGTCCCGGGAGTCCCGGTCAGCCTGCTGGATGCGGACGGCACGCCCGCCGGCTACTGGGTGAGCGACGGCGCGGGAACGGTCGCCATTCCGCGCATCGACGCCGCCCGCGTCCATCTGCGCGTGGGGTTACGGAGCGAGCCCCCCACCGAGATCGCCGTGGCGCTGCTGGACGCGGGCACGGCCGAGGTCGCGGCGCCGAGGACGCTCCTCCCCGCCACGACGGGCCAGCGCCTCCCGGCGGCGTCAAGCCGCAATCCGCCGCCGGCGGAGCTCGACACGGGAGCGCTGACGCTGCGCTTCTCCCGCATCGTGATGCTGCCACTCGAGCCGGACGGCTCCGCTGGCGCGCTCACCGCCGGACCGGTCGACTTCTTCGAGCCACCCACGCCGACCGCCGCAGGGCTGCGCTATGGGGCGCTGCTCGAGATGGAGCTGTACTGGCAGTCGCAGGGCTACCTGGCGGGCGATCTGTTGTATACCGGGACGTTGGCGCCGGGAGAGGAGCTGGCGTTCGAGGTGTTCGACGCGCGGTGGCGTTGGAGCTGGGGTCCCACGCGCGCGGCGTCGCGTCCGGCCCGTCCGGTCGAGCTGATGGCCCGTTTGATCGCGGGCTCGGCGCTGGCGAACGCGTTGGCGAGCGAGGACGGCGCCCTGCCGATCGAGCCGCTCACGGTGCCCCGCACCGGAACCGCGCTGCAGGCCGCGGCCGCCGAGTCGGTGCGCGAGCTGCTGGAGCGCACGGTGCATGCGTCCTCGACGTTGCGCCGCCGCGCCCTGCGGGTGACGGAAGCGCCCTCCGGCCCAGCCGCGAATGGATCGGTGCGGCGCGTCGTGAAGAACCCCGACGCCACACGCACGCTCGGCGTGCACTTCTTCGAGCCGATCGAGCGGTTCCGCGTGGGGGCCCGGGCGACGCGGATCCGCCCGGCGGTGCTGATCCCGTTCCAGCTGCCCAACGTCGCGACGCGCAGCCAGGTGCAGCGGTTTGCGACGCCGCTGCGACGCGTGCTGCTCGACCGGACGCTGCTCCCCGACCTCGACTGGGTGATCGGCATCGGTCACCGCCCCCCCGATCCGGACGTGGCGCCTCCGATCTCGGAGCTGCGCATCGTGGTGCAGACCGATCCGCAGGCGGCGCCGGTCGATCTGCGCCAGGTGTGGTGCTTTCTGCACGCCGACCAGGTGCGCTACGCGGTCCACTTCTTTCCGGCGGACCCGCCGGGCCAGCCGCCGGCGCAACCGGGCCTCTCGCCGCCCCGGCCCACGCGCTGGATCGGGGCGATCCGGCTCGCCGACTTTCACCAGAATCCGCTGCGCTTTCCGGGGCAGCTGACGCTCGAGAACGGCACGCGCGTCGTGCTCTCGTTCGCCGCCTTGCACGTGGAGGGACGGGCGGGGGACGCGTGGCGCCGGCTGCTCTCGATCCGCGACTTCGTGCTCAACAAGGAGTCTCAGGCGCACCTGGCGAGCCTCATGGCGCTGGCCGATGCGCCGGGACTGGACCAGCGTGAGAGCCGCCTGCTCACGCACCTCGCCGCCAACCTGCCCTATTACGCGGCGGCGCTGATCGCGGCCGGGGATCCGACGCTGCGCTATCTCGCGCTCACCAAGATGCGCGACGCGGACGGCCGCTCGCTCGCCGACCTGATCGAGAATCGGGTGGTGGGCATCGTGGGGAACTACATCGCCTGTCCGCTGCGCGCGCCCGACGCGTTGCCGCCGGCGCTGCGCCAGGCCTTCGGGTCCATGTCGGCGCACCGTGCGCCGGAGGAGATCCTCGTCACCGTGCCGCTGCCGGGGCTGTGGCTCAGCCAGCAGCCGGCGGCGCGGGAAGCGCGGGAGGAGCCGCCGGTCGCGACCGAGGTGGATTTGAGCGAGGAGGCGCGTGGGGAGCGGCGGCTGGGAGGCAGATGGCGCGGGGGTCGAGCGGATACGGCATAACGGCAGGTACAGCGAACGCGCCCGGCAGGATTCGAACCTGCGACCCTCGGCTTAGAAGGCCGATGCTCTGTCCAGCTGAGCTACGGGCGCTAGTTGTGAATCAACAACTTAGAACGCGAAGGCCGATGGTCAATCCCATTGTGTCAATCGCCCGCAGGCCGCACCTTGTGTCTGTCCGGTAGTCGCTGCGTTCCTCATCTTGCTCCCTTTCGCGGAAGGCTGTATGCGCGTTCTTCTCGTCTCTGCCAGTTTGCTCATGGTCTTCACCCCGGCTCTTCTCGCGCAAGGTACCCCGACGACGACAGCCGACACGCTGCATTGGGGCCCCGCGCCGGCCGTATTCCCAACGGGGGCCAGGATGGCCGTCGTCAGCGGTGACCCATCCAAGGCCGGGATGTTTACTGTCGAGTTGGCAATGCCGGATGGTTATCGGCTCCCGCCCCACTTTCATCCTACTGACGAGGCCATCGAGGTGAAGCAGGGCACTTTCCTCTTCGGTATGGGCGACACGCTCGATTTGACGAAGACCAAGTCGATGAAGGTCGGCGATAAGGGATCGATTCAGGCCAACATGCATCACTTCGCGGCCGCCGAGGGTGCAACCATCGTGGCCGTGACCTCCATGGGGCCGTTCGCGCTGATCTACGTCAACCCGGCCGACGACCCCCAGAAGCAACCGGCCAGGCCGTAGGTGATCCGCCGCGCCTGACAAGACGATTGAACTGTCTGGTCGGTCGTAAGCGAATGCGCCGTGTAAACGCGAGCCCCCGTCAGGATCGGCGGGGGCTCTTTGTCTGCTGGATGCTATTCTGAGGCCCGATGATCGAGCCCAGAAACGTATTCCTCACCGGCTGCACGGGCTACATCGGCCGCAGCCTCGCGACGGAGCTGTTCCGTCGCGGTCATGTGGTCCGGACGGTGCCTAAGGAGTCGTTAGCGCATCCTCAGTGCTCATCGCTCCACGGGCACAGAATCCCCCTGGAATCGCGGTCTCCGGTCCGGACTGCACGCTGTCTGCCATGAGCTGGGCCCGATACGCAGACCAGATTGTCTTGGCGTGGATCTGGATATGGTCTTCGGGAATCACTCGCAGCAGGTGCTGGGTGCGCTCTTTCTTGTTCGCGTCCCAGGCGTAACTCCCGGCAGCCCGCACTGCGCCATAGATGGCCACCCGATCAAACGCCCCCACCTCGTTCTCCAGCATGCCGAGCAGGAGGATTTGATCGGACTGATCGCGCGTGCACGTCTGCTCCCAATACAGGTAGTCGTGCACCACCGCGGGCAACAGGTACGGGCCGTTCTGTTGGATGATGGACTGCAACGCCGGCGGGATGCTCGCCAGATCGGTCACAAAGCCGCGCGGCACGACGACACTGTCGTGAGAGATCCCGATCCTGTAAATGAGCGGCTGCTTCACGATCCAATTGCGCCCGTCGGAGAACGGCGTGAAATCGACGGGGTCCGGTGCGACCGCTTGAGCTGGAACGCCCCTGGCACAAGCCAGGGCGAGGACCACCAGGGCGGCGACGGCGCGGATGGCGCGGATTCGGTCGTTCATTTCCATATCTCCTTTAGTGCCCTGCGTTCCGCCCCGGTCCGACCTGCCAGAGCAGCGCTCGGGAGCCCGCAGCATTAGACTGTGGGCCCACGACCTGACCGGTGTTGTTCATGTCGGTCGTGAAGCTCTCGTCCTCCGGAGACAGGTCGGTCAGCACGCCGCCCCTCCAGAAGAACGCGTGCCCTACGTCGCCCACGATGACCTCTCCGGCCACGTCTCCCGCATTGTTGAGCTCGTAGGCCGTACTGCGCGGACCGAGATCGGTCATCACGCCGTGTGCCCAGATGAAGGCGTGGGTCTCACCGCTGGCCGTCGTGCCGCCACCGACCACCTGTCCCGCATTGTTGACGGCCAATGCCTGGCTCTCTGTCCCGCCGAGCGTGCCGAGGTCGGTCATCACGCCGTGCCTCCAGAAGAAGGCATGCGACTCGCCGCCGGCAGTCGTGCTATTGCCCACGACGTCGCCGCGGTCGTTCATGTCGCTCGGGATGCTGCGCGTGCCGCCGATGGTTCCGAGATCGGTTATCGCTCCGCGCCTCCACACGAACGCGTGCGGCTCTCCTCCAGCGGCGATGTCGCTATAGCCCGTGACCTGCCCGGCATTGTTGATGGCCACCGCCCAGCTCCCCCACCCACCCAGCGTGCCCAGATCGAGCATCCTGCCGCGCGTCCAGAGGAACGCGTGCACGCGGACCAGCCCCGCGATCTCGGCGGTCTCGCTGTAGCCCACGACCTGCCCGGCGTCGTTGAGTGAAGCGGCCAGACTGTACCGTCCCCCCAGTGTGCCGAGATCGGTCATCACCCCGCGTGTCCACAGGAACCCATGTGGGAAGTCAGTCCAATTGTTGCCCATGACCTGGCCGGCGTTGTTGATCCGGTTGGCATAGCTGGCGCCGGAACCGATGGCGCCGAGATCGGTCATGACGCCGCGTTTCCACAGGAACGCATGGGTCTCCCCGGTGGCGGTCCCGCTGAAGCCCGCGACTTGGCCCGCGTCGTTGATGGCCTCGGGCTGAGCGAATGTCCCGCCTAACGTACCGAGATCAATGGCTTTCACGCGCCCCTGGGACGCCGCCTCGATTCGAGCGGCAGTCCGGAGCGCGGGATCACTTGGTGAGGTGACGGTCCGTTCGCTGTCGCAGGCGGCGAGGACGAGCACTGTCGTGGCGACGATCACGGGTCGAACGAGGCGCATGGCGTGTCCTCCTTTGGAGTGACCACGCCGCGATGCTAGGTCGAGGCTGTCAAGCGGCGGTCAATTCCAGCCGGAAGCGAAAAAGGGCCTCGACGTCCACGAATCGCTTCGTGGCCAGTCGAGGCCGGTCGAGTTGCGACACAATGTGGCGTTCATGCGGCGTCCTGGGCGTCGGTGTCGTGACTCCAAACGGGGGAGACCGCCGAGGTCACCTTGGCACCGGCCTTGCTGAAGAGAGGTCGGTGCCCAAATGCCCTCAAAATCCAGTTCTCGAGAGACCATGATCAGCCGCCTCGCGGGAGCAGTTCCTCCCTTCAAAGCGCGTTGGGCGGCCTACCGCACGAGCGTCGACTACCGGTCGGACGGTCCGGACATCCACATCGTCATGCTGTCCGAGCAGGTCGCCAGGATAGCGGCTCGAGGGGAATGGAAGGACCTGTCGGACTTCTTCGAGGCACTCGAGCAATACGCCTCGCGCCGGGAGCTGCATGTCGCCCGTACGGTGGCGGTGGGCTTTCTGCTGGATCTCATCGAGGACTTGGAGCTGCTCGAGGTCGACCCGCGGCACTGCTTCAACCGGCTTGGATCAAGCTCGCGCACGGCGTGGCGGGAAGCCTACCGCGACGGGCACCGGGGAGCGGAGTGGCCGGACTAAGCCGCCTCGATCTCGTTCAGCGCGCTGGCGACATCGCGCGCCCGTAACTCCTGCGGGGAATCGAAGACAGACGGTCCATTCACTCTGCGGGCGACCAAAAACACGCTTCCCTCGCCGCCGGCGACTTCCCACAACAACACCTTCCATACTTCTGCTTCGAGCTCGTACAACGCTTCGATACGGGTGGCCGCCCGTTCGGCATCCAGGGGCTCCCAGCTCCGGGATTCGAGCGCCTCGATGAGTCGGCGGCGAAGGCCATGGTCCATAGTCGGGGCGCCGGGATTTGAACCCGGGACCTCCTGGTCCCAAACCAGGCGCGCTACCAGACTGCGCTACGCCCCGCACTGCTAGACGCACTGACGGCTAGACGTACAGACGTTTAGACGTCTAGGAACAGAACTAAACACTACAATAACTACCGCATCGCCCGCCGCAGCAACACCTCGATCAACGCCCGGAACGCCCGGCCGCGGTGCGACACCCGATGCTTGCTCGCCGCCGGCACCTCACCGAAGCTGCGCTCCAAATCGTCCGAGAAAAACAGCGGGTCGTAGCCGAACCCACCCGTCCCGCGCAGCTCCGGCAGGACTCGGCCCTCACAGGTGGCCTCGACGATCTCCGGCGCATCCCCCGGCGTCGGCAGATAGGCGATGACACAGCGATACCGGGCGGTGCGCTGCTCCTTCGGCACCAGGGCGAGCTGGGCCAGGAGCAGCGCGTTGTTGGCGTCGTCCACCGACTGCCCGGGCGCGACGCGCGCCTGCTGGATCGCAAATCGCGCCGACCGCACCCCGGGCGCGCCGCCCAGCGCATCGACCTCCAGCCCCGAGTCGTCGGCGACGGTCGGCAGCCCGCTCCGACCGGCGAAATGGCGCGCCTTGGCCACGGCGTTGCCCGTGTAGGTGTCGGTCTCCTCCAGCTCGTCTTCCTCCGGCAACGGCTCCAGGCCGATTTCGTCGGGGAACACCACCTGAAACGGGAGCCCGGCGAAGAGCTCGCGGATCTCGCGAGTCTTCCCCGGGCTGCGCGTGGACACGAGCAGTTTCATCGCGGCCCTACCCCGCACCGCCGCGTACGCGCTGAATCAGATCGGTCGTGGACCTCCCATCGACGAGCGGAATCCGTACGACGCGCCCGCCCCATCCCTCCACCTCCCCCGCCCCGACGATCGCCTCCGGCGCATAGTCGGCGCCCTTCACGAGCACGTCGGGCCGGAGCGCGAGGATCAGCGCGAGCGGCGTCGCCTCCTCGAACGGCACGACGCAATCCACGCAGGCGAGCGCGGCGAGCACCCGGGCACGCTCGGCCAACGGCACGAGCGGGCGATCGATCCCCTTTCCCAACCGGCGCACCGAATCGTCCGTGTTGACGCCCACCACGAGCGCCGCACCCTGCGCCCGCGCCGCCTCGAGTAGCGCCACGTGTCCCACGTGCAGCAGGTCGAAGACGCCGTTGGTGAACACGACCGCACCGGTCTGCTCCGCGCGCCAGCGCACGGCCGCCTCACGCGACCGGACTTTGGATGCGGTACTCAGAGCGGCTCGGTGGCCTTGGGATGGAACTTGAACGTGTGATCGAACAGCGGCAGGTGCACGGATTCGGTGTAATCGCTCTCGATCGTGATCTCGCGCGGCGTGGCGGTACGGGTGATCTGCAGGTTGGTGGCGGCATCTTCGGGGATGCCGATCTCCTGGATCGCGGCCGCGACGCGGCGCTGGATCGTGCCGTTGTCCAGGGCGGCGGCGACCCGCGCCTGCGTCCCCATCTCGTCCAGCAGCCGGTAGTAGCGGAAATAGACCTCGCCGATGTTCACGCCGTAGTACAGCACGGCGACGAGCACGAGGAGCGACACGAGGCATCCCATCGTGCTCGCCCCACGGCGACGATTCCTCGGCACGGTGGTCACCATTGCGACTGCGCTCCGTCCACGATCTCGGTGACCAGCTTCTGCAGCGCGGCCTTACGACCGTCGGCTTCCTGCGGCGGCTGGTAGTCGCCGGTGATGATGAGCCCCTGGCGCTGCCACAGCGTCTTGCCGTCGCGCTGATCGAGAATGGAGATGTCCACCTGCAGCTGGATCTGGCGGCGCGTGACGTTGGCCTCGCCGGTGCCGGTCTGCACGGCCAGCGGGAGGTCGGCATCGTAGCGGGCGATGCGCCCCCGCACGACGGCGTCCGCCGTCGCTTCCCCGGCGGGGCGCAATCCGAGCCGGCCCTCGATCGCTTCGTGCACCGCGTTGGCCACTTCGGTCGTCAACGCGGGCTCCGGGGTGTCGTTGTCGAACGGGAGGATGGCCACAGTCTTGATGTTGGGGAGACCGCCGCCGGCGAAGCCGTAGAGGCAGCCGACCAGCGCGAGTCCGGCGACACTAACGGCGGCTGCGCCACAGCGCCGGAGCGAAGATCGCCGCCGAATCCACCGCCACGAACGTGAGCTCAAACCGCGCCGACCTCTCGGGGACATCGATCCGTACGCTCTGGGGAAGCCCCCCGGGCCCGAGCAGCGTGCGGCCCCGGGCCATCAATCGGCCCGCGCGCCGCCATTCCGCCTCGAGCGTCCGCGGTGCCACCAACCCCTGCCGGAAGTCGAGCGTGTCGCGATCCTCCACATAGCGCCAAAGGGCCCGGGTGGAGTCGCGGCTGCCCGACACCGCGGCACTCGCGCGCGGCGGCCGCACCACCCCGAGCGCGATCCACACCAGCTGCACGGCCGGGACCACGGAAGATGGAAAGCTCTCCTTCGGATCCGCCCACTGGAGCGAATCCCCCAGCACCACCGCCGCCCCGGACGATAACCCGAGCACGGCGGCCCAGTCGATCCGGAGCGAGTCGGGCGGCGCCACTCGGGCCGTCCCCCGGCCGCCGCCTGCGCGGTGGTCGTCGCGGTAGCGCCAGCGGAAGCGCAGCGCCATCGGCCGCGTTGGACCACCGCCCCGGCTCCACGCGAGCACACTGTCCGGCGGCAGACTGCCGAGCGGCTCGGGCACGAGCGGCGCCGGACGTCCGTGGCACGCCGTCAGCACGATACACGCGGCAATGTAGGAACGCCTGCCGGGGCGGTCAAGCAAGCCGCCCCCGTTCAATAATTGAACCCGAAGAAGAAGTCCGCGAACCGGGCGCCGCGGTCGCGGGACGGCAGACCGTACAGCGTGACGTTCCCCTGGTGGTAGCGCCAGCCGACGTCGAGCCGCAGCACCAGCGGCTCGAGGATCGGCATGCGGAACCCCAGCCCCCAGCTGCCCAGCGTCCCGCGGCCCGTCGTGGTCGGCGTCCAGGCGCGCCCCAGATCGGCGAAGAACGCCCCCTGCACGCCCGGAAACTGCGCCGCCCCGAACGGGAAGCCCAGGGCCAGGTAGTCGGTGATCGGAAACCGCCACTCGGCCGACAGCAGCCAGGCGCGGGTCCCCGAGACGTAGCCGAAGTACGGATAGCCGCGCAGCCCCCAGGAGCCGCCGATGTTGATGAGCCGGGGGCGATCGCCCCCCGTCCAGTATCCCAGCGCCCGCACCGCGAACGCGCTGCGGCGCGAAGTTCGGAGATAGTGGCGGGCATCACCCGAGAAGATGTACGCGTCGAACCGGCCGTGGTTGACGTCGTTCACGAGCCCCGCCGTGAAGCTGTAGCGCTCCCCGTCGATCGGACCGGTGGCCAGCCACAGGCTGTTGTCCTTCACGTAGGTGATGTAGTTGGACGCCAGCCAGGCCACGCGCCGCGGCTCGGCGGCCAGCGGGTTGGCGAAATCGAAGCGGTTCGAATGCTCCAGCCGGAATTCCGCCTCGAGCCGCCGGAAGCGGGACAGCGGATAGCGCAGCTGCCCCAGCACGCCGTAGCTCGTCTCCTGGAAGAGGCTGGTGAAATCGCCTTCGTAGAACAACCCGCGCAGGCGGTAGGCGCCCATGCCCCAGTTGAGACGATGCGTCTGGTTCAGATAGAACGCCGAACCGCTGAGGTTGTCGAGCAGGTTCCCGAGTCCGCTCCCCGAATAGGAGAACGAGGAGATCGTGGCGACGAACTCGTGGTCGTTCAGGAGATCGCTGAACAGCATCACGGCGCCCTGCTCCGAGCCCAGCCCGGGCGCGACGGCCGCCTCGCCCGCGGCGAAATCGAGCCCATAATGCCGCTTGTACGGCGTGGTGGATGCCCCCGCCACGGCCGCGGACTTCAGCTCAGGCCACTCCCACCCCGGGGCAACAGGAGCGGTATCCAGCGCGACCATCGGAGCGCCGGAGTCGGAACGAGACGGGGCCGCGGCGTGGTAGAGGTTGAAGCTCAGGTCGGAGAATCCGCCGAACACGAGCCCGGCCCCGCTGTCCACGAATTGCGGATCGAACGCGCCCCCCAGCACGGCGGTCTCACGCCGGCCGCTGCCCGCCGTGTCCACCGCATAGAGCTGCAGCGTCCCGTCCCGATCGCTCGAGAACCAGACCTGGCCGGTGGCCGCCGACCAGCGTGCACCATCATCCTGCCAGTTGCCGTAGGTGAGGTAGCGGACGGCGCCGGTTTCCAGATCGAGCAGGAAGAGGTTGCGGGCGCCCTGCGGCCCGAACGCCGTACGGTCGGACGAGAACACCACGGTGCGCCCGTCGGGACTCACAGCGGGATCGATGTCCTGATAGCGGTCCGTCGTGAGCCGCTCGAGTCTCCCATCCGCCAGCCAGAGGCGGTAGAGATCCGAATACCCCGAGACCGCCAGGCCGCTGAAGATGACGCTCTTGCCGTCGGGGGCCCAGGAGGGCGAGAGAATCGACACCAGGTCCGGGAACTGGTAGCGGCCCGCCAGCCGCTCGGCCTTCAAGTCCCAGAATATCAGCGCGTCGCGCGATTCGAACCGGCTGCCGAACACAGCGATGCCGGTGGCACTCACGTCGATGCGCGACTCGAAGTAGTGAAAGGATTCGAATTCCGGTGTCCGCTCCCCGTGGATCACCAGCTGGGCGGAGCCGCCCGCCAGCGGCCGGCTGTAGATACTCGCGTAGCCGTCGGCGGGCGAAAAATAGAGCACCCGATCGACGCTGTCGCCCGGGAGCCGGTACGCCGCCGGCTTGATGGCGAGCGTGGTGAGCTGTTTCGCGAACAGGGAGACCGGGCGGGTGGTCCCCACGTCCGCGAAGTAGCGCCGCCGCATCCAGAACTGCCACTCGTCCGACAGCTGCTCCAGCGACTTGCCGTACAGCTCACGCACCGCCGCGTCGAGCGTCGGGTATTTCCACACTTCCCGATAAAGGGAGACGATCCGCCAATCGCCGTAGGTGGTGCCCAGGTAGCGGAGGATACTCCCGCCGATGGGATAGATGATCCCACCGCCGGCATAGGCGAGCTGCCCCAGCGTCGGCATCCGGCCCGAGACCGCCAGCTCCCGCAGGATCATCTCGTCGCGCGTGTCCTCGCCGGCGGAGAAATACTCGGCGAGCCCCTCGGTGAACCACAGCGGCAGGCCGACGCGGGGCGCGCGCGGGTAGTGGAGATACGCGTCGGTCGCGAGGCTGAGCTGGAACACGTGCACCAGCTCGTGGCGCAGCGTGTGCCGGAACTCCACATAATTCCCCGTGAACGGCAGCGTCACCCGCTGCTTCAGGAAGTCGGTGACGCCGAGCAGTCCCTCCGGCGGCGCGTAGGGCAGCACGTTGGTCTGCTCGAAATCGGAATGCGACGCATACACGATCAGCGGGATGCGGTGCTCCACGGCGTGGTTGAAGCGCCGCTCGAGCACACCGTAACTCTCCTCCGCGTACGCCAGCGCGACGCGGGCCAGCTCCTCTTCCGCGGGATAGAAATAGAGGTCGACGTGCTGGCCCTTGAGAATCCGCCACGCGAAACTGTGGTACTGGATCTTGTTCTGTCCGAAGTAGCCGAATTGGGCCGCGGCGATCTTCGGGGCGGCGGCGAACAGGACGGCGCACAGGGCGGCGCAGACCGGCGCGATCCGCCTCACCGCTGGATGCTCCGGATCCGGTCGCCCTGCGAGACGAGCGTCAGGACGCGCATGTCGCCGCTCACCCGGCCGAACACCGTGTAGATGCCGTCCAGGTGGGGCTGGGGCGACTCGGTGATGAAGAACTGACTCCCGCCGGTATCGGGACCGGAGAGCGCCATGCCGACGGTGCCGGTGGCGTAGCGTTGCGGGTTGATCTCGTCGCGCACCGTGGTGCCCGGCCCGCCCCAGCCGTCGCCGCGCGGATCACCGGCCTGCGCCACGAAATTCGGCACGACGCGGTGCCAGCGCTGGCCGTCGAAATAGCGCCGGTCCACCAGGGCGAGAAACGCGGCGACGGTCAGCGGCGCCTGCGCCGGCAAGAGCTCGAGCGTGAGGACGCCGCGGTCGGTCTCGACCGACACCTCGGGGTTGGGCTGCCCGGTTATCGCGGGCAGCAGGTAGCGTCGCACGACCTCACGATAGTCGGCGTCACTCTTCCCCGTCGCGATCGTTCTTCCCCCGGCCCAGGCTTGCGCCGCTTCCGGGAAGCGGTCCTCCGCCAGCCGGCGCACGAGGTAATCCTCCGGACGCGGCGTGGGGGTGACGAATCGATCGACGACCCTGAGCTTCGCCGCCGAGCCGCTGGCGGCGATTGCCGCGAGCGCACCGACGGCCGAGAGCCGGGCGTCATCGAACGGGTCGTTCGCCGCCCGGCGATACGCGGCCACCAGGCGGTCCACGTCGTCGACCAGCGGCCGGCGCGCCAGGATGTCGGCTGCCAGGCTGCGGACCGCCGGGTCGGCGTGGTCCAGCAGGACCCGGGCGCGCGCGCTGAGCGCCGTGTCGCTGTCGGCTGCGACATGCATCAGTCCCTGCAGCGCCTGCGCGACCACGCGGCCGTCGGGGTCGGCGATCAACCCCTCGAGCCGCGGACGATCGGGGACGGCGGCGAACGCCTCGGCCGCCACGCTGCGCCAGCGCCAATCGGGATCGGCGGCGATCGCGGCCAGGGCCGCCGCGACCCCGGCCGCGCTGTCGGCCTGGGCGAGACCGACGATCGCCTGGCGGCGCAACGCGAACGTGGGACTGGTGGTGAGACGTTTCAGGGCTTCGACCGCCGCGCTGCCGCCCAGGACGCCGAGCGTGGTTTCGGCCTGCACCACGACGGCGGACCCGGGGTCGGCGAGGGCTGAGATGGCGGCGGGCGCGAGCGTGGAGTCGCGCCGGAACGTCGCGAGGGCGCGCAGCGCGTTGATCCGCACACCGGGGATCGGATCGTTGGCGAGCGGGCGAAGCCGGGCCGCCACCGCCGCCCGCCCGATGGTACTCGAATCGGCGAGCGCGGCCGAGAGCCCGCGGGCCGCCACGGCGCGCACGTCGGCAGATTGATCACCCAGGGCCTTGAGGAAGACGGGGACCGCCGCCACGCTGCGCAGCCGTCCCAGAGAAAACACGGCGCGCCCGCGGACGACATCGTCGGGGTTCTCGGCGTAGGCGAGCAGCTGGGGGATCGGGGCGCGGGGACCGAGGCGCCACGCCTCGAGGACGGCGGTGCTGACGGCCGCCGGCACGGCCTGGCCGAGCGGCGATGATTCGAGCACGAGCCGGATCGCCTGCGCGCCCTCGGTGCCGCCGATCTTGGCGAGCGCCGTCACGGCCTCGATTTCCCGGACACTCTGGTCGGCGGGGGCCACGCCGCGCACGATGGCGAGCAACGGATCGACGGCGCGGGGGTCCTTGAGGAGGCCGAGGGCGAACGCGGCCGCGTTCTGTACTGCCCCGGCGGAGTCGTTGAGCAGCGGCACCAGCAGCTCGACCGCTTCGCGGTCGCCGATACGGCCGGCGGCCAGCGCCGCCTGCACGCGCACGTTCTGGTTGTCGGATTGGAGCGCCTGGCGCAGCACCGCCCCGTCGAACTGGCGCGCATCCGACAGCGCCAGCAGGCGCGCCAGGATTCCGACGGTCGTTTCGTCCTGCGCGGGAGCCTGTGCCGCGGCCGGCCGTGGGGGCGCCGCGACGACGAGCGCCAGCAGGAGGCTACAACCGGACAGGATCGGGCGAGACATGCAGGCGCTCCATCACGTGAGCCGGAACTCGCGTCAGGCCGTGCCGGCGATCGAGAGCGATCAAGGCGGTTTCCGCGGTGGCGAGGAGCTCGCCCGAGGCGGCGCGCTCCACAGCATAGCCGAAAATGACCCGGCGCGAGACCAACTCCCGCACCCAACACCGGATGCGCACCAGGTCGTCGTAGCGGGCGGGTTGGCGGTACCGAATGCGCGCGTCGGTAACCGCCAGAAACACGCCCTCGTGTTCCATTTCCTTGTAGGTCACCCCGGTGCGCCGCAGGTGTTCCGTGCGGGCCATGTCCAGCCAGACGAGGTAGTTCGCGTGATAGACGAACCCCATCTGATCGGTCTCGGAGTAGTTGACGCGATGCTCGATGGCGGAGACGTCGCCTGATGTCGCCGAGGTCAATGTCCCACCGAGTCGGCCAGCAGGGCCTGCAGCTCTCCCAGGCGATTCCTGGTCCAGGCCCAGCGTGTGTCGCTCACCGCCGCGTGCGCCAGGAACTCCCGGTACGCATCGCGCGCCGGCCCGGGCTCCTCAAGCGTCTCGTGCGCCCGGCCCAGGAGGTACCAGGGGGTCGCATAGTAGCGGTCGGCGGCCAGCGAACCTTCGAGCTCGGCCAGCGACTCGCGGGGGTGCCCGGCGGCGAGCAGTACGAGCCCATGATAGTTGCGGAGCCAGGCATCTCCCGGCTCGATCCCAGTGGCGATCGCGAGCTCCGAGAGCCCGCCCGCCGAGTCTCCCTGGGCAAAGAGGATCTGGGCCAGCCGGGCGTGGGCGATGTACAAGCCGAGGTTTTCGCTCAACGCCTGTATGTAGGCCTCGCGGGCCCGGGCATAGTCCCCCGCCTCCTGGCGCGCGACGCCGATCGCGTAGTAGAACAGCGCGCGCGGCGGCGCCAGCCTCACGAGCGACGAGGATTCCGCGCGCCCCATCGCCGTGATTGCCTGTTCGAGCTCGCCCGCCGCGCTGTCGAAACGCTGCTGCAGGTAGTAGGTGTAGGCGCGGTGGAACCGCAGGTCCGCGCGCCCCGGCTGCTTCGCGAGCGCGCGGCCCCACGAGGCCCGCGCGCCCGGGAAATCTCCGGAGAAGTAGGCGTCGAATCCCTTGGTGATCGGATCCTTGAAGAGCGTGGGCGGGTGCCGGTAGGCGAACCGCAACGAGGGATCGAGCAGCGGGTCGCGGAATGGATCGCGCAACCACGCCTGCCGCAGCAGCGAATCGACCATCCGGACCCGCTCGCGTGAGATCTCGTGTCGCAGATCCTCGCTGACGATGAGGGTGCTCAGCAGAATCCCGCTCAGCCCGCGGTGAATGATCATGATCGCCCACTGGTACGGCGGATCGGCGTTCCCGGGGGCCAGTCGTGACGCCCACACGAAGGCCGACTCGGCCACGGCCTCGTTGGAGAAAGACTGGAGCGCCGCCAAGCTCAGGTAGGCCCGCGGGTCGTTGGTGTCAGCGCCCTCAGGGAGCGAAGGACGGGGTACTGCCACGACTGGGTCCTGCACGGCCGGTGCGGCATTGGCCGTCGAAGCGAGCGCAGCGGCCACGAGCGGAGCGACCCAAAGCGCGGCCCGGACCTCGCGCGTCACTCGCCGTAGGGGATCCAGATGTTCTTCACCTGCGTGGCGTGGCGGAGGAACTCCCGCCCTTCCCCTTGGCGCACGTCCAGCCAGTCGCGCACGACCGGCAGCCAGGTGCGCTTCATGTTGCCCGCCGAGGCCTCCTCCACCGCCCGGCCGCCGTCCGGACCACCGCAATACCAGACGGCATCCACATCCAGATGCTCGGCGAGAATCCGGGCGAGCGCGTCTTTCTCGCCGGTCACGATGTTGATCACGCCATCGGGCAGGTCCGAGGTCTCGAGCACACCGTAGAAGTCGGTCGCGCTCAGGGGATGCGGCGTCGAAGGGACCACCACGACGGTGTTTCCGAGCGCGATCGCGGGAGCCACCAGCGACACGAATCCAAGCAACGGATGCGGGTCCGGCGCCGCGATCCCGATCACCCCGATCGGCTCGTGCATCGCGAGGGTCACACCGCGGATCGGCACCTGGTGCACCGCCCCGTCGTACTTGTCGGCCCAGGCGGCGTAGGAAAAGAGCCGGGCGATCGTCGCGTCCACTTCCTGCCGGCTCGCCTCGGCCCGTGCCCCCGTCTGGTCGGCGATGCGCCCGGCGAATTCCTCCGCCCGGGTCGACAGGTTTTCGGCGATGTAATAGAGGATCTGGGCGCGCAAGTGTCCGGCGCCCCGACCCCAGTCGGCGGCCGCGTGTGCCGCCTCTACCGCATCGCGCACATCTTTGCGATTCCCCTCCCCCACCTCACCCAGCAGGCGCCCGTCGCTCGCCCGTACCGGCCGGCTGTAGCCCTGATCGGGGCGGACCTGCTTTCCGCCGATAAAGAGCTTGGGAGTGCGGTCGATTGGGGGTAACGAGGTGTCAGGTGCCGGGTGCCGGGTGTCAGGTGCGGCAGCAGTCGACGCCGGAGCCCCCAACACCTGGCCCCCGACACCCGACACCTCGTCCCATGCCGGCTTCAGATACTCCCACATCCCCTCCCGCCCACCCTCGCGCCCGAACCCCGATTCCCGATAGCCGCCGAAGCCGGAGGCCGCGTCGAACTGGTTGGTGCAGTTGATCCAGACGACGCCGGCTTTGATCTTGGGCGCCACGTCCAGCGCGAGGTTGATGTTCTCCGTCCACACGCTCGCCGCCAGGCCATAGGGCGTGTTGTTGGCGAGCGCCACCGCCTCGGCGGGTGTGCGAAACGTCATGGAGACGAGCACCGGCCCGAAGATCTCGACCTGCGCGATCGTCGCCGCGGGCGATACTTCCGTGAACAACGTCGGCGGATAGAAATAGCCCTCGGTCGGACAGGCCCAGGAGGGCTGCCACATCCTCGCCCCCTCGGCGACGCCCTGATCGACCAGCCCGCGGATGCGCTCGAGCTGCACCGGCGCCACGATCGCGCCCATGTCGACCGCTTTGTCGAGCGGCGACCCCACGCGCAGCTTCTCCATCCGCGTGCGCAGCTTGCCGATCAGCCGCCCCGCCACACCCTCCTGCACCAGCAGCCGCGAGCCGGCGCAGCAGACCTGGCCCTGATTGAACCAGATCGCGTCCACCACGCCTTCCACCACGCTGTCCAGATCGGCGTCGTCGAAGACGATGAACGGGCTCTTGCCGCCGAGCTCGAGCGTCAACTTCTTCCCCGTACCGGCGGTCTTCTTGCGGATGATCCGTCCCACCTCGGTCGAGCCGGTGAACGCGATCTTGTCCACCCCGGGATGCTCCACCAGCAGCGCTCCGGGACGCCCGTCGCCCGTGATCACGTTGAGCACGCCCGCCGGCAGACCGACGTGCTCGGCCAGCTCGGCGAAGCACAGCGCAGTGAGCGGCGTGAATTCGGCCGGCTTGAGGACCACGGTGTTCCCGGCCGCGAGCGCCGGCGCCACCTTCCAGGCCAGCATGAGCAGCGGAAAATTCCACGGAATGATCTGCCCGACGACGCCGATCGGACCGTAGCCCGGGAATTCGCCGGCGGCGAGCTGCGCCCAGCCGGCGTGATGATAGAAATGCCGGGCCACGAGCGGGATATCGAGATCGCGCGTCTCGCGAATCGACTTGCCGTTGTCCAGACTCTCGAGCACCGCGAGCAGCCGGGAGTGTTTCTGGACTTCGCGCGCCAACGCGTAGAGGTAGCGGGCCCGGGCGTGCCCGGGCAGACCGGACCACGCCGGGAACGCCTGGCGCGCGGCCGCGACCGCCGCGTCCACCTCGGCCTTCCCGGCCTGCGCGATGCGCGCCAGCGTCCCCCGCGTGGCCGGGTTGATCGTCTCGAACGTCTCGCCGGCGGCGGGCGGCATCCACCGCCCACCGATGAAGAGCCCGAATGTGCCGCCGTGCGACTGCAGCCACTCGAGCGCCGGCCCGCTCGCCTCCGGGGCCGGCCCCCACTCCATCGTTTCGAAGATGCGGGCGACGGTCGTCGTCATCAGACCATCGGATGCCGGTGGGCCGCGCTGTAGCGCCCGGTGACGAAGTGCTCGAGCTGGCGCTCGATATCGGTCAGCAGCGCGCTCGCTCCCAGCCGGAAGCGATCGGCCGCGAGCCACGCGTCGCCCAGCTCTTCCTTCATGAGGATGAGCCAGTCGAGGGCGGCCTTCGCGGCGCGGATCCCGCCGGCCGGCTTGAATCCGACGGCGTGGCCGGTGCGATCGGCGTACTCCCGGATCATCCGGGTCATCACGAGGCCGACCGGGAGGGTCGCGTTGACCGGCTCCTTGCCGGTCGAGGTCTTGATGAAATCGGCCCCCGCCATCATCGCGGCGAGGCTCGCGCGGGCCACGTTCGTGAGGGTGGCGAGCTCGCCCGTGGCCAGGATCACTTTCATGTGCGCCCGGCCGCAAACATCGCGGAACGCGCGAACCTCCTCGTACAGCGCCGGCCAGTCGCCGGTGAGGACGTGGGCGCGCGTGATCACGACGTCGATCTCGTCCGCGCCGGCCTCGACCGAGGCTCGGATCTCCTCCAAGCGTTGCGGAAACGGATTCAAGCCGGCTGGAAATCCGGTGGAGACCGCGGCGACGGGGACGCCCGAGCCTTCGAGGGCGTCGACGGCGGTGGGCACGAGGGCGTGGTACACGCAGACCGCACCGACCGTGATGCCGAGGCCTTCCACTCCCAGCGCTTCGACGAGGTCACGGCGCAGCGGAGCGCGCGCCTTGGCGCAGAGTCGCTGCACGTTGCCGGGGGTGTCGTCGCCCTGCAGAGTCGTCAGGTCGATACAGGTGATGGCGCGCAGCAGCCACGCCGCCTGCCACTCCTGCTTCACGGTGCGGCGCCGCGGCAGGGTCGCCGCCCGGCGCTCGACCGCGCTGCGGTTCACGCGAATGGCGCGGATGAGGTCGAGATCGAGCGGCGTGCCGGGGTTGCGCTCCTCCCCGGCGGGTGGGCGCTGCCCCGTGGACTCGCTGCTTCCCACCGTGGCGGTCGGTCGGGAGCGCCGGATTCTGGACTCGCCGCGTGCGACGGTCATGGTGCCGGAGAATGCGCCGGGAGGGACCAAAAGTCAAATGGGACAGTGGCTTGCGACCCCCAGGCGTGATTCCTAGCTTGGGGCCGTGCCACCTCCCGCAACGCGCTGCATCGTCGTGGCCGACGCCCACCTCGGTCAGGTCCCCCAGACCGTCGCAACCGCGTTTCACTCCTTTCTCGATACCGTGCCCCAGGCGGGAGACGAGCTCCTGGTCGGGGGCGATCTGTTCGATTTCTGGTTCGAATACGGCTCGGTAGTGCCGCGCCGCCACGTGGCGACCGCGCTGAAACTCGGCGCGCTCGTGACGCGCGGGATTCCGGTGACGTTTCTCGGCGGCAATCACGATCGCTGGGGCGGCGATTTCCTGCGGCGCGATCTGGGGATCGCCTATCACTCGGGGGCCGCCGAGCTCGAGCTGGCGGGGCGGCGCGCGCTGGCGGTGCACGGCGATGGCCTCACCGAGCAGCACTGGAGTGGCGCGTTCACCCACTGGCTGCTGCGCCAGCCGATGACGGTCGCGGTGTTCCGTGCCCTGCATCCCACCATCGGTTTCTGGATCGCCGACAAGCTCTCCGGCACGCTCGCCGACAGCACCAAGGACGCGGCCGTGCTCGATCGCGCCGAGGCGGCGCAGGCGGCCTACGCGCAGGCGCTGCTGGAGCGGCGCCCCGAGCTCTCCCTGGTCGTCATGGCGCATACCCACCGCGCACGGCTGGAGCGGCGGCCCGACGGGCGGGCCTACTTGAATCCGGGGGCGTTCCTGGACGGCGGACGCTACGCGATCGTCACGAAAACGACCGTGGAGCTGAGGACCTTCGGAGCCTAGAGCGGGACCAGCTCGACGTTCTGCAGTTTCTCTCCCAGAAAGCGCGCCCCGACGCGGCGGAAGCGCGGCTCGTCGTCCGACACGACGAACTGGTGGACCGGACCGTTCCCGGCCGCCGAGGGCGCCAGCAATCCGCCCGATTCGAGCTCACGACGGACGGCGATGGCGGTCTCCGCCGCACTGTCGATGAGCCGCACGTCCGGCCCCAGCACGCGCGCGAGCAGCGGCTTCAGCAGCGGATAGTGCGTGCACCCGAGCACCAGCACGTCCACCACCGCCGCCTGGAGCGGCTGCAGGTACTCCCGCGCGACGAGCTCGGCGGCCGGGTGGTCGAACCAGCCCTCTTCGACGAACGGGACCAGGAGCGGGCACGCTTGCGATACGACGACCAGGTCGTTGCGAATCGCCTTGATGGCCCGCTCGTAGGCGCCGCTCGCGATCGTGCCGGCGGTGCCGATGACGCCGATCCGTCCGGCGCGCGTGGCGGCGGTCGCGGCGCGCGCGCCCGGCTCGATCACCCCCAGCACCGGGACCGGCGAGCGCTGGCGCAGGAAGTCGAGCGCGTGCGCCGTGCTGGTGTTGCACGCCACGACGACCATCTTCACGCCACGTCGGACGAGGAAGTCGAGGATTTCGCCGCTGTAGCGGCGCACCGTCTCCGGAGACTTGGGGCCATACGGTACGCGGGCGGTGTCCCCGAAATAGATCACCGATTCCTGCGGCAGACACTCGAACAGTGCATGGGCGACGGTGAGCCCGCCGATCCCGGAGTCGAACACACCCAGCGGCGCGGCGTTCATGGTGTTACGGCAGCGCGAACCGGAGCCCTACGCCACCGGGGATCGCCTGGATCCTCAAGTCCCCGGGAAAGTCCCGCAGATGCGCCGCGACGAACGCTTCGGCGCCCGCGAAGAGATGATTGAATCCCCACAACACCAGCCAGTCCTGCACCTCCTGGCGCTTGGAATGGAGGCTCGGCGATCCTGACTCCTTGAAGTAGTTCGCTTCCTGCTGCGCCTTCAGCGTCATGAACATGGTGGTCCCTTCCCAGATCGTGAACAGGGCCCCGGTCACCTTGCGCCCCGTTGCGGCCTGGCCCCAGCCCGGCAGGACGAGCGAGCGCCACAGCGCGCCGACGGGGCCGACGATGTGGGTGGTGTCACGAGCGGCAGGTGGCCGAACCTGGGAATCGAGCGCGGTCTGGGCGGTCAGGCGGTCGGGCGGTCCACCCGTCAATGCCAATCCGAGCGTCACGAGCACGATCGACCGCCCGACCGGCCGACCGCCCGACCGCCGCCTCATCGCGCCACCAGCACGTTCAGACATTTCGGCTCGATGGTCACGGTGCATTGATGCACGCCCGGCTCGCGCAGCTCACCGTCCAGGTGCAACAGCAGCGGCGCCTCCGGCGAGCGGATCGTCAGCCCGGCGCTGCGAAACAGGGCGACCTCTTTCTTCATCGTCGCGTGCGTGCCGCGCATCACGCGCGGCAGACATCTGAGAAACCGGAACAGCCCGATGCGGCGGATGAGACAGACATCGAGGAAGCCGTCGGTCGGATCCGCCTGGGGGGCGAAACGGTAGTCCCCGCCCGCGGTCGTGCCGTTGCACACCTCGACCATCATCATCCGCCCCTGCTCGGCGAAGCCATCGGAGCGCACGTCGAACAGCGGCGGCCGGAAGGTCGCGAAGGTCCGGAACACCGGGATCAGATACGACAGGAATCCCTTCAACCCGGGCATGGCGTTGCGCGTCCGGACCACGGCGGCGCCGAATCCGAAGCCGAGCGTGTTCACGAAGTACTCGTCCAGTACGCGGCCCGCATCGAAGCGCTGCACGGCGGCGGTCGCGAGTCGCGCGACGGCCCGTGGCACCGCGTGCCGGTACACGCCCACCAGCTTGGCGAAGTCGTTGCCGGAGCCGATCGGGACGACCCCGAGGGCAGCGTCGGAGCGGGCCGCGAGCAGCCCGTTGGCCACTTCGTGAACCGCGCCGTCCCCGCCGGCCGCCACGACGCAGCGCGCACCCGAGCGGGCGGCGGCGGCGGCGAGGACGGTGCCGTGACCGGGCCGCTCCGTTTCGACGATCTCGACCGTCCACCCTTCGTGCCGGAACGCCCGGGCCACCGGGTCTTTGGCGCGATACGCCGCTCCCCGGCCCGCAGCCGGGTTCAGGATGACGTACGCGTGATGGACGAGGGCCCGGGGGGCTGGTCCGGCGCTCACCGCAGGTAGCGTTCGTTCCACGCCACCTCGAAGTCCGACTTGCAGGATGGGCAGTCCATCCGCCGGATGCCCGGCGCGAGCGGCGCCCGCTCGGTGCAGAACGGACAGACCCCGTACTCGCTCGTGAACCCGGCCGGCGGGGTGGCGATCCAGCTCGCCCGCTGCTGCACGACGGTCCACTTGGCCGGCGGCCGTTTCACGAATTCGAGCAGGGCCTTGGCGACCGGCACCGGACGCTTGTTCACCTCGAGCGTCGCGTGGAGGTCCTCGACCTTCAGCACGCGGTACCACGCCCCGCGGCGAATGTGGAGGTTTACGTTCTCACAGAGTCGGGCGTAGAGGCGCTCGGCCATGCCGTTGGAGGTCCCCTGGGTCACGCGAGGTACGCCTCGTCCCAGGCGACCTCGAACTCGTACTTGCAGTAGTCGCAGCGCAACCGCCGGACGCGCTTGGCGAGCGGCGCGCGCTCGCCGCAGCTCGGGCATACCCCGTAGCGCTCGGCGAGTGCGGGCGGCGCCTTCCTGGCGTTGCCCGGGCCCTGCGTGACGACGGTCCAGCGCGGGGGAGGACGCTTCACGATCTCGAGCAGGGCGGACGCGACGAGCACGTGGCGGCCGTTCACCTCGAGAATCGCTTTCAGGCCCTCGACCTTGAGGACCCGGTACCAGGCTCCCCGGCGCAGCCGGACGTTGACGTCCTCGCGGAGGCGAGCGTAGAGGCGTTCGGGCATCGTGTCAGGAACGAATAATGGGGGATCGGGGCCACGCGTCAAACCCGCGTGGCGGGAGCGTGTAGGAATCGAACCTACCGAGGCCCTTGCGAACCCCAGCTGGTTTTGAAGACCAGTCAGGCCACCAGGCCCGATCCGCCCCCCCTGGGGTCGCTACGCCGGCGGGTGTCGCTTCGCCCACCATATCATAGCGGGCGAGCCCCTCTCGTGTGGAGTGGCCGGCAAGGGTCCTGCGGATCAGGGGTAGGCAGGGCTGGGGGTGCGTGTGGACACCAACCCACCCGTACCCCTGCCCCTCGATGTAGAACTAGAACGTCACGCCGTAGGTGAGGAAGACACTCCGGCCGGGCTCCGGGCGGAAGAAGCTGACATTGGAGAATTCCGCATACAGCGCGTTCGACAGATTCGTGATCCCGATGCCGAGCCGCTGTGTCCGCAGGCCGTTGCGCGCGACGACGACGCCCGCCCGCACCGAGTGGACCAGGAACGCCGGCAACGTGCCGCCGACCGGGTTGAGTACGGGGAGCACGTCCTTGCGGCTCCCGTTGCCGCGCAGCTCGTATTCGACGAACAGGCGGTCGCGCGGATGGTCGTAGCGAATCGTCCCGCGGTAGCTGCTCGAGTAGGAGTTGCCGACCGGGATCTGCGGATCGAGCACGTTCTTCGAATTGAGCCAGCTGGCACCCGCCCCGAGCGAGAACCCGGCGTTCAACCGCAGCTGCCCGTTCAGCTCGACCCCGCGGTAGCGGAGCTTGTCCACGTTCACATCGTGGTACTCCGGCAGGCTCTGCACCGTGTCGCCGGTCGGCGCGATGGCGATGCCGTCGCGGATGTTGTTCTGGAACACGAATGCCTCGGCGTAGGCGCGCGCCGTCCGCACCCGGACCCCCAGGTCCACGTTCAGGCTCGTCTCGGGCTTCAGATTGGGATTGGGCGACTGATACCCGAACCCCTCGGGCGTCGGTCCGTTGAAGAACCGCTCCACGAGGTTCGGGGAGCGGAACGCCCGGCCCACGGTTCCGACCACGCTGACGGCGTCGGCGACACGCACCACCGCGCTCGCCGCGCCGACCACGGTGTGGTCGGTGGAGTTCGCCACCGGTCCCGTGTAGCCAGGGGTGGACCGGGTCGCGGCGTTGACGCGCTGGTAGCGGGCGCCGAACAACAGCGACAACCGCGGCGCGACCCGCCAATCGGTTTGCGCGAAGATGCCGGTGCTGCGATAGGTGGCGTTGGGGACCTGCGGCACGGTGCTCGTCGAGGGCGGGATCGGCCCCATGTTCACGAAGATGGTGGAGCTCGAGTCGGTGTTCGTCGAGCGGTCATGGAAGTAGTCGATCCCATAGGTGAGCGCGAGCCGCTGGGCCACCAGCTTGTTCACTTCGCCCCGGAAGCCGTACGTCACGAGATCCGTGCGATTGACCTGGGCGATGTCGATCTCGGACCCGGGACCGGTCGGGACGGAGATGCCGAAGTCGAGCGCCCGGTCGTTTTCCTGCCGGTACAGCGTCGCCTCGACGCGATCGGCGAACGGCAGCCGCAAGCCGGCCGCGCGGACGCCGGTGCTGAGCTTGCTGAACACCTGCCAGGGATAGAGGATGCGGATGGTGGGATCGCCGGGCGAATAGACCGCCGGGTCCACGTAGCCGAATCCAGCGGTGTCGGCGCTGTAGCGCTCGTAGCGGGCGAACAGCTCGCGCCCCTCGGCCAGGCGGTAGCCGAGATAGGCGTTCGTACTCCAGTCCTGCCCGCGCGTATCGCGCACGGGGGTCGCGCCCGCCAGCTTGATGTTGCCGAAATCGCCCCCCGGGGCCTTGTAGTCATCGGCGTCGCGCACGGCGCCGCCCAACAACAGACCCCAGCGACCGAAGCGGCCGTCCGCCGTCGCGAAGATCCGCCGCTGTGCGTCGGCGCCGCTGTAGCGCACCCCGGCGTCCCCGTGCAGGCCCGGCAGCTCCGGCGTGCGGGTGATCACATTGATCACGCCGCCGATCGCGTCGGAGCCATACAGTACCGAGGCGGGCCCACGCACGACCTCGACGCGGTCGATGGTGGAGACGTCGAACAGTCCGGGGATCTCGCCGAAATCCTGCTCACGCCGGGAGTTGTTGAGCCGCTGCCCGTCACCCATGATCAGGATCCGCTCGCCGACCTGGCCGCGGATCACCGGGCGCACCTGCGTCAAGCCGACGCCCGAGACGTCGAGACCGGATTGTCCGCGGAACAGATCGGTCACCGTATTGGGTGCCCGCGTGCGGATGTCGGCGCGGTCGAACACCGAGACCGGCGCCGGCGTCAGGAAGACGTCCTTGGCGGACCGCGTCGCGGTCACGGCGATGGGTGTGAGGAACACGGTATCCCGGGGCCGCGTGGTATCGGCCGGAGATTGCTGGGCCGCGGCGAGCCGCGGAGCGGCCAGGAGTGCGGCGAGGAGCAGTCGAGCACGAGACATGGGAGCGTCCTTGGGCGAGGGCAGCGCAGCGTCGCCCGAACCTTAGGAGCCGCCTGCTCGCGTGGGTATTCGAAGAAGTTCTGAGCCCGAGACTCCGTAGAAGTCCGGGGGGGCGTGAGCGTTGTCACAGCCATACCGCAACCACCTCGTAAGTGTGGCACCAGCGCAACACCGGACGCCTTGGCACAAGGAAAAACACGGTTGGAGCGAGGTTTCTCGGTAGCCGAACTGTTACCGCAACCTGGCCCAATTGTTGCGGTTACAGGGCCGAACCCCCTGGAGAAAACTCGTGATGCGTCCGGTGCACCCCCGCCTTCTGCGCCAGTCGGCCCTGCTGACCCTGGCGTTCGTGTTCGTCGCCTGCAGCGACACCGACAATCCGATGCGGCCAACGGTCCAGGGTCTCTACACGACCCCGACCGGACTGCTCACGGCCAATCCGCCGCAGATCTTCATGGGCGCGGGCGACATTTCGAGCTGCAGCAACACCGGCGACGAGGCGACGGCGAAGCTGCTCGATGCGAACCCGGATGGCACGGTGTTCAACATCGGCGACGACGCGTACGACAACGGGACGACCGCTGAATTCGCGTGCTACAACTCCACCTGGGGGCGGCACAAGGCGCGCACCAAGCCCTCGGCCGGCAACCACGAGTACAACACGTCCGGCGCGGTGCCGTATTACGCGTACTTCGGCGCGGCCGCGGGGCCCTCGGGGCTGGGCTACTACAGCTTCAACCTGGGCGCCTGGCACATCATCGTGCTCAACAGCAACATCTCGCGATCGACGGGCTCGGCCCAGGACACATGGCTTGCCAACGACCTGGCCGCCCATCCGAACCAGTGCACGCTGGCCTACTGGCATCACCCGCTCTATTCGTCCACCGGCGGCTCGGGGTCCGGCGGCGTCAGCATCGCGTCGATGCGGCCGTACTGGGACCGCCTGTACGCCGCGCACGCCGACCTCGTCCTGAACGGCCACCGGCACTTCTACGAGCGCCTCAACCTCATGAAGCCGGACGGCACGGCGGATCCCGCCAACGGCATCCGCGAGCTCATCGTGGGATCGGGCGGCATCGGGGGAGGCAGCGAGACGAACCTATTCCCCACGCACCAGGTGGGGGACGGCAACACGTTCGGCGTGATCAAGCTCTATCTCTACGACGACAGCTACGCCTGGAAATTCCTCCCGGTCGCCGGGAAGACGTTCACCGATTCGGGAAGCACGGCGTGCCACTCGTCGGGCGGCGGTGGGGGTGGCGGTGTCGTCAACGCCGCGAACTCCACAGTGTCGGCCTCCCCGACTTCGTTCACCGCGGGCAGCGGCTCCTCGACCATCACCGTCACCGCGCGCGACGACAACAACGCCACGATGAGCGGGGCCGCCGTCTCGCTCGCGTCGACGGGGAGCGGCAACACGTTCACCCCGTCCTCGGGATCGACCAACGGCAGCGGGGTCTTCACCAGCACCTTCACGTCCACGGTGGCCGAGGGCAAGACCGTCTCGGCTACCATCAACTCGACGGCCATCAATCAGACGGCTGCGGTAACGGTGAATCCGACCGGCGGCGGGGGCGGCGGCACCGTGACGCCGACGCTGTTGACCTCCGGCGGCGACGGAGTGAATCAGAAGGTCTACACCACCGCGCCGATTGCTCCCGCGGCGAATGCCCTCGTCACCGTCGCGGTGCTGGGTCGCAGTGGCAGTGGCCCATTCACACCGACGATCGCCGGCGGCGGCATGTCCACCTGGACCCAGGTGGCGAGCGTCGATTTCAACACCATCGCTGCGCCCATGTCGCGCCTGGTCGTGTTCCGCGCGATGAGCGGCTCGCCCGGCAGCGGCCCGATCACCATCACGTACACGAGCAGCCAGTCCAACGCGCAATGGCTCGTGACGCAATGGACCGGGGTCGACCAGACCGGGAGCAACGGATCGGGGGCGATCGGACAAACCGGCCCCGCTCAGGGCAACGCAGTGACGACGTTGAACGTGCCGCTCGCCGCGTTCGCGAACGCCAACAACGTCGGGTTTGGCCTCGTGGGTGCCGCCGGGACCGTCACGCCGGGAAGCGGCTTCACCGAAATCGGTGAGGGGACTTC
>JBGPHP010000009.1:0-31234 GCA_041484445.1 Gemmatimonadota bacterium
ACCACCGCGGTAGGATTGCGAAAGGCGAGCAGCGACAATCCGTAGGGGAGCTCGAGGCCGAACCGGGTGCGCCGCTCGGCCGCGTCGGGCCATCCCCCCAGCGTGATCGGCGCGCCCGATCGCGTCTCGAACAGCGCCTCCATCGCGGCGAGCTTCACCGGCTGGTGGCGGGCGAGGTGACCCGCGGCGTAGTCGCCCGAGAGCGGTTGGAGCACGGCCGCCGGGGCCCCGACGAGCAGCGCGATGACCAGCGCGTGCCGGTGGAACGGCGAGCGGCGGCCGCGCAGGATGAGCCAGGCGTGGACGCCGGCCACGGCGAACCCCGTCGCGGCGTAGGCCGCCAGGGTCATGTGGAGCACCTGGGGTAGCGCCGCGGCGTTGGCCATGGCCGCGAGCGGGCGCACGTTGGTGATGCGTCCGTCCACCAGGTCGAATCCCGCGGGCGCGTTCATCCAGGCGTTGGCGATGACGACGAACACGCCCGACAGCGCCCCGCTCACCGCCACGAGCACCCCGGCCGATTGGTGCGCGCGAGGACTCACGCGCTCCCAGCCGTAGAGATAGATCCCCAGGAAGATGGCCTCGGTGAAAAACGCGAAGCCTTCGAGCGAGAACGGCATCCCGATGATGGGACCCGCGACGCGCATGAACCCGGGCCACAACAATCCGAGCTCGAACGACAGCACCGTGCCCGACACCGCGCCCACCGCGAAGAGAATCGCGGTGCCCCGCGCCCAGCGCTTGGCGAGATCGAGATGGACCGGATCGCCCGAGCGGCGCCAGCGACGCTCGGCGACGACCATCAGCACCGGCATCGCGATCCCCACCACCGCGAAGATGATGTGGAACGCGAGCGACATCCCCATCTGGACGCGCGCCGCGGCCAGATCGGTCATGCCGCTACCCGCCGAGCTGTGCGAGACGGTCCTTGAGCCGCTGGAACATCGGAAACCGCGCCACGAGTCCGCGCAGGATGGCGCGCGCCGAATCGGGCTGGCCCGCCGCCGCCCAGGCGTCCGCCGCCAGCATCCCCGCGCGAACCGCGAGCCGTGGGTTGTCGGTCGGGAGGTGGAGCGCTTCCAGCGCTGCGAGGGCCCCCCGGGCGTCTCCCCGATCCCGCAGGATCGATTCGACGCGTACCAGGGCGACCGCCGTGTCGCCGGGCGAGCGGCGCGCGAGCTCGTCGATCAGCGCCGCCGCGCCCGCCGATTCATGCCGCGCGCGGTCCACCATCGCCTGCTCGTACAGGCCGGCCGCGAGCAGGTGCGCGATGTCCGTCGTATCACCGGTGCGGAGGCCGGGGCCGCCGGCATAGGAGTAGACGAGCTGGCCGCCCTTGGCGCCCGTCTCGTATACCGCGTAGCCGCCCACGAGGCCGACGAGTGCCGACGCGACTTCCACCCACCGGCGCAGGCCGGGGCGAACGCGGGCGAGCACCAGGGCCAGCACCTCGAGGGCCGCGACCGCGAGGAAGATGGTTCGGGTGCGCTCCCCCCACTCTTCGTGCGCCTGCACGGCGGCGGCGACGCCCGGGATCCGTTCGATCGGGCCGTGCGCCTGCGTGCCCGACGTCGCCGCCAGCACGGCGGCGATCGCGCCGCACAGGAGCGCCGTCGTCGCGGCGGGCCCCGCGAAGGGGACCTTGCCGGTGAGGGAGATCCAGCGCATCACCACGCCCGCCAGGAGCAGGACGATAGCGAAGTGAACGATCTGCGGATGGAACGAAGCAATGTCAGGCATGGGAGAAACTTATAGTAGATTCATGACTCCATGCCACCGACCCTTCGCTCCCTGATCGACGATCACGGCGTCCACCTATTTGACGGCGCCATGGGCACGATGCTGTACGCCAAAGGCTTCTTCCTGAACGTCTGCTACGACGAGCTATCCGTAAAGCAGCCCCAGCTGGTGCGCGAGGTCCACGAGGAATACGTCCGCGCCGGCGCCGAGATCATCGAGACCAACACCTTCGGCGCCAACCCCGTGAAGCTCGGCGCTCACGGCCTCGCCGACCAGACCGAGCGGATCAACCGGGCCGCGGCAGAGCTCGCCCGGGCGGCGGCGGGAGACCGCGCCAGCGTCGTCGGGGCGATCGGCCCGCTCGGGCTGCGGCTCGAGCCGTTCGGCCCTACCTCACGCGACGAGGCGCGCGACCTGTTCCGCCGCCAGGTGAACGGCCTGCTCGCCGGCGGGGTGGACGGGTTCGTGCTGGAGACGTTCAGCGACGTCGAGGAAATCCATGCCGCGCTGCGGGCGGTGCGTGAAGCGTGCGACCTCCCCGTCGTCGCCCAGATGACGGTGGGGACCGACGGACTCACGTCCTACGGCACCGCCCCAGAAGACTTCACCGGCCAGCTCGCCCAGTGGGGCGCCGACGTCATCGGCGTCAACTGCTCCGTGGGCCCCGCCGGCGTGCTCGAGGCCATCGAGCGCATGGCCAAGGTCACCGACCGGCCGCTCTCGGGTCAGCCCAACGCCGGGCTCCCCCGCGACGTGGGTGACCGCAAGATCTACCTCGCGAGCCCCGAGTACATGGCGAGCTACGCGCGGCGGCTGGTGGAGGCGGGCGCGCGCTTCGTGGGTGGGTGCTGCGGCTCGACCCCCGAGCACATTCGCAAGATGCGCGACTACCTGGCGAGCGTGGCGCCGCGCCGCTCGAGCGTCGTCGTGTCCAAGCACGACGTCACCGCCCCGGCGGGCGTCACGCCGCTGCCCATCGACGAGCGCTCGCGCTGGGGGCGGAAGCTGGCGCACGGGGAGTTCGTGACGAGCGTCGAGATCGTTCCGCCCAAAGGGGTGGACCCGAGCCCGATGCTGGTGCAGTGCCGCACCCTGAAGGACGCCGGTGTCGACGCGGTGAACGTCCCCGACGGCCCCCGGGCGCAGAGCCGCATGGGGGTGTTGCCGTCCGCGATGCTGATCGAGCGCGAGGTCGGGATCGAGACGGTGATCCACTATTGTTGTCGCGACCGCAACCTGCTCGGCATGTTGTCCGACATCCTCGGCGCCGCGGCGGCCGGGCTGCGCAACATCCTCATCATCACGGGCGACCCGCCCAAAATGGGTCCCTATCCCGACTCGACCGCCGTCTTCGACATCGATTCGATCGGGCTCACGAACCTCGTCTACCGCTTGAACCACGGCCTCGACCCGGGCAACAACCCGATCGGCGGGCCGACCCGCTGGGTCATCGGCGTCGGCGTGAATCCGGCCGCCGTGGATCCCGATCGCGAGCTGTCGCGCTTCCACTGGAAGGTGGACGCGGGCGCCGAGTTCGCCGTGACGCAGCCGGTGTTCGATCCGCGCCAGCTCGAGGCGTTCCTGGGGCGCGTCGAGTCGTACCGGATCCCGATCGTGGCGGGCATCTGGCCGCTCCTCAGCCTGCGCAACGCCGAGTTTCTGGCCAACGAAGTGCCCGGGGTGTCGGTGCCTGAGGAAGTGCTGGCCCGGATGCGCGCCGCGCAGGATAAAGGAAAGGACGCGGCGCTGGCCGAGGGCGTCGCGATCGCCCGCGAGATGCTGGCCCGGGTGCGCGGCATGGTGCAGGGCGTACAGGTGAGCGCACCGTTCGGGAAGGTCGAGGTGGCGTTGGAGGTGTTGGGGTGAGTCCATTTGTGTATGATGAAGGGGTGCGCCCATGACCAATGAGTCTTCGGTGAAACACGCCGACCAGGTGCCGGCTCAGCCGGTGACGGCCGGCAAAGACACGACGCGGCAGATGCTGATCGGCCCCGACGAGGGACCGCATTTCGCGCTGCGCCGCTTCATCATGCAGCCGGGCGGCGGCATGCCGGCCCATACCAACATGGTCGAGCACGAGCAGTACGTGCTGCGCGGCCGGGCCCGCGTGGGCATCGGCGATCGCGTGCATGACGTACGCGCCGGCGACGTGGTCTACATCCCGGCCGGGACGCCGCACTGGTACGAAGCGCAAGCGGGCGAGCCGTTCGAATTCCTGTGCGTCGTCCCCAATCTGCCCGACAAGACGGAGCTGGTGGGAGGCCGCTGAGATGCCCACTCCCGCCGCCCCGGCGGTGCAGGATTTCTACCCTGAGGACTTCGCCCACTGCTACGGCTGCGGCCGCCTGAACGATCACGGGCTGCAGCTCAAGTCCCGCTGGGACGGCGAGGAAACCGTTGCGCGCTTCACGCCGCGGCCCGACCACACCGCCCTGCCGGGCTTCGTGTACGGCGGGTTGATCGCCTCGCTGATCGATTGCCACGCCATGGGAACCGCCGCCGCGGCGACGCTGCGCGCCGCGGGCCTGGACGTGGGCAGCAGCCCGTCGCCCCGCTTCGTGACCGCCGCCCTCCACGTCGACTATCTGAAGCCGACGCCGCTCGGCCCCGAGCTCGAAATCCGCGCCCGCGTACGCGAGCGGACGCCCCGCAAGGTGGTGATCGAATCCACCGTCTCGGCGAACGGCGTGGTCACCGCCCGGGGAGAAGCGGTCGCCGTCCCCCTGCCGCCGTCCATGCTTCCGGCCGAGGGAGGTACCGCATGACCGCCCCCCACGCCACCGCGAGCGACCAAGCCACGGCGCGCAAGCCGCGCGATGACGAGATCGACACCTACGGACTGACGCACACGGGCAAGGTCCGGAAGGACAACCAGGACCATTTCCTGATCGCGGCGCTGCATAAGCAGATGGAAGTCCACCTGACGAGCCTGCCCGACCGCTCCCAACTCGCGGCCGCCGAGCGGCTCGCGTTTCTCGCGATGGTGGCCGATGGCGTGGGCGGCGGGCTGCGCGGAGAAGAAGCGAGCCGTCTCGCCGCCGAGACGATCACCCGCTACGTGACGCAGAGCCTGCAGTGCTACTACACGGCCGATCCGACCGACGAGCGGAGCTTCCCCCAGGCGCTGGAGGATGCGGCGTTGCTCTGTCACATGGACATCTCGCGCCAGTCGCAGGACGATGCCGAGCGGGCGGGCATGGCCACGACGCTCACCCTCTGGCTCGGCGTCTGGCCGCGGGCGTACCTGCTGCAGGTGGGCGATTCCCGCTGTTACCTGCTGCGGGGCGACGAGCTCACACAGATCTCACGCGATCAGACGATGGCGCAGGATCTCCTCGACCAGGGCATCCTGACCCGCACCGACGTGCTCAACACGCGCTGGGCGCACGTGCTGGCGAGCGCGATCGGCGGCCCGGCGGCGGCGCCGGTCGTCACGCGGCTCGATCAGCGCTGGGGTGACGTGGGTCTGTTGTGCAGCGACGGCCTCACCAAGCACGTCCCCGACGACCGCATCCGCGAGCGACTCCAGTCGATGACGTCGGCCAAGCAGGCCTGCGAGGCGCTGCTGCAGGACGCCCTCGACGCGGGCGGCAGCGACAACGTGACGATCCTGGTCGGCCGCTCGGTCCGGAAAGACTAGAACCCCAGCCAGAAGTTCATCTTCAAGAGGAAGATGTTCTCGGCCGGTCCCCGGAACAGCGCGCGCGAGTCGGGGCCGAAATCGATCGTGCCGCGGGCGAGATCCGACTCGCTGCTGCGGGTCCAGACGAGAAAGAGCGTCGAGCCCGGCCGGTACTCCCACCGCAGCACCGCGTTCCCCCGCAAGGCCCGGAAGACGAAGCTCGGATCGGTGATCGAGAACCGCGCCGCCGGCCCGGCGCCGTCCGGGTCGATCACGTGCGTGTCGGGCTGGCCCGCCACGCCCGGCACCACCGAATCGGTGCCCACGTCCGTGCCGTAGGTGAGCTTACGCAGCTCGCGCGGCGCCGCGAACTCCTTGTAGCGCGAGTAGCTGCCGCTCGCGATCAACGGCTGGACGAACAGCTCGAAGGTCAGATTGGGGGAGAAGGTGACGTTGAACCGCGTGTCCATCGCGACGGTGTTCTGCCGCAGGTCCGCGAAGACGTAGCGCGTGCCGGCGAAGGCGGTGGCCGTCGGATCCGTCACGGCGGTGACGTACTGATAGCTCGTTTCATTGTGACTGAAGGACGGGCCGAGGGAGACGGTGACGTTGGAGACCGGACGCAGCTGCAGCGTGGTGCTCGTGGACCAGTCGGACTTGCCGTCCGTCGCGCGGTCGTAGGAGAGTGATGCGCTGACGACCACGGACTTCCGCGAGTCCGAGGAGAGGTCGGTTTCCCAGTAGCTCAAGGCCGGCCGGCGCAACACCGGTCCTCCGCGCGACAGCCCGTCGTCGAGCACACTCGGCCGGGCGATCATGAACGCGCTCACGTTCCAGTAATTGCGCAGCACGATCTGGCTCCACACGTGTCCCTGGCGGTCGGTGAGGTCCCAGTCGAAGTTGTACTGTTGCTGCCCGCCCACGATGAAGAATAGCTGCCGGTACCAGTTCGTCGGCTTGGTCCACATACGGTGCACATTGGCGCTCATCCACCAGTAGTCGGCCCGCGAGAGGAACGAGATGTCGTTGTTCTCGAACCCGGGCGTGCGCAGGTTGGTGGACACCTCCCACAACAGATTGCCCTGCTCCCGCGCGAAGCGCGCGTACGCCCCCAGGCCGCGCAGCGAGGTGGCCGAGGGATCGTAGCGGTCGCTGAACAGGCCGTTCGAGCCGTTGCCGCGATCGGGGCGCTGGAAGTAGCGCGCGCTCGATTGCTGCAGGCGGAGGATCGCGGCCGTGTCGCCCGAGACGTTGGTGCCGGCCATCTGGGCCATCAGGTGGAAGTCGCGGTTGCGGAACCACATGTCGGTGGAGAGTCCGAAGGACTCGGCGTGGTGGCTCAACCGGTCGGCGACGAGGGAATTGTCGAGATTGCGGTAGACCGATGTCGCCATCGCCCGGATCACCGTCGCGCCCCCGCGCAGGTCCTTGGCGATCCGGCCGACGAAGTAGTTGGTGAACGGCTCCACGGTGACGCGCTGCCGCGTGCTGTCGGCGAGCTGCACCGTCGCCTGCGTGTGGGCGGTGACCGCGTCGAGCGCGCCGATCGACCATCCCGTGGGCGTACGGCCCGTGAGCTTGGCAGCGCCCAGGATCGTCGTGTTGTCGGGCACCTTGGCGTAGTACACGGAGTCGTACGCTCCCGCCGACACCTGAGGCGAGCGCCCGACGCGCCGCGTGTAGAACATCGAGAGGCTCGACACGTTCGAGCAGAAGAAGCAGCCGAACCCCCCGAAGCCGAAATAGCTCGAGCCTTCGACGAAGAAGGGCCGCTTCTCCTGGAAGAACGTCTCGAACGCAGAGAGGTTCACGACCGCGGGGTCCGCCTCCACCTGGCCGAAATCCGGGTTGATCGTGGCGGCGAGCGTGAGGTTCGAGGTCAGCAACAGCCGCGCATCGCCGCCCACGCGGCCGTCCATGGTGTGGGCCTTCGTGAACGGATCGGTGGGATCGCTCACCGGCACGTTGGACGAGCGGCCCACGACGTACGGCAGGACCTCGGCCTTCCCGGGCGCCCGATGGATCACGAGCCCGTTGAGGTGCCCGAATCGTGGCGGGCCGCCGGTTTCGTTGAGATGCCAGAATGCCCATTGCGACAGCTCGTTGAGGCGGTTCTCCTGACGCCAGATCTGCAGCCCCCAAGTCTGCTCTGCCTGCGTCGTCGGATAGCGCAGCTGCGAGAACGGAATCCGCATCTCGGCCGTCCAGCCGAGCGAGTCGATCGTGGTCTTCACTTCCCACACCGGGTCCCAGGAGTCGTCACCGCCGCCGCCCAGGCCGTTGGCGTCGCTGCGCACCCCCGAGGGGTTCACGGTGAAGAAGAGCCGGCCGATGTGATCGTGATAGGTGTCGAAGATGACTTCGAGGTAGTCCGCGTCGGCGCTGCCGTCGCGGCGGACGAGCCGCGTCCGCACACCGCGCGCGCCGGAATCGTCGAACATCCGGGCGCCGACGTAAATCGCCGCATCGTCATAGGCGAACCGCACCTCGGTCCGCTGCGTGGCCGGCTGGCCCTCGTCGGGCTGGCTCTGGCGCAGTCCCGTCGCCGCCGGGGCCGTCTGCCACACCGCCTCATCCAGTTTCCCGTCGAGTCGAATCGCTTCCTGCAGGGGGACCGCCCGCACTGCGGGCGGCGTTGTCGGATGGACGTTCTGCGCGGCCAGGGAGCCGGTCAGCGCGAGCGCCACGAGGCAGACGACCGTTCTCGTCATACGACCGGCCCAGGGGATGGAAGTACCGAGTATGACGCCTGGGCGACACGGAAGGTTGCTGCTCCTGACCGGCTAGTGTCCGGGAACGGTGAGTTTCATCCTGAGCCACGCCGCGATGTCGTCCAGCACCAGAGCCGGCAGCTTCGTGTCCTTGAGGGTCGGATATTCGCTCGGCGAGCCGTCGCCGTCGGTGTGCAGAAACAGGTGATTCAGGCCGAGATACACTTTCTCCGTCACGTCGCGGTTTCCGGCGACCCGAAGCGCGGCTGCCAGGGTATCCGCCTGCCCGACCGACACCTGCCGGTCGAGAGCGCCCTGCAGGATGAGCACCGGCACGCGAACGCGACGCACGGTAGCGAGCGGGTCGTAGTCGGCGAACCACTTCGTCCACGCATTGGTCCGGGTCCATTGCTCCACCGCCTGCGGCACCCCCGCCAGCTGTGCGGCCCGCGAGGAGTCGGAGAGTCCGGGCGCGGTCTCGATCGGGCGGCGGAACTGGTCCAGCAGGATCGCCCGGCCGGTCTTGGCCGGCCCGGCGAGCAGCACGATGCCGGCGAGCCCCGGGTCATCCGCCGCTACCAGTGGTGCGATCGCCCCGCCTTCGCTGTGCCCCAGCAGGGCGATTTCCCCCGCGACGACATCGGAGCGCCGGCGCAGCCACGCCACCACCTGCCGCACGTCGTCGGCATAGTCCGCCGTCGTCCCGGCACTCCCACCCGACCCCCCGACGCTGCGGTCGTCGAGCCGCAGCACCGCGATCCCCTCGCGGGCCAGCCGCTCGGCGATCAGACGAAACGGACGGTAGTCCGGCAACAGCGGCCACAGGTCCTCGTCGCGCGTCTGTTGGCCCGATCCGGTGATCGTCACGACGACTGGAACGCGTTGGGGCCCTGCCACCGGCCGCGTGAGCGTGCCGGCGAGTGAGAAGGTGTCCCCCGACACCGAGCGGATCGGGACCCGGACCTCTTCAGCCGAATAGGGCGCGCCGGCCGGGGCGCGGTAGTCGGACACCGGTCGCCGCAGTCCGGCGAGCGCCGGGAGGGAGTCGCGTCCATCCCACAACTCGGCACGCAGACGCTGGATCGGCACCTCGATCGTCCCCGGCCGCCCACCGCTCATGACGGTGCGCGCTTCGATCCCGGCGAGCGTCACCACCGTCGTGTCGCCGCGATGGACGATCGTGACCGGAATCGTCGAATCGCCGCCCATGGGGAGCATGCGCACGACGGTGTCGCGGCCGAAACGGCGCGCCAGGAGCGCCATGACCGCGATGGATTGAGCCGGGAGGACCCCGGCGGCGGGGCCGGCCACGACGCCGTTTCGCGTTTGCCCGGTCCGCTGCGAGACGCTGACGCTCCGTAACGTGTCCCCGTCCGCCGCGACGCTGTAGGTGGCGCGCAGGCTGTCGCCGGCGGCGTCGAATACCTTGGCCTCGAAGCAGCGGAACCGGCCGGCGCTGTCGAACTCGGTGCGGCTCTCGATCTTGAGCCCGATCACCGGTATGACCACTGAGAATTCCGCCAGTCCCGGCGAGCGGCGGAACTGCTCGCGGCCGACTTCGGCTCCCCCCTGGAACATCCGGTACAGCCCGGCGACGGGCGCGGGCTGCTGCGCTGCGATCGTGGCGGGAACGGCGGCCAGTCCGATCAGTGCGGCGGCGCAGCCCCTACCCTTTGCGATGGCGTTCATCTCGTCCCCTCTCTCCGCGCAGGCGCGCCGCTTCCGTGGCGGCGCGCCGCAGCAGGAACTCGATCTGTCCGTTGAGACTGCGCAGCTCGTCGCCCGCCCAGCGCTGCAGCGTGTCGTAGAGCTCCGGGTCGATCCGGAGCAGGAACGCGCGACGCTCCGCCACTTCCGACCGCTCCTAGTGGTACAAGGTGCCGGTGTTGACCACGGGCTGCGTCCCCTGTTCGGAGCACAGCACGACCAGCAGGTTGCTGACCATCGCGGCCTTGCGTTCCTCGTCCAGGGTCACGATGTGCTTCTCCGACAGCTGGGCCAGCGCCTGCTCCACCATTCCCACCGCCCCGTCCACGATCTTGCGGCGCGCCGCGATGATCGCGCTCGCCTGCTGGCGTCGCAGCATCACCGACGCGATCTCGGGCGCGTAGGCCAGGTGGCTGATGCGCGCCTCGAGCACCCGCACCCCCGCCTTCGCAAGCCGCTCCTGGATCTCGCCCTTGAGTTTCTCCGCGATCTCCGCGGTATGGCTGGCGAGCGCCATCTGCCCTTCCTCGTGCGCGTCATACGGGTACTGGTTGGCGAGCCCGCGCAGCGCCGACTCGCTCTGCACGTGGACGTAGTTGTCGTAGTCGTCCACCTCGAACACCGCTTCGGCCGTATCCACGACCTGCCACACGACCACGGCGGCGATCTCGATCGGGTTGGAGCTGTGATCGTTCACCTTGAGCTTCGCGGTCTCGAAGTTGCGCACGCGCAGCGAGGCGCGCCGCTTGGTGAAGAACGGGTTCGCCCACCACAGCCCGGCGTCCTTCGCCGTCCCCACGTACCGCCCGAACAGCTGCAGCACCTGGGCATAGTTCGGCTGCACCACGAAGAACCCGAACCACAGGACGGTGACGAACGCAACCGCGAGCGCCCACCCCACCGCGGCCCACGCCGTGCGCGCCAGCGCCGCCTCCGCGAGCTGCCATGCGGTGAGGCCCGACAGCACGAGCAGGACGACGATCATCAGAATGCCGGGCAGGGTGCGAATCCTGGTCTCACGGATCACAACATTACCCTCATGGATGAAGGAGCTTGCAATATGATATCATATAGATATCCCGGCTGGCAAGCCCCGTTCTAACCCCTTGCCCAACAACGAGAACGCCGTCAGGTTCGAGCTCTATCACCCCATTCCACACCCATCTGAGGACCCCGCTCATGCTCGACTCCCTGCTCGCCACGCTCGACCCCCGCCGCGGCCAGGCGTGGCACGGTCCCACCGTGAAGGGTGCGCTGCGCGGCGTCACGGCGACCCAGGCGCGGTGGGCACCGGGCCGGGGCCGGCACAGCATCTGGGATCTGGTGCTGCACATCGCCTACTGGAACTACGCCGTGCGCCGCCACCTCGAGCCCGATGTGCCGCGCTTCCCTCGCGCGCCCGCCAACTGGCCCGCCCTCCCCGACCGTCTGGACGAGCGCGCCTGGGCGCAGGACCGGGCGCTGCTCGCCAGCGAGCACGCCGCGCTGGTGCGCGCGATCAAGCGCCTCCCCGCGAGCCGCTGGTCCCGCATTCCACCCGAAGGAAAGAAGTGGACGTTCGGCGAGATGATCGTGGGGGTCGTCGCCCACGATGTTTACCACGGAGGACAGATCTCGATGCTCAAACGACTGTGGCGCGGCCGCCGATGACGCCGGAGGAATTCCGCCGCCAGGGCCACCGCGTCGTGGACTGGATCGCCGATTACCAGACGCGCATCGCGTCCTTGCCGGTGCTCGCCCGGGTCGCGCCGGGCGAGGTGCGCGGACGGCTCCCGGCCGAGCCGCCGCAGGAGCCCGAGCCGTTCGAGTCGGTGCTGCGCGACCTGGATGACGCGATCCTGCCGGGCATCACGCATTGGCAGCACCCCTCGTTCTTCGCCTACTTTCCCTCCAACCGGTCGCTCGCGAGCGCCCTGGGCGATTTCCTCTCGACCGGCCTTGGCGTGATCGGGCTGAACTGGCAGGCGTCTCCCGCGCTCACCGAGCTGGAGCAGCTCACGGCCGACTGGGTGCGGCAGATGGTGGGCCTCTCCGCCACCTGGCGCGGCGCGATTCACGACACCGCCTCGACCGCCACACTCGTCGCACTGATCTGCGCGCGGGAGCGCGCCACTGCCTTCAGCCTGCACGGCGGCGGCCTGCAGGCAGCTCCCCACCCGCTCGTGGTGTACACATCGGCCCAGAGCCACAGCTCGGTCGACAAGGCGGCCCTGCTCGCGGGGTTCGGGCGCGCGCATGTCCGGGCAATTCCCGTGGACGATGCGTTCGCGCTCCGCCCCGACGCGCTCCGTACCGAGCTCGAGCGTGATCGCGCGCGGGGCCTCGTCCCCTGCGCGATCGTCGCCAGCGTCGGGACGACGGGGACCACGGCATTCGATCCGCTCGAGCCGATCGCGGCGCTGGCGCGTGAGTTCGGATGCTGGCTGCACGTGGACGCGGCGATGGCGGGCGCGGCGATGATCCTGCCCGAATGCCGTCCGCTGTGGAGCGGGATCGAAGCGGCCGACTCGCTCGTCATCAACGCCCACAAGTGGCTCGGCGCCGCATTCGATTGCTCGCTCTACTACGTCCGTGACGTCGAGCACCTGGTGCGGGTCATGTCCACGAATCCGAGCTACCTGCGCACCCCGGCCGACACGCAGACCGTCAATCTGCGCGACTGGAACATTCCGCTGGGTCGGCGCTTTCGCGCCTTGAAGCTCTGGACCCTGATCCGTGCCGAAGGAGTCGCCGGCCTGCAGGCCCGCTTGCGCCGCGACCTGGCGAACGCCCGATGGTTCGCCGCCCAGGTCGACGCCACACCGCCGTGGGAGCGCGTGGCACCGGTCCCGTTGCAGACCGTGTGCGTGCGTCACCGCCCGCCGGGCATGGAGGGCGAGGCGCTCGACCGCCACACGCTGGAGTGGATGGGGCGGGTGAATGAGTCCGGGACCGCGTTCCTCAATGCGGCGGTGCTGGCGGGTCGCTGGACCGTGCGGGTGTCGGTCGGCACCGAAACGACCGAGCGCGCCCACGTCGAAGCGTTGTGGCGGACGATGCGCAACGCAGCGGAGGTTAGATTGTGACGATGCGACGCTCGCTGGTGGCGCTCACGCTGACCCTCGCGCCCCTCCCGCTCCCGGCCCAGCAGGCCGTGTGGGATTCGGTCGGCCGCGTGCTGCAGGCGTCCCCGACCGCGGCCGTCGGATACGTACGCTTCAACTTTCCCCGGCGCGATCTGACGCTGCGCGTGGGCGATGTCGCGGTCTCACCGCGCCTCGCCCTGGGCGCCTGGGCCGGGTTCACCGGCGCGGGGCCGCGCGCGATGGTGATGGGGGATCTGGTGGTCACCGAAGCCGAGCTGCTGCCGGTGCAGATCGCCATCGATTCCCAGCATCTCGCCGTTACCGCGGTGCACAATCACCTGGTGGGCGAGTCACCGCGCATCATGTACATCCACTTTCACGGTGAGGGACCCGCGGTGGATCTGGCGCGCCGCCTCGACCGCGTCCTGGCGCGCACCACGATGCCCCGCGGCGTCGCCGCTCCCGCGTCCGCGCCGGTGACGATCGACACCGCGCTGGTGTTCGGGACCCTCAAGCTCCACGGCACCGCGAGCGGCAACGTCGCCCAGGCGAGCGCCGTCCTCGTGACGGCGCCGGTCACGCTCCACGGGCAGACGCTCGCCCCCGCCCTCGCCGCGAGCAGCCCGGTGAACGTCCAGGCCGTTGCGCCCGACCGGTTCGTGGCGACGGGCGATTTCGCCGTCACGGGTGACCGCGTCGCTCCCCTCACCGGCGCCCTCGCGTCCCATGGCATTACGGTGACGAGCGTGCACAACCACCTCGTCGGCGAGGTTCCAACGCTGTACTATGTGCACTTCTGGGCCGACGGCCTTCCGACGGACGTGTTGGCCGGTCTGGCGGTCGCGATCGACTCGGCACGAACCCCCACCCCTTGAACGCACGACCGCGCGGCGGCCCCTAGTGGCGCCGGCTGCCGCCCATCATGTCTCCCATCGGTTTCTCGGTGAATCCCGCCGGCGGCTGGAAGGCCGTTTCGGGAGCCGGTCCGCGCTGCAACGCCGTCACCTCCAACGACCCCTTGAGCTTGCCGTCCTCGTAGTTCGTCGCCTTGAGGAGACCGTACCCCTGGGCGAGCATCGCGCCCATCGGACCCCACGCCTGCAGCCGCTGTTGCATTGATTGACGCTGCTGCATCCCGAACATGCCGGGCATGTTCATACTGCCCGAGACCATCAACCCGGCGCCCCGCGCGAGGCAGACCTCGCCCGTCTCGTGTTTGCCGTCGTTCGTGCCATCGTAGGCATAGACCTGGCAAGTGACGCCCGCGACGACCTGGGAACGTCCCGTGGGGGTGATCGTCCCTTTGCGCGCTTCCGACTCGGCGGTGGAATCGCGTCCGTGGTGCGTCATCCCCTGCGCCATGCCCGCCATCCCCTGCATCATCGCCTGCATCGCCGCCATGTTGATGACCGTATAGGTCTTATGCTCGCCGTCGATGAGGGTCATCGTACCTGCCGAGGAATCGACGATCATGCCGCCCCCCGGCTTCCCGACCTCCGCCGCCATGAAGCTCGTCTTCCCGGGCCTCGAGAGCTGGGTGATCTCCGTGGTGCGGCCGCCCTCGTCGTGGACGGTGAAGCGGATCATCCCCTGAATCGCCTGCGCCGCCGCCACCCGCGGCTGGAGCCCGGTCCACGCGAGCCCCAGTGAGACGGCACCGGCTAGAACCGCACGTCGCATCGTGTCCCCCTTCGGTTGAAGACCTTCGCAGCTTGGCCGCCTCCGGCGGCGGCGCTACAATCCAGCATCGTGAATCAGACGTCGTTTCCCGCAGCCACTGAGCTGCACGCTGCCGTGCTGCTCGCGGCGATCACCCTGGGCCTGGCCCTCGTCTGCGGCCTGCTGTACCACCGCTACCGCAAGCCGTACCTCGGCTGGCTGGCCGTGGCCTGGCTCCTGTACCTGCTGCGCGTCGGCGCGATCGCGAGCTTCCTGGCGACGCGTCAATGGTCGTGGCTCTATTGGCACCAGGTCCTGACCGGCTGGACCGCCCTCGCGCTGCTGTGGTCGGCGCTCGTCTTTTCCCGCCAGCTCGAATGGCGCCGCCGCTACGCGCTGGTCGTGCTGTTTCCACCCGCCTGGTCGTACGTGGCAATCTACCGGCTCGACAATTTCCTGTGGGCCGCCGGCCCCGCCGTCCTGTTCCTCAGCCTCGTCACGCTGTGGACCGGCGGGACCTTCCTGCGCTACTACCGCCGCGTCCGCGCGACCGGGGCGGCGTTGCTGTCGGGCGCCCTGCTGCTGTGGGGCCTGCACCACCTGGATTACCCGTTCCTGCGGGCCCGCGGCGCCTGGAGTCCGTGGGGATACTACCTCGACATCCTCTTTCTGTTCGCCACCGGGGCGGGGATCCTGATGCTGGTGCAGGACGAGCTGCACCGGGGAGTCGCGGCCCTCTCCGCTCTGTCGGGCGATCTGCAGCCGCGGCGCGACGGCACCGACAGCCTCGGCACGCTGCTCGAGCGGCCACTCGGGCTCCCGTCGGTGGGTGGCAGCGCGATGATCGCCCTGGAAGGCGGCGGAGCGCGTTGCCGCGCCGGCGCGGGCGCGTGCACCGGGTGGGAGGCGGAGCCGCTGCCGGCCCGCGCGGCGGAGGCGGCCGTCGCCGCCATTCGGAGCGGGCGGCCCGCGTTCCTGCGCGACTGGCCGGACCCGCGGCCGGGAGGCACCAGCTTCCCCTACGCCGCGCTGTTGCCGGTGTGGCGCGCCGGGGCCGCGACCGGCGCGCTGCTGCTGGTGGGCGACGCCCGCGACCCGTTCACTGCGCTGGACGAGAGCTTCCTGCGCGCGCTGGGGAGCCAGATCGGCGCCGCCCTGGAGAACGCAGACCTGTACCGGCGCCTGGAAGCGCGCACCGCCGAGCTGGCCCGGCTCTCGAGCGGCATCGTGGAGCAACAGGAGGCCGAGCGGCGGCGCCTGTCACTCGAGCTGCACGACGAAACGGCGCAGGTGCTGGCCGCCGTGAAACTGCAGCTCGGCCTGCTCGCCGAGCGGCTCGATCCGGAGCTGGCGGGGCGCGTGGCGCACACCGTCGAGCTGATCGACGCAGGGATGCAGAGTGTGCGACGGGTGACCGAGCAGCTGCGCCCGTCGCTGCTCGACGATCTGGGGCTCGTGCCGGCGCTGCGCTCGCTCACGGAGTCGTTCGCGGAGCGGGCGGGGATCGCCGTGACGCTCGACGCACCCGACGAGCTGCCGGACCTCGGGCGGGACACCGAGCTCGCCCTGTTTCGCGCCACCCAGGAGGCGTTCGCCAACGTGGCGCGCCATGCCGCCGCGCGCACGGTCCGCGTCCGCCTCGCGAACGGCGCCGGCCGGATCACGCTCGAGATCGCCGATGATGGCAAGGGGCTCCCCGCCGGATTCGACCTCGCCCGGGCCGAGTGCGACGGGCACCTGGGGCTCGCCGGGATGCGCGAGCGCATCGGCGCGCTGGGCGGGACGGCGGACATTGCCGGGGCGCCCGGCAGCGGCGTGCGGGTACGCCTCGAAGTCCCCCTCGAGCCCACGGAGATGTCGTGACCGCTCCCCAACCGATTCGGGTGCTGGTGGCCGACGATCATGCGGTGGTGCGCCAGGGAATCCGGCACGTGCTGGAGGAGGACGCCGGACTGCGGGTCGTCGCCGAGGCGGCTACGGGCGGGGAGGTGCTGGAGCGCGCGGCGCGTGAGCGTCCCGACGTGGTCCTGCTCGACCTCACGATGCCGGGCGCCACCGGTCTCGACATCGTCCGCGCACTGCGCGAGAAGGTGGCCGAGGCCCGTATCCTCATCCTCAGCGTGCACGACGACCGGGAATACGTGCTCGAAAGCGTGCGGGCGGGGGCGCACGGATACCTGCGCAAGGATTCGAGTCCCGCCGAAATCCGGCAGGCGATCCGCGCGGTGCACGGGGGGGATTCCTTCTTCAGCCCTCCGGTGGCCCGCCATCTGGCGGCGGCGGTGCAGGACGGCGCCCCGCCCGGGGCGCTGGAGGAGCTCACGAGCCGCGAGCGGGACGTGCTGGGCCGGATCGCGCGCGGGCTCACGAATCGTGAAGCGGCCGGCGAGCTCGGCATCAGCGTGCGCACGGTCGAAGCCCATCGCGACAGCCTGATGCGGAAGCTGCGGATTCACACGGTGGCGGGACTTACCCGGTTCGCGATGGAGCACGGGCTGATCGGCGAACGGGCGCCGTGAAGATCGCGCGCCGCGGCGTCGCGCGCGCGCACCGCCTGATGGGCTCGCGCAACACCCCATACGCCTAGACTCTCGCGCATTCGGAAGCAGATTTCGAAGATGTCCGACACGCCACCCGCCGAAACCACCGCCGCACCGGCGACGACGCCCAGCGCGCCCCGTCGCTCTCGCAGCGGGCCGGTGGTGCAGCCGCGTTTCGAGCTCGGCGAAGGAACCAAGCGCCCCTTGCGATTCAGCCTCGAAGGAAAGACCGCGATCGTGACCGGTGCCGGCCTCGGCATCGGCCGGAGCATCGCGTGGATTCTGGCCGAGCACTGCGCCAACGTGATGGTGCTCGATCTCGACGGCGGTCCGGCGGAGGAAGCGGCGGCTGGCATTCGGGCCGCGGGCGGGGCGGCGCACGCCTTCGTCTGCGACGTGACCGACGAGGCGCAGGTGCGTCGCACGTTCGACCAGATCGCCGCCGACCATGGCGGCATTCAGCTGCTGGTGAACAACGCGGGGATCTCGCATGTCGGCACCGTCGAGACGACGACCGCCGACACGCTCGACCGGCTGTACCGCGTCAACGTACGCGGGATGTTTCACTGCCTCCAGGCCGCGATCCGCCACATGCTGCCGGGCGGTGGCGGCGCGATCGTCAACATGGGCTCGATTGCGTCGCTGGTGGGTGAGGACGAGCGCTTCGCCTACGGCATGAGCAAGGGCGCGGTGCTCGCGATGACCAAGTCGGTGGCGGTGGATTACGTGAAGCGCGGTATCCGGTGCAATTGCGTCTGCCCGTCGCGCATTCACACGCCGTTCGTGGACGGCTTTCTGGCGCGGAACTACCCGGGGCGCGAGGCGGAGATGTTCGCGAAACTCTCCGCGTATCAGCCGATGGGCCGGATGGGGAAGCCCGTCGAGGTGGCGGCGCTCGTGCTCTATCTGCTGTCGGACGAAGCGTCGTTCGTCACCGGGCAGGCGATGCCGATCGACGGTGGCGTGCTGCGCTAGGCTTTGCGGTACAGCAGCAGGCGGTAGGACTTGTATTTCTTGAAGTTGGCCCCGTTGCGCCGGCCGCTGAAGTGCTTGTCCTCGTAGCGGCGCATTGATTTCCGGAACTTCCAGCGTACCAGCCGCATCACCCAGGGATACTTGAGCGAGAGCCGAGCGAGTATCAGCCGGTACGCCGGCTCGATCGCCTCGCGGTAGGCGCCGTCGAGCACGTCGAAGGTCGGCGCGATCCCATCGGTCATGTCGCGGTCGGTCACCGGTTGCAGCGGGAAGCGGGCGATCGTCTCGCGGAACCGGGGCAGCTCGTGGCCGCCACCGATCGGGCTCTTCCCTTCCGCGGGCACCCGGAAGATGTCCGTGATCAGCACGTGCCCCCCCGGGTTCAGGAGCGCGAGCGCTTTGGTGAACGCCGCTTCCAGCGGAATGAACAGCAGGCTCTCGCTGAACAGGATCAGGTCGTAGCGCCGGTCGGTCGCGACGTCCTGGAAGCGGGAGTCGAAGATCGTGGCGCGACCGGCCAGCACCGCTTGCGCCACGCCCGAGAGCACGCCGTTGGGGGAGACGCAATCCACCTGGAAGCCGCGATCGAGCAGCTTGCGCGCCGTGTTCCCCGCCCCGCAGCCCACGTCCAAGATGGTGTGGACCCCTGCGGGGATGTGCTCCATCAGAAACTCGGTGTAGTGCGCCTGCGCCTGGAACAGGTTGCGGGGCTCCACCGCCAGACCCTGGGGCCAGTAGCCATAGTGGAGGTCCTGCATGTTCAGGAAGTAGTGACCGATCAGGAACCCCATCGCGAGCCCGAACTCGCTCGACGGCAGGTCCGCTTGGAACGCGGTCGCGGGCAGCCGGGAAACGAGCAGCGGTGACTCCGGAGTCTGTGTGACGGCGGCCGTGCGTCCCCCCTGGTCAATGGCGCCCGAAGCGGGCGCGACGGAGAACCATAACCACGGGGCGGCGCGTGACGCGAGCCCCGGCTCGCCGGGTCACGGAACGGGTCCGGGCGCGGCTCCCGTTCCCCTGCTATCCTACGGCAGCGCGATGCACCCGACGGCCGCGTAACTCGACCATCGATCCGGAGGTTCCCATGTCGTCCGCTTCCCTCACCCGCCGCGCGGTCCTGGCGCGGCTCGGCCTCGCCGGCCTGGCATTGCCGGCGGTATTGCACGGACAGCCCACCCCGGCGGTCCACTCCGACCTGCAGCAGCCGCACATGCGGGCCGCGCTCGACGCCCTGCGGACGGCGAAGCGCCACCTCGATCTCGCCACGCCCGACAAGGGCGGGCACCGGGCGAAGGCGCTCGACCTCGTGAACAGCGCCATCACCGAGACACAGGACGGGATCGCCTACGATGCGACACATTGAGAGGTGATGCAGCACCTCACCAAGCTGATCTCGCATCTCGCCTGGGCCGACGACCGGGCGCTGGCGGCGTTGCGCAGTGCGACGACGCCGGACCCGGTTTGTCTCGAGTTGTTCGCGCACGTGCTGGCGGCGGAGCACGTGTGGCTCGCCCGGCTCAAAGGGTCCACGCCGCACCATCCGGTGTGGCCGTTGTTGTCCCTGGAGCAATGCGCGGGGCTCGTGCAGGCGAACCAGCGCGAGCTGTCCGCATTCGTGGCGGCGCTCGCGCCCGCCGATTTGCCCCGCAACGTCACCTACACCAACAGCGCCGGACAGACGTTCACGTCCAGCGTCGAGGACATCCTGTTGCACGTGTGCCTGCACGGGTGCTACCATCGTGGGCAGATCGCATGGGCGCAGCGCCACGGCGGCGGCGTGCCGATGCCGACCGATTACATCGCGTTCGTCCGCGGGGCACCGGCCGCCACGCGGCTACCTGACACACGGAGCGAGTGACATGGGCAAGGGAGACCGACGATCACGGCGCGGCAAAATCTACCGCGGGACCTACGGCAAGACCCGGCTGAAGAAGAAGCGCCACAAGACGAAGAAGGCGCCCCCCGAGCAAGGGTGAGCTCAGGCCTTCGCCCGCAACCCCAGCGCCGCGAGGACGGTGATGATCACATACATGAAGAAGCCGTACACGCAGGCCGGATAACCGAACACCGTCCCGGGCGCCCCGGGGCTGGGGCAGCTGGCGATCGCCCCGCTCCCGAAGAACTCGCGATACGTCAGCACGCCCGAGAATACGAGCCCGATCACCGCCACCGTCAGAATGGCCTGTAGCGCCCGCTGCATCGTCATGGAACCCTCCCCCGGTCCGATCTGTTGTTGGGCGAAACGCTAGGTCCATGACAACACGGCCCGCACGAGAAAAGGTGTAAGGTTTCTTTCACCCAGGCACCCACGGAGCACCCCATGAAAGTCGGGATCCTCGGCCCACGCCTTCAAATTGCTCCGCACGTGAGGTGCACCCGATGAATGCGACCGTCCGCCTGGCGGGGATCGCCACCGTGCTGGCCGCCGTCCCAGCCGCGGCGCAGGTGTCCACCCGCTGGCCGATTCATTCCCTGGACCGCCCGCAGCCGCGCGTGGTCGGCCCGGCGCCGGCGGAGCGGCCGGAGACTCCTCCCACCGACGCCATCGTGCTGTTCGACGGCAGCGACCTCTCCTCCTGGGTGGGCGACTCGGGCCAGGCGGCGCCCTGGAAGGTCGAGAACGGCTACGCCGAAATCGTGCCGGGCAGCGGCGGCATCCGCACGCGGCGCGGCTTCGGCGATTGCCAGCTGCACGTCGAGTGGGCGGCGCCGCACACGCCGCAGGGCGAGGGACAGGAGCGCGGCAACAGCGGCGTGTACCTGATGAGCACGTACGAGGTCCAGGTCCTCGATTCCTACGACAACCGCACCTACCCCGACGGCCAGGCCGCCGCGGTGTTCGGGCAGTATCCGCCGCTCGTGAACGCGAGCAGGCCGCCGGGCGAGTGGCAGAGCTACGATATCGTGTTCCATCGACCGCACTTCAGCGCGCGCGGGAAAGTCGAGCGGCCCGCGCGCCTGACCGTATTTCACAATGGAGTCCTGGTCCAGGACGACGTCGTGCTGACGGGGCCGACGGCGTTCCAACGACGGCCCCCCTACACTCCACACGCGAACGAGCTGTCGCTGCTGCTGCAGAATCACGGCAGTCCGGTGCGATACCGGAATATTTGGATTCGGCCACTGACAGAGGAACAACCCTAGCTGAGGTCGTCGCACATGAGTCTCTCTGTCGGTCAGAAAGCCAGCCGAAGTCTCACCCTCACCGCTCACCACGTCGCGACCTACGCCGAGCTCACCGGCGATCACAACCCCTTGCACTTCGATCCTGCCTTCGCGAAACGAACCGGCAAACTCGATGGGCTGATCGTGCAGGGCGGCCTGACGACCGGCCTCCTGCATGCCCTCGTGGCCACCGACCTGCCCGGCCCGGGCACCGTCTTCTTGAGTCAGAACTGGAAGTTCACCGCCCCCGTGTACATCGGCGACACGATCACCGCTGAGGCCGAAGTGCTGAGCGTGCACGCCACGAAGCCGGTGTGCCAGCTGCGCGTACGGGTCACCCGGCAGACGGATGAGACAGTACTGGAAGGCGAGACGTGGTGCTACCGGTTCACTGCCTAGGCGACCGTGACCTCCTTGCACAGGTACACGTCCTGAATCGCGTGGAACAGCGCCACGCCGTCCTTCAGCGGCTTCTGAAATGTCTTGCGGCCGGAGATCAACCCCATCCCGCCGGCGCGCTTGTTGATCACGGCGGTCATCACCGCGTCGTACACGTCGTTCTTCCCCGCCGCTCCTCCTGAATTGATCAGGCCGATCCGCCCCATGTAGCCGTTGGCCACCTGGTAGCGGCACAGGTCGATCGGGTGATCGCTCGCGAGCTCGGTGTAGATCCGCTCGTCGAACTTGCCGTAGCTCGAGTCGCCCATGTTCAGCGCCTTGTAGCCGCCGTTGTTCTCCGGCAGCTTCTGCTTGACGATGTCCGCTTCGATCGTGACGCCCAGGTGATCGGCCTGGCCGGTGAGATCGGCGGCGACGTGGTAGTCCTTGTCCTTCTTGAACGCGCTGTTGCGCATGTAGCACCACAGGATGGTGGCGAGACCGTGCCGGTGCGCTTCGGCGAACGCCTGGCTGATCTCGGTGATCTGGCGGCCGCTTTCCGCCGAGCCGAAATAGATCGTGGCACCCACCGCCGCCGCTCCCATGTCCACCGCCTGCTGCACGGTCCCGAAGAGGATCTGATCGGACTTGTTGGGATAGGTGAGCAGCTCGTTATGGTTGATCTTGACGATGAACGGGATCTTGTGGGCGTACTTCCGGGCCACGATCCCCAGCACGCCGAAGGTCGACGCCACCGCGTTGCAGCCTCCCTCGATCGCCAGCTTGACGATGCTCTCGGGATCGAAGTAGTCGGGGTTCTTCGCGAAGCTAGCCCCCGCCGAGTGCTCGATGCCCTGGTCCACGGGCAGGATCGAGAGGTACCCGGTCCCCGCCAACCGTCCGGTCCCGTACAGGCGCTGCAAGTTCACGAGCACCCGCGGGCTGCGGTCGCTCTGGAGGAAGATGCGATCTACCCAGTCGGGGCCGGGGAGGTGCAGGCGCTGCTTCGGGATCTTCGGGGCGTCGAATTTCAGGAAGTGGTCGGCCTTGTCGCCGAGCGTCTTCACGATGGCGTCGATCATAGGTCCTCAGGGTGAACGGCGGTGCCGCCGAAGCTGTATCGGCCCCGCGGGTCAAGCAAGTCCTGTGCCGGGTGCGTCCTCGGGCGGCTGGGGCGCGCGCCATCCAAATCGGACCGCGAGCAGCCGCAACACCAGCATCACGACGACGGCGATGATGCCGGCCGCGGCGTGCGGCACGAGCGACGACTCCCACAAGGCGACGAACAGCACGCTCCCGATGGCCGAAACGGTGGCGTAGAGCTCTCCGGTCCTGAACAGCTCCGGGGCCTCCCCCGCCAGGACGTCGCGCAGGATGCCGCCACCCACCGCCGTGAGGCGGCCATCGGACCTGAATGTTCGCCGCTGGCGCCACCCGGCGGAAGCGGGGCAGATTGGCGCACCCGCCATGGACACTTCTCCGCCCGCGCGCGACCCGCGCGCGTATCTCGACGCGCTCATCGCCCGGTCGCGCACGCCGGGGCTGCAGTACCTGGCGATTGGTCCCGGGGGCACGCTGTTCGAATACGACGGCGGCTGGGCGGATCTCCGCCACCGCGTCGCGATGACGCCGGCCACCACGATGATGGCGTACTCGATGAGCAAGACAATCACCGCCGTGGCGGTCTTGCAGCTCATCGCGGCCGGTCGCGCACATCTGGAAGACGAGATCGACGGGTCGGTGCGGACCCCGTACGGGCCCGGCATCACTGTGCGCCGGCTGCTGGCGCACCTGTCGGGCGTCCCCAACCCGATTCCGCTGCGCTGGGTGCATCCCGCCGTACAGCACGCGACGTTCGACGAGCACGCGGCGCTGGCCGCCGTCCTGGCGGCGCACCCGAAGCGCGCGGCGGCGCCCGGCACGGCGTACCGCTACTCGAACATCGGGTATTGGCTCCTGGGGCGAGTGGTGGAGCGGGCCAGCGGCGCATCGTTCCCGACCTACGTCACCGAGCGCGTGCTCGCGCCGCTCGGCATTGTACCGGCGGAGCTGGGGTATGCGATTCCGGATCCGGCCCGTCATGCGCACGGCTACCTCGAGAAATACTCCTTCATGAATCTGGCCAAGCGCCTGCTCATCGACCGCGAGCTCATCGGTGACTACGAGGGACCGTGGCTGCGCATCGAGCCGCACTATCTCAACGGGCCGGCGTTCGGCGGGCTGGTCGGTACCGCTCGAGGCTTCGGCAAGTTCCTGCGGGATCAGCTGCAGCCGCAGTCGGTCGTGCTCGACGAGACCGCTCGGGCGCTGTTCACGGAGCAACAGCGGACGACGGCGGGCGCTGTGGTGCCCATGACCCTGGGGTGGCACAGCGGCGAGCTGGCGGGCCGTCCCTTCTATTACAAAGAAGGCGGCGGGGGCGGCTTCCATTGCGAGATGCGGATCTATCCGGCGCCGCGCGTGGCGAGCGTCGTCATGACGAACGCTACCGGCTGCGACGTGAAGGCATGCCTCAACGCCCTGGACGGCGCCTTCTGCTGAGGTCGGCCAGGAGAGCGTCGGCCGTGACCGGCCGGCCCAGAAAATCCTCCATCACGCGCTGCGACGAGCGCTCGAGCCCGAACCGGTAGATCCGCTCGCGCACGAATCCGTACCAGGTGGAGTCCCCCAGCGTGAAGTCGCCGTGCAACGCCGCAATCCGCTGCCGCAGGTCGGCGGAGATGAACGCACCGAGCGCGTAGTTGACGAGATACCCGGGAACGTCGATCAGCTGCCCCCGCATCGCCCACCACGAAAGCTCCGGGTGCGGCACGACGTGCAAGTAGCGGTTGGTGAGGTCGGCCCAAATCGCATTGGGATCGAGCGTAGTGTCGCGCTGCAGGCGGGCCTCGAACAGCGACCAGCAGGCATCCATCATCACGCCGAAGTAGGCGGCGCGCAGGTTTTGGGCGGGCGTCGCGGAATCGCCCAGGTAGCGCGCTTGCCAACGTCCGTCGTACGCCGCGTAGTCCGCCAGGTCGGCGATCGCCTCGGTGAAGAGATCGGCGTCCGGCCAGTCGCTGAACGCGGGACGGGTGCGGATGCCGGCGATATGCACCGCGTGCCCCGTCTCGTGCAGCAGCTCGCCCAGGTTGTCGAACCCGCCCGTCGCATACGAGGCGAACACCCACGGCTCCCCCGGGCGCCACGTCCCATCCACCAGACCGGGACGGGCCCCGAAGGTGGTGAACGCCACCGGGTCCTTGCCGGCGCGGGGGTCGAGGTCGAAGTGCACGTGCAGGATGGCGGGATCGGCGCCCAGCCACCGATAGAACCGCTCGCTCAGCGGGCGCAGCGAGTCGCGCGGAATGCGCGGCGACAGCCGCCGGCTCGCGGCGCCCATTGCATAGTAGAGATCCCACGGCTCGATAGCTGAATCCGGCAGGGCGCCGCGCCAGGTCCTGAGCAATCGTTCGAGCCACGCTTCCACGGTGTCGGGAACGAACCCCAGCTCGGTCACGCGGCGTGCGAACGGCGTCGGACCCACACCCCGCTGCCGAGCCCGGCGCCGCAACAACTCGCGCCAGGGACTCGCGTCGTCGTCGGCGCCGTTCACACTGCGCCACACGCGGTCGAGCCCGAAAAAGAGGCGCCGCCGGGTGGCGGAGTCGGCGGTGACGCCCAGAAGGCCGAGCACCGTAAGTCGGTCGAGCCTGGCCCCATCGACGACGATGTCGCGGGTCGCGGCACCATAGCAGTCGTACAGTCGCGCCTGGAGGGAATCCGCATCGCCTATCGCGCGGGGGTCGTACGCACAGCGCCCCGCATCGGCAACGGTCGCCCCGCCCGGCGGTTGCGGGGCGTCCGTCAGCTCCTCGGCGAGCGTCCGGCGCATCGTCGCCAGGGCGCGGCGGTCGGTGCTGTCGCGCAACGCCAGGGAATCGATGGCCAGCGCGCGCACCAGCACGGCCCGCTCCGCCAGGTACCGGGGGCGCAGCGCGGCGGCGGACTCGGGAAGCACGTGCAGCGTCGCGATGTCCAGCCGGTCCTTCAATGTCCGCATAGCGGCGTACACCGATTCGGCGCGGCTCAGCGTGGCCGGCGTCGGTGCTGCAGCGGGTCCGCGGCCGCATGCTCCGGCGAGCACCAGCAACGCGATTCGGCTTCCGGGTGAACACATGTCAGAGAATGTCGGTGCTGGCGCGACCGTGCGGAAGCGCTCAATTTCCCGGCACTATGTCACCCCAGCGACTCGTGTTCGCATTGGTCTGGGCCGCCGTGGCCTGCGGCGGCGAGCGCCGCGCGCCGGCGTCAGCGCCCTTCGTCTCTCACGCCTTCGCCGACGCCACCAAGGGCGCCGTCGGCGTGCTGCGCGCCAAGGAGTGAGGATGCCCACACGCCGTGAATTCATCGCGTCCACCGCCGCTGTGGCGCTCGCTCCGACCCTAGCGGCAACGCCCGAACCCGCCCAGGCGACGACTCTGTTCGCCGCACCGCCGATGGGCCGGGTGCGCATCGGTTTCGTCGGCGTGGGCGGCCAGGGCAGCGTCCACGTCGACAATCTGCTCACGATCGAGGGCGTGGAGATCCGCGCGATCTGCGACATCGTCGAGTGGAAGGTGGCCCGCGCGCAGGACGCGGTGGTGGCCGCCGACCAGCCGAAGCCGGCGGGCTACTCGCGCGGCCCGCGCGATTTCGAGCGGATGTGCGCCGAGCAGGAGCTGGACCTCGTCTTCACGGCGACCCCATGGGAATGGCACGTCCCCGTGCTGCTCGCCGCCATGCGCAACGGAAAGCACGCGGCGACCGAGGTCCCCGCGGCGATGACGGTGGACGACTGCTGGCAGCTCGTCGAGACGGCCGAGCAGCGCCAGAAGCACTGCCTCATGATGGAGAACTGCTGCTACGACCGGCGTGAGATGCTGGCGCTGCACCTCGTACGGCTGGGGATGCTGGGGGAGATCCTGCACGGCGAGTGCGGCTATCTGCACGACTTACGCGAGATCAAGTTCGCCAAGGAAGGCGAGGGACTGTGGCGCCGGGCCTGGTCGCAGACGCACGACGGCAACCTCTATCCGACCCACGGGCTGGGCCCGATCGCCCAGTGCATGAACGTCAACCGCAGCAACCGGTTCGACTTCTTGGTCTCGATGAGCTCCAACCACCGCGGGCTGGAGCTGTACGCCGCCGACCACTTCGCCGAGACCGATCCGCGCCGCCACGAAGCGTACAAACTGGGGGACGTCAACCTGACGCTCATCCGCACGCTGAAGGGTCAGACGATCACCGTCGGACACAACACGAACAACGCCCGGCCCTACAGCCGCATCAACCTCGTCCAGGGCACCAAGGGGATCATCCAGGGCTGGCCCGATCGCGTCTACATCGAGGGCAAGAGCCCCGCGGACCGCTGGGAAACGTTGGACCGGTACTACGACGAGTTCGAGCACCCGCTGTGGAAGTCGGAGCGCGTGCGGAACGCGACGAACGGCCACGGCGGGATGGACTTCCTCGAGGACTGGCGGCTGATCGCGTGCCTGCGCGCGGGGCTGCCCACCGACCAGAACGTGTACGACGCCGCCGCCTGGAGCTGTCTGGTGGACCTGACGGAGCGCTCCGTCGCCGCGCGCGGCCGTCCCCAGGATGTGCCGGACTTTACGCGCGGCCGGTGGCAGTCCACACCGCCGCTCGGCATTATCGAACCATGAAGGCGCGCAGGTGCGGCACCGCCGCCACATGAAGCATGAGCGCACGCCCCGTGGCAGAACGCGGACTGGCGTGCGATCATTGAAGGACCTGCATGGCTGACCGCCGACTCACTCCCCTGCCCGACGACCCGCGGCATGTGCGGCGCTGGACCCCTCCGACGCTCACCGCGGCGGGATCGTCCATGCCGCTGCGCGCGCCGCTGCGCAGCGCCATTTACGTCGTGGTCATCGGTCTGACCGTGGCCAGCCTCATCTACCTACTGCAGGGCGTGATCGCGCGAAACCAGCGCATTCAAGTGGGTCTGGCCGAGATGGAAGGGGCGATCAACCTGCTGAATGCGCGCGAATGGGAAGCGCGCACCGGGGTGATCAGCTCCGAGCACCGCAACGACGTGGCCCAGAGCCAGGAGCATCTGCGAGCAATTCTGGCCGAGCTGCGCCAGCGGACGGGAGCGCACCCGATCGCCTCGCCACCACCGGTGACCCCCCGCCCCCGGGCGACGAGCCTCCAGCAGGTGGAAGTGGACGTAAAGCAATACCTGGTCGCCGTCGACTCCATGTTCCAGCTGATCGCCCACAACCAACCCGTGTCGAAACTCGCTGAGCAGACCGTGGATCCCGCGTTCGAGAATCTGCGTATTTCGCTCGCCGGCGCGCGCGACTATTACGCCACGGCCGGGCAGCGGGCCATCCGGCTGGCGAACATCGCCTCCCTGGCGGGCGTCCTCATCGCGATGAGTCTCATCTGGGGCCTGTTGGGTCGCGCCGCACGCCAGCGCACCGAAACCCAGGCCCTGACGACCGAGCGGCGCACGCTGGCGGCGAGCGAAGCGCGCTGGCGTGCCCTGATCCTCAATGGTGAGGACGCCATCCTGGTCGTCGATCCGACGGGGGCCGTCGGCTATGCGTCCCCCAACGCCGACCGCGTGCTCGGCCTGCCGCCCGGAGGACTGGGCGACTCGGTGCTCTCGGCCCTGCCCCCGGGTCTCCGCCCCGCCATGCTGGTGCTGCTCGAAGCGACCCAGCGCGAGCCCGGCCGGCCGCGCGTCCAGGAGCTGCAGCTCACCGACAGCGGGGCGCCCCGGTTTCTCGAAGTCGTGGCCACAAACCTCCTCGCCGACCAGGCCGTGAAGGGTATCGTGCTCAACCTCCGCGACCTCACCGAGCGGCGGGCAATGGAGGAGGCGCTGCGTCAGAGCCAGGAGCAGCTGCTGCACGCGCAGAAGATGGAGGCGCTGGGGCGGCTGGCGGGCGGCATCGCGCACGACTTCAACAACCTGATGATGGCGATCTCGGGCTACACCGAGCTGGTCCTCCAGGACCCGTCGATCTCCCCGACCTCGCGCGATGACGTCGCTCAGATCCGCCGCGCGGTGTTCCGGGCCGCCGAGCTCACCCAGCAGATTCTCGCCTACAGCCGCCGCCAGATGCTGCAACCGGTGGCCGTCAGCCTGAACCTGCTGTTGGGAGAAGCGAGCGGCATGCTGCGGCGGCTCATGCCGGAGAACATCGAGCTGCGGCTGGCGCTCGACCCAAAACTGCCCGACGTGCTGGTCGACCCCGGGCACATGCTCCAGGTGGTGATGAACCTGGCGCTGAACTCCCGCGACGCGATGCCCAACGGCGGCACGCTCGGCATCCGCACGAACAGCGCCGAAGGGCCGCCATCGGACGACGGCAACGGCGCCGGGCCGCACGCGCAGCTCGTCGTGTCCGATACCGGCACCGGCATCGATGCCAAAGTCCTGCCGCTCATCTTCGATCCCTTTTTTACTACCAAGCCGCAGGGCGAAGGCAGCGGCCTCGGACTCTCCACCGTGTACGGGATCATCAAGCAGAGCGGCGGCCAGATCGACGTCCAGAGCGAGATGAATCGAGGCACCACGTTCACCATCACGCTGCCGGCCGCGCCCCCGGTGCCGGCGCGGGAAGAGGCGGTCGATGCCCAGGGTCCGCCGCGCAGCGGCGGCGAAGTGATCCTCGTCGTGGAAGACGACGACCAGGTCCGCACCGTGGTGTCGAAGGGCCTGCCGCGTCTGGGCTACGAAGTGCTGGTGGTGGGCAACGCGGAAGAAGCGCTTGCCCTGGTCGACAAGCACCCGGGCCGCATCGATCTGCTGCTCACCGACGTCGTGATGCCCGGGCTGTCCGGTCCCCAGCTCGCCGACCGCCTCACGGCTCGACGTCCGGAGACACGGGTCGTATTCATGTCGGGCTACCCCGAAGCGCAGGACCCCGCGCTCGGCTTTTCGCTCAACGGCCGCAGCTACCTCCAGAAACCGTTCGCGCTCGCGGAGCTGGCAGAGAAGATTCGCCTCGCCCTGGACGAGTGAGAGCGTCGGTAGCCGACCGTTCGTCCCCGTGCCATCATTAGCCTCGATTCGATGGTCGATAGCTGATAGCTGATAGCTGATAGCTGATAGCCACCGCGAGGCCACATGCCTTTCCTGTCTCGACAGACGCCGTACGACGTCTGCATCATCGGCTCCGGTGCCGGCGGAGGCATGGCGGCCCACACGCTGACGCAGGCCGGCGCCAACGTCGTCCTGCTCGAAGCCGGTCCGCTCTGGTTCGCCACCGAAGACTCGGCAATGATGCAATGGGCCTATCAGTCGCCGCGCCGCGGCGCGTCCACCAAACAGCGCCAGTTCGGGGAGTTCGACGCGGCGCTGGGCGGCTTCGAGATCGACGGGGAGCCCTACACCCGCGCGGCGGGGACCAAGTTCGACTGGTTCCGCAGCCGCATGCTGGGCGGGCGCACCAATCACTGGGGCCGCATCTCGCTGCGCTTCGGGCCCTACGACTTCCGGCGCAAGTCGATCGACGGCTTGGGCGATGATTGGCCGATCACCTACGACGACCTGAAGCCTTACTACGACCGGGTAGACCGGCTGATCGGCCTGTTCGGCTCGCGCGAGAACCTCCCCAACGAGCCCGACGGGGTCTTTCTCCCGCCCCCCAAACCGCGCTGCTACGAGCTGCTGGTCAAGCAGGCCGCTGACCGGCTGCGGATCACGTGCATTCCATCCCGGCTCTCCATCATCACCCGGGACCTGAACGGCAGGCCCGCGTGCCACTACTGCGGGCAGTGCTACCGCGGCTGCCGTTCGAACTCGAACTTCTCCTCCCCCGCTGTGCTGCTGAAGCCCGCCCTCGCGACGGGCAAGCTCACCATCATTCCTAACGCCATGGCGCGGGAGATCACCGTCGACGCGCGCGGCCTCGCCTCGGGCGTCGCCTACATCGACAAGACGACCGGACAGGACCTGCTGGTGCGGGCGCGCGTCGTGGTGCTGGCGGCGAGCGCGCTCGAGTCCGCCCGCCTGCTGCTCAACTCCCGGTCGGCGAGCTTCCCGCAGGGTCTCGCCAACTCGAGCGGCACGGTCGGCAAGTACATCACCGATACGACCGGCAGCGACCTGGCGGGGTTCATTCCGCGGCTGGCCGACGGCATCCCCCACAACGAGGACGGCGTGGGCGGGATGCACCTCTACATGCCGTGGTGGATCGACAACAAGACCCTCGATTTCCCGCGCGGCTATCACATCGAGGTGTGGGGCGGGCGTGGCATGCCAAGCTACGGGTTCATGGGGGGAATCCAAGACTACCCCGGCGGCGGCGGGTACGGCGCGGACCTGAAGGACCAGTACCGGCGCAACTACGGCACGGTGGTGGGATTCTCAGGCCGGGGCGAGATGATCCCCAACGACGAGAGCTACTGCGAGATCGACCCCGACACGGTGGACCGCTGGGGCATCCCCGTGCTGCGGTTCCACTGGAAATGGTCCGATCACGAGGTCAAGCAGGTCAAGCACATGCAGGACACGTTCGAGGCCCTGATCCACGAGATGGGCGGCACGCTCATGGGGAACAAGGGCACGGCCGACAACGACTACGGGATCGCGTCGGGGGGCAGCATCATCCACGAGCTGGGCGCGACCCGCATGGGCGCCGACCCGAAGACCTCGGTGGTGAACCCGACCTG
>JBGPHP010000010.1:0-30294 GCA_041484445.1 Gemmatimonadota bacterium
AGTTGAAGAACGTGCGCCCGTCGGTCACCCCCTGGCGCTCGCGCCAGCCGATCGCGTCGCGCTGGGCGGGCGTCAGCGGCTCGCTGACCAGGATGTAGTCGTACAGCGGGATCATGCGCCGGGCCACTGCCGGCACGAGCAGGTGCGTATAGGCGCTGGTGGCCAGAACGACCCGGCGGGCATCCACCCGGCCCCGTGCCGCGCGCAGCTGGACGCGATCACCCGCGGGCTCGAGGCCCATCACGTGGCTGCGCTCGTAGACCGTGATGCCCAACCGCTCCGCTTCCCCGCGCAGGCCGTCCACCAGCTTCACGGGATCGAGGATGCCGCCCGCCGAAATGCGCACGCCGCCCAGGTACAGCGGCGAATGCACGGCCGCCCGCACGGTGTCCTTGTCGAGCAGCTGGTAGGTCTCGACGCCGAGCCCCTCGGCCGTCTCCACCGCCCGGCGGCAGTTGGCGAGCTGCGCCGGCGTGAGGGCCACGAGCAGCCGTCCCGTGGCCTCGTACTCACAGTCGATGCCGCGCTCGACGAGAAAGGCGGTGAGCTCGGCGATATTCGCCTCGCCCAGACGGGCCAGTCGGCGCGCCTCGGCGTCGCCGAAATGCTCGATCGCCAGCGCGTGCGAGTGATCCACCGTCTCCGACAGCATCCCGGCGTTGCGGCCGCTCCCGCCGTACGCGGCGACGCCCTGCTCCACCACCACGACCTCGAGCGACGCGTCGAGCTGCTTCAGAAACAGCGCGGTCCACAGCCCGGTGAGGCCGGCCCCCACAACGGCTACGTCGGCCTCACGCGCGGCGGGTAGCGCCGTGACGGCACGCGCCGGCCTTCGGGCGAGCCAGTAACACGCTTGCTCGATGGAGCGGCCGGTTTCGACCGGGGTCACGGACCGGGCGAAACGAGGGCCTGCCGCAGGCGCCGCTGTTGCCACAGCACGGTGACGCCGAGCAGCAGCAGGCTACTGACCAGGATGGTGGTGGCGAGGACGTTGATCTGGGGCGGGAAGGCGGCGCGGCGGGCGCCGTAGACGTACAGCGGGTAGGTCACCTCGCTCCCGGAGTTGAACAGCGTGATGATGAAATCGTCGAGCGACAGGGCGAACGACAGCATGGCCGCGGCGACGATGCCCGGAGCGATGAGCGGCAGCGTCACTTTGGTGATCACGCGCCACGGCGTGGCGCCCAGGTCCATGGCCGCCTCCTCGAGGGTCCAGTCGAAGCCGCGGATCCGGGCCCGCACGGTGAGCGCCACGTAGCTCACCGAGAACATGATGTGGGCGATCACGATGGTCGTGAAGCCCATGTGGGCGTTCAGGTCGAGGAACAGCGACAGGAGCGACGAGCCGAGCACCACTTCGGGCGTGGTGAGCGGGAGCACGAGCAGCAGTCCGACGGCGCCCGAGCCGCGGAACTTGTAGCGGCACAGGGCGAGCGCGATCATCGTCCCGAAGATGGTGGCGACGATGGTGGAAATGCTCGCCACCTTGAGGCTCAGCTTCATGGCGTCGACGAGGGGTGCGTACTTGAACGGGTCACGCCACGCGTCCAGCGAGAAACTCTTCCAGACGAAGTTGAACTTCCCTTCCGGCCGGTTGAAGCTGTACAGCACGATCACGAAGATCGGCAGGAACAGGTACAGCAGCACCAGGGCGCCCGTCACATCGAGCACCCAGCCGCGCCAGCGCCCGCGGCGCATGTGGGAGCCGGTGGCCGCCGCGCTCATGCGAGCTCTTCGGTGCCGAGGACGCGCGCGTAGGCGATCACGGCGATCGAGATGATGGTCATCAGGACGAATGACAGGGCGGCGGCCAGCGGATAGTCGTGCACCTGCAGGAACTGGTTCTGGATCACCGTGCCGATCATGCGCTGATTCGGGCTGCCCAACAGCTCGGCGTTGATGAAGTCCCCCGACGCGGGAATGAACGTCAGCAGGCTGCCGGCGAACACTCCCGGCAACGACAAGGGAAGGATCACTCTGCGGAACGCCCGGCCCGGGCTCGAATACAGATCCTGCGCGGCCTCGGTCAGGCGCCGGTCGATCTTCTCGAGGCTCACGTAGATCGGGAGAATCATGAACGGCAGGAAATTGTAGGTCAGGCCGCCGATCACCGCCCAGTTGGTATTGAGCAACCGGCCATCGAGCGGCAGGAGGTGGAGCCAGACGAGCATCCCGACGATCGGCCCGCCGTCATTGAGAATCGTCTTCCACGCGAACGTGCGCACCAGAAACGTCGTGAAGAACGGCAGGATCACGAGCCCGAGGAGGAAGTTCTTGAACCGCCCCGCGCGGAACGCCATGACGTAGGCCAGGGGGTAGCCGAGCAGCAGCGCGACCAGCGTGGCGAACAGCGAGAAGCGGAACGACCGCAGGATGAAGCTGCCGTAGCTGGTGAAGGTCCGGGCATAGCCGTCCCACCACGGCGCCCCCTCCCCCGCGATGGACGTATGGAAGAGGGTGACGATGGGCACGACGAAGAACACGACGAGCCATAAGATGCCCGGCGCCAAGAGGAGGTACGGCGCGAGGGGATTCCGCCTCGCGCCGCCAGCCGCGGTGCCCGCCACGCCGCCTCAGGCGCCGATCGCGTCCTGGAAGATGCGGTTGAACGCCGCGTCCTCGTCGTCCGACAGCGTGCGGAACACGTGCAGGCGCGACACCAGCTCCGCGGGTGGATTGACCAGCTCGCTGCTCGCCAGCTTGGGCGCGATCTTCGCGAGTTCGGCGCCCGCGCCTTTCACGTCCGAGATGTAGGGCGCGCCCGACACGATCTGCGCCGAATGGACCGGATCGTAGCACCAGTTGATCCACGCCATGGCGAGATCCTGCCGGTCCGACGGTTTCGGGATCATCATGTTGTCGGAGAACAGCATCGCCCCTTCCTTGGGCGCGATCCACTTCAGGTCGGGGTTGTCGGCGGCCAGCCCCTGGATGTCGCCCGACCAGGCGATGGCGATCGCGATGTTGCCGGCCGCGAGATCGTCGGCGTAGTCATTACCGGTGAAGGAGCGGATCTGTCCGCTCACGCGTGCCTGTTTGATCTTCGCGGCGGCGGCTTTGGCGTCGTCGAGGGTGCAGTGCGTCGGGTCCTTCCCCTGCGCCAGCATGACGAGCCCCAGGGTGTCGCGCATCTCCGTGAGCATCGTCACCTTGCCCTTGAACTTCGGATCGAAGATCTCGTTGAAGCTCGTGATCTCGCGTCCGGTCTTCTTGGGGTTATAGCCGATGCCCGTCATGCCCGAGACCCACGGCACGGAAAACTTGCGGCCGGGATCGAAATCGACGTTCATGACCGCATCGGCGATGTTGGTCCGGTTGGGAAACTTCGAGTCGTCCAAGGGGGCGACGTAGCCGAGCCGGATCATTTTGCCGGCCATCCAGTCGGTGAGCACCACGACATCGCGGTCGATGCTCTGGCCGCGCTTCAAGGGCTCCTCGATCTTCGCGAAGAACTCGTTGTTGTCGTTGATGTCCTCGGTGTACTGCACCGTGATTCCGGTGGCCTTCTGGAAATCCGGAACCGTCTTGCTGTCGATGTAGAGCGGCCATTGAGAGATGCGCAGCGGCCCGGCGCTCTGGGCGGGCGCCTTCGCCCCCTTCTGGCACGCCGCCAGGAGGCCGCCACCCAGTGCCAGCCCGCCCGCCACCGCGGCGGAGCGGCCGACGAACTGCCGGCGGTTGATGGAACGGTCGGGAGTCGAGGGCAGATCGTCGGGGCGGTCGGTGGAGTTCATGGCACTCGCTCGGTAGAGGTTAGAGGTTCGGGGTCGCGCGTTCCAAGGTGCTGCGATCATCGATGTCGATGCCTTCGGCTTTGGTCTCCCCGGGGGGGAGCAGCCGGGCGGCGTCGGCTTCCCAGCTCACGTACAGCGTCTGGCCTGGCTGCACCGCGGGGAGCGTATCCTCGGGGCCCACGTGGGCGACGAGCTGGGTGCCGTCGGCGGCCCGGAGTCCGCAGCGCACCACGGGGCCCTGAAACACGACGTGCTGGACGGTGGTCGGGAGCGACCGCCCGCCGGGGGCACCGGTGGCGCTCAACTGCAGCCGCTCCGGACGGACCATCACCCAGGCCCCCGTGCCCGCCTTGGCCCCCCAGGTCCCCGCCGGCAGCTCGACACGGAAGTCCCGGGCCAGCACCGCCGTCGCCGTCGTGCCGCGCACCTCGGCCACCGTCGCCGGCAGGAGATTCGCGCTGCCGATGAAGTTGGCGACGAACACGGTGGCGGGCGAATGGTAGATCTCCTCCGGGGTGCCGATCTGCTCCACGCGCCCTTCGTTCATGACCGCGATCCGGTCGGACATCGTCAGCGCTTCCTCCTGATCGTGCGTCACATAGATGAACGTGATGCGCACTTCGCGCTGGATGCGCTTCAACTCGATCTGCATCGCCTGTCGCAGCTTCAAATCGAGCGCGCCGAGCGGCTCGTCGAGCAGGAGGGCGCTGGGATAGTTCACGAGGGCGCGCGCCAGCGCCACGCGCTGTTGCTGGCCCCCGGACAGCTGGGCCGGTTTGCGATGGGCGAAATTCGCCAGCCGTACCACGCCGAGCAGCTCCTGGACCCGTTTCTCGACTTCGACATCGGTGAGCTTCTGGCTGCGCGGCCCGAACGCTACGTTGTCGTACACCGACATGTGGGGGAACAGGGCATAGTGCTGAAACACGGTGTTCACGTTGCGCCGGTAGGGCGGCGTGTGGGACACGTCTCGCCCCTCGAGCAGGATGCGCCCTTCGGTGGGCTCCTCGAATCCGGCGATCATGCGCAGCGTGGTCGTCTTGCCGCATCCCGACGGGCCGAGCATCGAGAAGAACTCACCACGCCGGATGGAGAAATGCGCGTCGCGCACGGCCACGTAATCGCCGAAGCGCTTGAACACATGCTCCACCGTGATGACGGCGTCGTTGGACGACGTCGCGGCCTGACCGATCATGGACTGGAAACTGCAGGTCGTTCGACCAAACCGCCAGTTCGTCGATGTTGACATTCGGCGCAGGCCCGACGAGCCTTCGGGATCGACCCGACGCCTCGATCCGGGAGTTCCCGATGACCATCGCCACGCCCCACCCTGCCACCGCCGACCGCCTCGCCGAGCGCGCCCGGCAGATTCGCGCGCAGGAAATGGATCGATTGCTCGCGCGCACCGGCAAGTCCGCCCGGCTGTTCGAGCGGGCATCGCGCCTGCTGCCCTTCGGGGTCGTCTCGTCGTTCCAGAAGATGCAGCCGTATCCCTTGTACGTGACCCATGGGAAGGGGAGCCACGTCTGGGACCAGGACGGCAGCGAGTACCTCGACTTTCACAACGGCTTCGGCGCCATGGTCGTGGGCCACGCCCACCCCCGGATCGTCGAGGCGATCCACGAGGCGGCGGGCCGCGGGACGCACTTCGCCGTGACTACCGAGGTGGCCGTCGAATTCGCCGAAGAGATCTGCCGCCGCTTCCACCTCGAGGCCATCCGCTTCGCCAATTCCGGCACCGAAGCCACGATGGATGCGATCCGAGTGGCCCGGGCCGCGACCGGACGCGACGTGATCTGCAAGATCGAAGGGTCCTACCACGGCCACCACGACGCCGTGATGTTCTCCGTGCTCCCCAACGCCGACTTGATGGGCGGACGAGAGCGGCCCGCCAAGGCCCCCGTGTCGAAGGGGCTCGTGAAGGACGCCGCCCGCTACATCGAGGTCGTCCCGTTCAACGACGCCGACGCCCTGGAGCGGATGTTCGCCGAAAAGGGCCGCGAGATCGCCTGTATCATCATGGAGCCCGCCATGATGAACATCGGCATCGTGGTGCCGGAGCCGGGCTACCTCCAGCGCGTGCGCGCGCTGTGCGACCGCTACGGCGTGATCTTCATTTTCGACGAGATCAAGACCGGGTTCACGATCGCCGCGGGCGGGGCCGCCGAGCGCTTCGGTGTCCAGCCCGACCTCGTGTGCCTCGCGAAAGCGATCTCCGCCGGGCTCCCGGCCGCGGCGTTCGGGGGCAGGAAAGACCTGATGTACCTGATCGAGCAGGGCGTCTCACAGATGGGGACCTACAACGGGAACCCGCTCGTGTCGCACGTCGGTCTGGTGGCGCTGCGCGAGCTGCTCACCCCGTCGGGGTACCAGTACCTGGGACGGCTCGGCACCCGCCTCGCCACCGGCTGCCAGCGGGCGATCGACGCGTTCGGGATCCCCGCCCACACCGTGGATCTCGGCGCCAAGGGCTGCGTCTCCTACCGGCCCACCCCGCTGCGCAACTACCGCGATTTCCTCGATACCAAACCCGACCTCTTCGCGGCTTCGTATCCCTGGCTCCTGAACCGCGGCATCTTCATGACGCCGGGTGACGAAGAGCAGTGGACGCTGTCGCTGCAGCACAGCGACGCGGACATCGACCGCTATATCGAGGTGTTTACCGAGTTCTGCAAGACGCTCGCCGCCTGAATCAGCGGCGGGCCGTGGGCGTATTCCCGCCCGGCGGGGTCGTCGGCTCGAGTCCGTAGCGCTGGGGGTTGCTGCAGATCACCGCAGCCGCCAGGATCTTGGGAACGTACTCCATGGTCTCTGTGGGCAGCAGCTTCATGCGGTAGAGGTGCCAGAAATCGCGGTTCTGCTTTTTGAAGCCGCCCGGCGTCCGCGCGATCTTGTGCAGCACCCCGCGCACCGCGTTCTCACCACGATTGTAGCTCGCCATCGCCAGCATGAACGCGTCCTCCCCGAACTCGGCGAGCAGATTCGCCAGGTGCCGGGCGGCGGCGCGCGTCTGCTTATCGACATCCAGGCGCTCATCCACCTTTCCGTCGACGCGCAGGCCGAGGTCGCGGGCGCTCGGCGCCATCATCTGCCACATTCCCACCGCTCCCGCGTGGCTCCGAGCCGTCGGGTTGAAGCGCGACTCCGTCCAGGCGACGTACCCCATCACGTCGGGGAGCTCCAGGGCGCGGAACTGGGTCGCGATCACCGGCCAGTACCGCACCTTGCGCTGGTAGACCTCGCGCGTCGCGACGTTCCCCTTCAGGAGCAGATTGATGTGGAACTGCAGTCGCTGCTTGAATATCGGCGGCACCGCGTAGGTCTCGGCGTCGAACTGCCGCAGGATCGCCCGGATCTCGCGGTCCAGCTCGTCTCCGGCGTTGGCCGCCTCGACGGCCTTCGCGCGGTCGGCGCGGGCCAGATCCGCGAGCGTACGCTCCGCATTGGACGTGGCGTCCAGGTAGCGTTGCTCCAGCAGCGCCAGGCGGCTGGAATCCTGCTCCGCCTGCATCTGTCGCTGGATCTCGCTGATCTGGGTGTCGAAGCGCCCCTTGGCGTCGAGCAGCCGGGCGATCTGACGGTGCTGCACGTAGATGACCGTCCCCATCACGGCGATCACCACCACCGCGGCCGCCGAGACGATGCCGACGACCTTCACCCAGCGCTTCTTGGTCTGCCGCTTGACGACCTCGGAGACTTCCTGGACCGCGCTGGCGATGTGGTCCATGGTCTTGCGCGACCGCACCCCGCCGGCTTTGGCCCGCTCCTCGGCGATGCGCTGCGCCGTCACGGCGAAGATCTGGCCCGTCGCAGCGGCACCACCGCTGGCCTGCAGCACTTTGGTGATCTCCGCCGCGTCCTGCGCCGCGTCGTAGCTCGCGTCGATGACGATGTCCACCTCCACCTCGGGACCGCCCGTCGCCCCGAAGCGGATCTTGTCCCCGGAGGTCAGCTCGACTTTGGCGACCTTCTTCCCGTTGACGCGGATGCCGCCCGGAGCGTCCAGGTCCATCACGTGGTACACGCCGTCCTTGAGCACGACGGCCGCGTGATACGGCGCCACCTTCGGCTCGGCCGCGGCGTCGTAACGGAGCTCGCAGTCGTGGCCCGTGCCGATGCGCAGCCAGCGCTTCTCGCTGCTCGTGGTGGTGCCCTGGAGCGAGCCCTTGAGATGCGTGAAGCGGATCATCGGATGAGGGCCGGTGAGGCGCGCGTCGAAATGGTGCTGAACTCGCGAAGGAAGACCGGCGGAAGGTTATCGGCCCGACGGAGGATGCGCCAGTATGAAGATCAGAAGCGGAAACTGAGGCCCGCGTACAACAGATCGTTCGCGGTGCTCCCGCCCTGCTCCCGGTACGCGGAGACGACCGCCGTCCACGTGCGCCACAGGCTCAAGTCGAGATCCGCCGACAGCCAGCGGACCGTCGTCGCGCTGGCGACCGCGTCCCGCTCGATCCGCTGCCCCCCGGTGAGCTGGACGCTGCCGATCCCGCCGGGCTCGACCCCCACGGTGAGCGCCTGCAGCCATCCGTTGCGCGCCACGCTCGTGTAGCGCGTGTTGCGCGATCGCACACTCAGCCCGAAGCGCGTCAACCGATCGGCGCCGAGCGACAGGGTATACGACCCGGTGGTGCCGGCCGAGCCGCCCGCCGAGGTGCGGGCGTCGACGCTCGCCTGGAACCGCCCGGTGCGGGCCGAAACACCCAGCCAGGCCCCGCGGCGAAACGCGTCATCGAACGTGGTTTCCGGGTTGACGACGTCGCGGTAGAGGCGCGCGTTGCGGCGGTTGTCGACCCCCGTCGTCACACGGATCGCATCCGACAGATGGAATTGCAGGTTCGCGAAGGTGCTGGTCGGTGAGACGGCCCGCTCGCCGCCCACGCGACGCCAGGGGCGGTAGTAGTCGACCTCCTGCGATGCGAACAGCGACAGGCGCCGGGTGCCGTACTCGCCTTGCAGGTACAGGAACTCCCGGTTCGTTCCGGTACGCAGATAGGACCCGGAGAGCCCGGCCGAGAGCGACCAGCGCCTGGGCGAGCCGGGCCGATTGTGGCGCTGCACGTAACCCCCGAGCTGGGTGATCGTGCTCGACAGCCCGAGGTTGACCGGCTCAGGCTCGCTCCCCGCGAACGCACCGCCGGTCCACCCCGCCCCGTCCAGCTGCGCGGATACGCCGTCCACCAACCCGACCGATGGCATGCCGGGCGCCCACTGCCGCCCGGCGGTCAAGCGCAGCGGCGACCCCGACGCCTGCCAGCTCAAGGAGCCCTGATACACGCGCGTCTGCTGCCGCGCGTCACTCCCCAACCCGTCCGCCCGGGTCTGCAGGGTACGGCGGCTGCGCATGTCCACACTGACCCCGAACCCCGTCCCGCCCAGCTCGTTCCCGATCAGCCGGACGTCGCCGGACGGCTGGGCGAATTGCGCGCCGCTCCCGTCCCGTGGCCGGATCAGGAGATAGTAGAAGCCGACGCGTCCGCGCAGGCCTCCGTTCGGGCGCCATCCCGCGGGCGGCAGGGCCGGGCGCGGCATGAGTGACACGGGCGCCACGGCCGTGGCCGAATCGAGTGCGTCCGTCACCGGGGTGAATCGCACCGAGTCGCCTACGCTCAGCGCGGCCGCGACACCGGCCAGATCGCACGCCGCGCGGTGCGTCGCGAGGAAGGTGATGGGCAGCACGGCGATCGTACTGTCGCCCCGGATCACCGCGACGCGGCTCGTGTCGCGCAGCCCGTCGGCGCGCCCGGCGTCGATGTACGCCGTGGCGGTCGTCAAATAGGTGACATGAGCCCAACGGACACGTGGAACCGTCTGTTGGCCGGCGAGCCGAGGCGCGATCGCCGCCAGGGTCGCGCCGGTGAGCGCGAGATCACGGACCCTCAATCTCCACCTCTTCCGTTCGGGTGGCAGCTGTAGCACTGCTGGCTGACGTAGCCCATGCCCCGATGCGCGTTCTGGTGACAGTGCACGCAATCGAATTGTCGGAAGTCGTTCTGGTTCACATGGCAGTCGGAGCACGACGACCACTTACCACGGTGGGCGCCCGAGAAAATCGGGAAGAACGGTCCGTCGTGGTTGAACGTGCCGCCGGTCCAGCGCGCGGTCGAGTGACACGACGCGCAGTCCGTTGGGAATTGCGCCGCCGGATGATTCGGGTTGGTCGTGCGATCGTAGTCCGCCTGGTGGCACGACACGCAGGTCGACGGCAGCGCCTGGAACTGTCCCACGCCGTGGCATTGTGAGCAGGTGATCCGGAGGTGCGCCCCGGTCAGGGAGAAGCCCGTCCCCGCGTGGTTGAACCGCGTCCGGAGCCAGGTGACGGCGGCGTGGCACTGCACGCAGTCGGTCGAGAAGCCGCCGGCCGTGTGGTCGGGGTCGCGGGTGGACTGGTAGTCCTTCAGGTGGCACGCCGAGCACTCCGTGGTCAGCGCCACGAACGTCATGCGGCCTTGCGGGGCGGCATGACACGCTTCGCAGTCGGCCGTCAGGTGGCTCCCCGCGAGCGGAAATCGTGTGAGCTGGTGCGCCCGCGTCATCCCGGAGCGGTCGAGGAAGCTCCGCGACGTGTGGCAGCGCGCGCAATCGGTGCCGACCTCCCCTCGGTGGGGATCCTGATGGCACGACACGCAATTCGTCGACGCGCCACGAAAGTCGAGTGTGCCGTGGCAAGCCCGGCACGTGGCCGTCGCATGGGCACCGATGAGTGTGAACCCGGCTGCCTTCGCATGGTCGAACCCCGCGCTGATCCGCGCCGGCGCCCACGCCTCGGGGCTGTGACACACGTTGCAGGCTTCGGCGATGGGCCCGTGCGGGTTCACGACCGGCGCCTGCTGCGCCCCCCCCGCCGCGGGGAGACTCACGACGAGGCCGACCGCCGCACCCAGCACCCCGATCCGTTTCACCAGAGCCAGGTCGCGCCGAGGGCGACCACCACCACCACGTGAACCAGGACCGCGACCAGCGCGGCGATCGCCACCGGGCGGTGCAGCACATGCCAGAAGCGGAACAGGTCGTGCGTCGCCGCCAGCATACGCGTCTGCTGGGTCAGCGCCATTTCCCGCCGCGCCAGAAGCACCACGCGGTTCAACGCCTCCCGATCCTGACGGCCGTGCCCATGCGCTTCGCACAGGCGTCGCAGGCGGCGGGCGGCCGACCGGCGCGCGAGGTCGTCGGCGGCGAGGCGCCGCAGCGTCCCCCACATTCCGCGCCGCCCGGCGGGCGCCCGCTCCGGCAGCAGCGTCCGCTCGATCAGCTCGACATCGAGGCTCGTGCGTGCCGCGATTTCTTCGAGCAGGACCCGGCGGCGGGCCGCGATCTCCTCGCGGGTCAGCTCGACGCCGGCTTTGCTCCGCGGGATGCGCGCGTACAGATAGCGACCCACGATGCCGCTCGCCCACACCACCATCATCGACCAGAACCCGAGACCGATCAGGCCCCGGAATCGCCAGGCCGAGTGGATTGCGGCCAGCAGCGGCAAGACCAGCGCCGCGAGCACGTGCAGATCGAGCCAGCGCGCGACCGAGCCGGTCCACGCCAGCCACCGCGCCTGTTTCCGGAGGGGATACAGCCAGAGGAAGACGAAGATCGCGACCGCGAGCAACCCGGCGCTCTGGCCGATGTATCCCGACGGCCGGAGCCAGGGATGCAGCGGGCTGCGGACCCGCGCTCCCACCGGGAGGGCGTAGTACGGCCATCCGGCCAGACAGATCGCTACGAGCAACGCGGCGAAGCCGACGACGGCCCAACGCGCCCCACGCGTGACCTGCTGTGTTGATCTGGTGGATGACCGCCGGGGCGTCTGCTCGACGGTCCGGTGATCGAGGACGACGGTTTCCGACAACGAGGCCTCGCAGAATCGTTTGCTCGTACCCCGCGAGGGCAAGTTCTGTGCTCTCGAATTATCCCTGTGAGACGGTGATCGGCCTGAGTCGAAATACGTCACCTGACGCGTTCTGGATCAGCAACGCGCCGGCGACCTTCATGAAGATCGTGATGATCGGTTAATCAGAAGCGGAAGCTCAACCCCGCGTAGAGCAGATCGTGCGCTTCGATGCCGCCGGTCTCGCGATACGCCGACACGATCACGAACAGCGAGCGGGCGAGGCTCACATCCATGTCGGCCGACATCCAGCGGATGTTGAGCGTCGGCGCGGCGGTGGTATCGCGTTCGCTGCGCCACCCCGAGGTCAGCGCCACGCTGCCGCGGCCGAACGGCTCGAGCCCGAGCGATACCGAGTTCAGCCAGCCATCCCGCGCCGCCGTCGTGTAGCGGGTGCTGCGGGTGCGCACGCTGACCCCCAGCGGGGTGAGGCGTTCGGCCCCGAGCGCGACCGTGTAGGTGTTCGCCGAGCCGGTCGTCGCATCGTGATTCGCCCGGACGTCGAACGACGCGCGGAAGTGTCGTGGCGTCCGGATGGCGAACCCCGCCCACACCCCCTGGCGGAACGTGTCGTCGAACGTCGTCGCCGGGTTGACCACATCGCGGTACAGGCGGACGCTGCGACGATTGTCGACGCCGGTCGTCAGACTCAGGCCCGGGGTGACCTGGAGCTGGATGTTCGCAAAGACACTGGTCGGCGAGATCGCCTTCTCTCCACTGACCCGGCGCCACGGCCGGTAGTAATCCACCTCCTGCACCGCGTACACCGAGAGGTGGCGCGTCAGGTAATTGGTCTGGAGGTACAGGAATTCCCGGTTAGTGTGGCCGTTCAGGTAAGAGCCGCTACCTCCCACCGTGAAGGCCCAGTGCGTGAGCGAGCCAACGCGGTTGTGACGGCGCACGTAGCCGCCCAGCTGCGAGATGTCGCTCGAGAACCCCAGATTCACGAGCTCCGGTTGCATGCCGCCGAACAGCCCGTAGTCCCAGCTCCCGTGGGTGATCTCGGCGGCCGCCCCGTCTACCAGACCGACGGAAGAAATCCCCGGCGCATACTGCCGCCCCGTCGTGAACCGGAACCCGGAACCCGGCGACTGCCAGAACACGGCCGCCTGATACACGCGGGTCTGATCCACGGAGCTGGTGGCGCTGCCCGGCAGGGCTTGCACCAGGCGCCGGCTGCGCAGATCCATCGCGACCCCGATGGGCGTTCCTCCAAGACTCGCCCCGTTGAGCCGGATATCGCCGGAGGGTTGCGAGAACTGCCCGCCGAAGGTGTCGCGCTGGATCACGGTCAGATAGTAGAGGCCCACCCGCCCCCGGAGCCGACCCAGGGCGGAAGCGCGCGCCGGCCGCTGCGACACCGGGCGGACCGTGGGTCCCGGCGCGCGCTGCGCCACCGCCGGCGCGGCGCCGGCGACCGGCATGTAACGCACCGTGTCGCCGACGATCACACTGTCGACCATCGACACGATCTGACAGGCCGCCTGATGCGTGGACACGAACGAGACCTTCAGCTCCGCGACCGGCCGGCCGTGGCGGACCACGTCCACCCGACCCCCTTCCGCCAGACCGTCGAGCTTTCCCGCGCTGACGTATGCCGAGCTGGTCGTGATGAAAGTCACCCGCGCGGTACGGGCGCCCGGCCCGTTCGGCGCTGGAGCGGCTGTCGTCGCCGCCGCCGGAGTCGGCGCTGCCGGGGTTGGGGCGGCAACGGTAGGTGCGCTCCGTGCCGGTGCGGGCTTCGGCGCGACAGGCGGAGTCGCCGGCGGAACGGTGGCCGTTGCCCCGCCCGGGCGCGGTGCCGGCGCTGGGGAGGTCACGACGGACGGCCGCACGATCGGTTTGGGAACGGCCGCGGCTCGCGCGGTATCCCGCACGACCGGGGCGGCCGCAGTGACGCGGCCCGTATCCGCCAGTCGCCCCGGGGCCGGTGTGACGATCCGCGTCGTCGGCCGTACCGGGCCGGCAACGGGAGCGGCGGGACGCGGGCGGGATGCGACCGTATCGGGTACCGTCGGCGCGGGAGGCCCCGGCACGGGCGGTGCCGGCGCCACCGCGACGGCGGCTGTGGGCGCGCCCGATGGCATGTAGCGCGCGTAGTCGCCCACCCGCAGCGGTACCGGCCGGCTGGTGATCGTGCCGGTCGATTGGTGATCGACCAGGCTCGAGATCTTGAGCACGGCCACCGCCCGACCGCCCCGGACGATTTCCAGACGCGTCCACTGGCGGACCCCATCGGCGCTCCCCGCGTCGATCGTCACTGCGCCGTCGGTGAACGACGTCACCCGGGCGAACTTGTACGCCCCCGCCTGCCCCGACGCCTGGACCGCCTGCAGCAACCCGACCAGCGCCGCCCCCCACACGCGCGCTCCCGTCATCACGAGGTCCCTCTGGGGTGGCAGCTGTAGCACTGCGGGCTGACGTAGTTCTTGCCCGAGTGCGCGTTCCGGTGACACTGGATGCAGTCGAACTGCGTGTAGTCAGTCGGGTTGATGTGGCACGTCGAGCAGGAGTTGTTCCACCGGCCGCGGTGCTTCCCGGAGTAGATCGGGAAGTACTGCGCGTCGTGAGCGGTGAACGTCGCCGTGGTCCAGACCGTGGTCGTGTGACACGCCACGCAGTCGGTCGAGAACTGCGCCTGCTGGTGGTTCGGGTCGGTCGACTGGTTGTAGTCGGTCTGGTGACACGACACGCACGTCGTCGGCTTGCCCTTGTAGACGCCGTCCCCGTGGCACTGCGCGCAGGTCGCGGACAGGTGGGCCCCGGTGAGCGGGAACGCCGTGTTGCTGTGATTGAACGTCGCCGTCGTGAAGGACGTCGTCGCGTGACACAGCGTGCAGTCGGTCGGGAACTGCGCCTGGGCGTGGTTCGGATTCGTCGTGTTGTTGTAATCGGTCTGGTGACACGACACGCAGGTCGTGGGCTTCCCCTTGTACACGCCGTCCCCGTGGCACTGGGCGCAGGTCGCGGACAGGTGCGCCCCGGTGAGCGGGAACGCCGTGTTGTTGTGGTTGAACGTCGCACCGGTCCACGTCGTGGTGGTGTGGCACGCCGTGCAGTCGGTCGGGAACTGCGCCTGGGCATGGTTCGGCGTCGTCGTGTTGTTGAAGTCGGTCTGGTGACACGACACGCACGTGGTCGGCTTGCCTTTGTACACGCCGTCGCTGTGGCACTGGTCGCACGTCAGCTGGACGTGCGCGCCGGTGAGCGGGAACGCCGTGGTGTTGTGATTGAAATTCGCCCCACTCCACGTCGACGTCGTGTGACAGCTGGTGCAGTCAGTCGAGAACTGCGCCTGGGCGTGGTTCGGATCCTTGGCGTTGTTGTAGTCGGGCTGGTGACACGACACGCAGGTCGTGGGCTTGCCCTTGTACACCCCGTCGCCGTGGCACTGCGCGCACGTCGCCTGCACATGCGCCCCGGTCAGCGGGAATGCCGTGGTGTTGTGATTGAAATTGGCCCCGGTCCAGGTCGTCGTCGTGTGGCACGCGGTGCAGTCGGTCGGGAACTGCGCCTGGGCGTGGTTCGGCGTCGTCGCGTTGTTGTAGTCGGTCTGATGGCACGACACGCACGTCGTGGACTTGCCCTTGAACACCCCGTCGCCGTGGCACTTATCGCAGGTCGCCTGTACGTGGGCGCCGGTGAGCGGGAACGCGGTCGTGGTGTGGTTGAAATTCGCCCCGGCCCACGAGGCCGTGGTGTGGCAGGTGGTGCAGTCGGTCGAGAATTGCGCCTGCGCGTGGTTGGGTGTGGCGGTCGCGGTGTAGTCCTTCTGGTGACACCCGACGCACGTCGTCGGCAGCGCCCCGGCCGTATAGGCCCCCCCGTGGCATTGGGCGCAGTTCATCGACAGGTGGAAGCCGGTCAGCGCGAAACCCGTGGAATTGTGGTCGAACTTCGCCGTCTGCCAGGCCACGGTGGCGTGGCACTGCTCGCAGTTGTGGGAAAAGTTCCCTCCGGCGTGATCCGGAGTCTTGGCGATCTGATAGTCCTTGAGGTGGCAGTCGTTGCAGCCCGTGTTGCGGTTGGCGAACGACATCTGCCCCTGCGAGGAGCGCGTGTGGCACGACTCGCAGTCGGCCGTGACGTGTGCTCCCGTCAGGGCGAAGCGCGTCAGCTGGTGGGCCCGCGTCATGGCCGACCGGTCGACGAAGCTGCGCATCGTGTGGCAGCGGGCGCACGACGTGCCCACCTCACCCTGATGCGGGTCCTTGTGGCACGAGACGCAATCGCGGGACACCCCCTTGAACGTCAGGGAGGTGTGGCACGCCTTGCAGCCGACGCTCGCGTGCGCGCCTTCCAGCGCGAATCCCCCGCCCGCCTTCGCATGATCGAAGGACGCGCTGACATGCGCCGGGACCCACGCCTGCGCACTGTGACAGACGGCGCAGGCCTGCTGGAGCGGCCCGTGCGGGTTCTTGGTATCAGGCCGCTGAGCGGCCGCGCTAGCGGACACGCCGAACATGAGCGCGCCGCACAGGAGTGTCGAGCGGAGGGTCATTGACGGACTCCATCCCCGTGGCAGGACTCACACCGAGCGGAAACGGGACGATAGCGGATGATGCGTTTGTTGCCGGCGCCGGAGACCTCGGCGTGACACTTGGCACACGGGACGTTGGCGTGGCCGCCCTTGAGCGCGAATTTCGTATCCCGATCGTGATCGAAGCGGGCCGCCGGGGCGAAGGCGTCGAGGCCGTGGCAGCGCTCGCACGTGTCACCGCCCGGCCGGCTCGCGAACTGATCGCCGTGCGGGCTCTCGTGACACGCCACACACCCTTGCGTCCGCGTCGTGAACAGCAACGGCGCACCCGTCCAGCGCACCTGCACCAGGGTCGATGCCGCCGGCTGGTACTTCAGCTCCGCATGGCACCCGAGGCACGGGACCGCCCGGTGGGCGCCCTCGAGCTTGAAGGCATAGGTGTTGTGCGCCGCCACATCGATCGTCGAGGGGCGGTAGCCCCGGGCGTCGTGGCACCCAAGACAGCCGCCGCGCACGGGGTGGGCCCCGCCCGCCGCGAAGCGGCCCTGGTGCGGATCGACGTGGCACGCCACACAATCGAGCTCGTTCAAATGGAACAGCACGTTCGCCTTGCCGAGGGTCGCCGTCCTGGGGAACGGTGCGAGCCCGGTGCGCCTGGCGCCGTGACAGTCGCCACACTCGATCTGGCTATGCCGCCCCTCGAGCGCGAACCGCGTCGTCGCGTGCGTGGCGACGGTGAAGCTGCTCGGCTTCCACCCCGCCACAGAGTGACACGCCCGGCATTCGCCGCCGTCCGCCCGGCCGGCGAGCTGTCGGCCATGATCGTCGCGGTGGCAATCGAGGCAGCGCGCGAATTTCGGGTGCATCAGGATACCTGCCGTGCCGAGCTGGGCCGCCGGCACACCGGCCGGCTGCTTCACGTGGCACGAGACACAGGCCGCCTGCCGGTGACGTCCGTCGAGCGGGTACCTGGTCTTGGCGTGCTGGTCGAGCGAGAACGCCGCGACCTTGAACCCGTCGATCGCATGGCAGGAAGCGCAATCGACCACGGCGCCGGCGAGCGTCGCCGTCCCGGCGTGCGGGTCTGTGTGGCAGGCCGTGCAGGTGGCGAACGGCGGGTTCTTCGATTTGAGACCCGGCACGTCGTGACACTTGGCGCAGGTCACCGACACGTGGGCGCCGCGCAGCGGGTAGCGCGTCTGGTCGTGGTTGAAGTTGCCCTTGTCGATGACGGTGAATCCCGTGGTCACGTGACAGTCCCGGCAGGGAGCGGTGAAGCGACCGCGGTGCGGGTCCGCGTGGCACGAGCGGCAATCCTGGTGGCCCACCGGCTTGAACACGGCCACGGTGTCGCCCGCCGGTGCCTTGTGGCAGTCGGCGCATTTCACGTCGCGGTGCTTGCCCGTCAGCGGATAGTTCGATTGCGCGTGATCGAAGGTCGGCGCCGGCGACCAGTGCTCCGCATTATGACACGACATGCAGTTCTGGCTCAGCGACTTTCGGTGCACGTCGGTGTGGCAGGCGGTGCACGTCGTTTCCAGTCCGGTCCACCCGGGCGCGGCGTCCGGCTGCGGGGCGAGGCCCGCAGCCGCCCCGGTCCGGAACACCGCCTTGTGACAGTCCGCGCACTTGATCCGCGCGTGACGCCCTTCGAGCGGCCATCCCGCCTGGGCGTGGTCGAACCGCTCGGGATCGCGGTCGGGCCAGCTGATGAGCGAGAACTCGCGCCAGGCGTGATCCGGATGGCAGCTGGCGCAGCGCTGCTGCGCCTGGCGGGCGTGGTAGCCGCGATTCTGCTGCTGCAGCCAGGCGATCTCCTTGTGACACTGCAGGCAGAGCACCGTCATCTGCTCCTTGCCTCCGCCACCGTGACAGTTGGAGCAGTGCAGCGCGCCTTCGAGCTGGGCGTGCGGTCTGGCGAGTGGACCCGGCGAGATCTGGGCGCCGGCGGGACTCCCGGCGAGCACCGCCCACACCCAGGCCAGCCCGACCAGTGTCTGAACACGTCTCACCACAGCCACGTGGCGCCGAGGGCGACCACGACCGCCACGTGAACCAGGACGGCCAGCAGGGCGGCGATCGCCACGGGTCGGTGCAGCACGTGCCACCAGCGGAACACGGCGTGCGTGGCCTCGAGCATGCGCGTCTGCTGGGTGAGCGCCATCTCCCGTTTCGCGAGTCGCAACACCCAGGTGAGCACCTGCCGGTCTTGTTTGCGACGGCTCGGGACGCTCTGCGCGCACAAGCGCCGGAACCGGCGCGCCGCGCGGCGGCGCGCCAGGTCGTCCGCCACCAGGCGCAGCAGCGTCCCCACGATCCCCGGCCGCCCGCTCGGGGCTCGCCCGGTGTCGAGCGCACGCTCGATCTGCTGCAGGTCGAGTCCGGTGCGCGTCGCGATCTGCTCGAGCAGCTGCTGGCGTCGGGTCCCGATCTCCTCGAGGGTCAGCTCGATCCCGGCCTTGCCGCGCGGGATGCGCGCATAGATGTAGCGGCCGACGATGCCGCTCAGCCAGACGACCATCATGGACCAGAACCCCAGTCCGATCAAACCCTCGAACCGCCACGCCGAATGGATCGCCACGAGCAGCGGCAGGGCCAGCGCGGCCAGCACGTGCACGTCGAGCCAACGCGCCACTGAGCCGGTCCACGCGAGCCAACGGGCCTTCTTGCGGATCGGGTACAGCCAGAGGAAGATGAAGATGGCGATGGCGAGCAACCCGGCGCTCTGGCCCACAAAACCGGCCGGCTTGAGCCACGGATGGAACGGACTGCGTACCCGCTCCGCCACGGGCTGCAGATAGTAGGGCAGCCCGAGGATCGAGATCGCGACCAGCAGCGCCACGAACAGCAGCAACAGGACGCGCGATGCCCGGATGCCATCTCCGGGAGCCGGCGCACCCACGCTGGGACGGGACGGAGTCGGGCGCGGAGCGCGCCGGTCTGGCGCGGTGCGCGGCGGCTCCGCTCGCGCACGGGATGCGGGAGCGATATTCGTCTTGGACATTCCGCTCACTATGCCTCTGCCCGGCGCGCGCCGGGTAGTGGTCGGGTTAACCGACGGTCCTTGCGAGTCAACTGACGGCGTACCTGCGGGGTACGGGACCGGCGCAGGGCACAGGACGTGCGATAGCAAGATACGTACGTAGCAACCCGAAGTTCCCTCGCGCCCACAAATAGCGCGTTGGCAAGCCATTGTCATTTGACCACATAGTCCGGTCAGATGCCGGGGTGCGGTAAAATGCACCACTTGCCTCGTTTCGCTACAGCGCGGGCGAACTTTCCGCACCCGGAGTCGAGATGGATAGCACATTCACGCTGGTCGGGTTCGGCATTCTGGTGGGCGTTCTGGTGCTCTCGAGCGTGCATCGCATGCGGAAGAAGGAGGCGGCGGCGGTCGCGGCCACCAAGCGGGCAGGGCTGTCCACCGAGGGCCCGCGCGCCCAACATCCCCGCATCGACATCTCCCACTGCATCGGATGCGGTGCGTGCGTCGACGTGTGCCCCGAGGATGTCCTCGCCGTCATCGCCGGGAAAGCCGCCATCATCAGCGGCCACAAATGCATCGGGCACGGCCTCTGCGCCGAGATCTGCCCCGTGGGCGCGATCGAGATCGTCATGGCGAGCCCCAGCATCGCCGCCGACCTGCCCCGCCTCTCGCCGCAGCTCGAGACCAACGTCCCCGACATGTATGTCGTGGGGGAGCTGGGCGGCCTCGCCCTGATCAAGAACGCCGTCAACCAGGGCCGGGACTGCATCGACACCATCGCGGAGCGGCTCGCGCGCAAGGGCCGGGCGCCGGCGGGCGTTCAGGATGTGTGCATCGTGGGCGCCGGCCCGGGCGGCATCAGCGCTTCGTTGCGGGCGATCCAGAAAAAGCTCAGCTACGTGACGATCGAACAGGACGAATTCGGCGGGACGGTGGCCAAGTTCCCGCGCCAGAAGGTCGTGATGACGAGTCCGGTGGAGCTCCCCGTGTACGGCAAGTTCAAAAAGCTTCAGTTGTCGAAAGAAGATCTGCTGAAACTCTGGCAGAAGATTCACAAGGAAGCGGGCCTCGCAGTGCGCACCAGTGAGAAAGTCGAAAGCATCACGCGGGGAGAGGACGGGGTCTTCACCGTCGCGACCGCGCGCGGTCGCTATCGCGCGCGGACGGTGATCCTCGCCCTCGGCCGCCGGGGCAGCCCGCGCAAGCTCGACATCCCCGGCGAGCAGCTCGCCAAAGTGATGTACAGCCTGCTCGACGCCGAGGCGTACACCGGGGCGAAGATCCTCGTCGTGGGAGGCGGCGACAGTGCCGTGGAAACCGCGCTCGGCCTCGCCCATCAACGCGGCAACACCGTGACGCTGTCGTACCGCAAGAGCGAGTTCAGCCGCATCAAGGAGCGCAACGCGCAGCGCATGAAGGAATACACCAAGGCCGGCAAGCTCACCGTCGTGCTCAACTCGCAGCCGGTGGAGATCCGTGAGCGCAGCGTGGTGCTCGAGGTCGCCGGAGCGAAGCGCGAGCTGCCCAACGATTACGTCTGGGTGCTGGCCGGCAACCTGCCGCCTAATGATTTCTTACAACAAGTCGGCGTCCAGTTGGGCTCCAAGGATCTCACCAAGGAAGCGAGCGCGGAGGCCCGCCGCACGGCGTGACTCGCGCGCCCGCATCCCCCACGGTATCTTCGCGCTGCCGTCGCCTTCCCCTCAGTCCAAAGGTCCTCATGCGCCACATCGCCCTCCTCGTGTGCCTCGCCGTCTCGTTCGCCGGACCCGCACGGGCACGGGAGCCGCGACGCGGGCCCGCCGACCGGGCTTCCTCCGGCGTCCGTGTCGACTCCGCCCGGCACACCGTCGTCATCTCGGTCGGGCCGTTTCATTTGGAGCCCGCGATGCCGATGATGGGGCACATGACGATGGAGCACATGGAGGGTGGGGATTCGCTGGTCAAGCTGTTCGACTGGCCAATGACCACGCTGCTGCAGGGCTTGCGGCTGGAGATCACCGACAGCGGCGGCCGGCCGCTGCCGCGGCGGCTGCTGCATCACATGAACCTCGTCAACTTCGACCGGCGCGCGCTCGTCTATCCGCTGGTCGAGCGCATGATGGGCTTCGGCCAGGAGACGGAGGATGTCTCGGTGCCGCGCTCGATCGGGTTGCCGATGACCGCGGGCCAGCATATCGGCCTGTACGTGATGTGGGACAACCAGACCGGACAGGCGCTCGACGAGGTGTACGTCCGGCTCACGTTCCGGTGGGCCCCCGGCAACCTGGTGCCCAAGCCGATCAGTGTCATGCCGTTCACCATCGACGCCCACCTCGTTCCGGGAGGGCACAACACCTTCCTCGTCCCCCCCGGCGGGTTCACGCAAAGCTTCGACTTCACGTTTCCGCTGAACGGCCATCTCGTCGCCGCCGGCGGCCATCTGCACGACCACGGCCTTCGGGTCAGTCTGATAGACCGGACCACAGGACAGACCGTGGTGACCGTCGTGCCCAAGCGGGACTCGACCGGCCATGTGCTCGGCATGTCGCGGGCCCTGCTCGCGTTGCACGGCGAGGGTCCGTATCTGCGCGCCGACCACCAATATCGGCTCGAGGTCGAATACGAGAACCCGACCCCCGATACGCTGGTGGGGATGATGGGACTGTTGGTGGGGGTGTTCGCCCCGGACGATCCCTCCGCGTGGCCCGCGATCGATCCGCGCGACGCCGACTACCAGAAAGACCTGGCCGACATCCTCGGTCCGGCGGCCGGGGGGCCGGGCGAGATGTCCCACCAACATCCCTGATCGCCCTGGATATGGACCGTAGGGCGATCGGTCTCCGCCCCGCGGGCCCAGAGCCCCCGATGGTCAGACAGTCAGGTCGTGCTGTACGAAGTACCGGATGAGGTCAGCCGTGCTCTTGAGCCCCATCCGCTTCAGCAGCCTGCTCCGATGCGTGCTCACGGTCTTCGAGGACAGGGTGAGCTGCTCGGCGACCTGCTTCACCGTTTTTCCCATCCCGAGCAGACACAACACTTCGTACTCGCGCGGCGAGAGGGTCTCGTGCGGTTGCAACGCCGACCGGCTACCCAGGGCGGCCGCGGCCTTCTGCCCGAGCGTCGCGGTGAGATACCGCTCACCCCGGGCCACCTGGTGGATCGCCGCCACGATGTCTTGGGGAGGCCGGTCCTTGGTCAGGTACCCGACCGCGCCCTCCCGCAGGGCGCGGAGCGCGAACTGCTCCTCGGCGTGCATGGTGATCACCAGCACGCGGAGGGCCGGAAACGACGCGACAAGGTAGCGCAGCAGGGTCGGGAACGGCGCTCCGGGCATGGAGATGTCCAGCAGCAGCACATCCGGCTGCGTGGCCCGGACGAGGCCGATCGTCTCCTCGGCGTCGGGAGCCTCTCCGATCACCTGCATCGACGACTCGTCGCCGATGATCTGACGCAGCCCGGCGCGAACGAGGGGATGGTCGTCGGCGATGGCGACGCGAATCATGTCGGTGCCCAAGCACTCCATCGAGCGTACCCGGAGATAGGGACCCGCCGATCCCCGGAACGGATCTCAGCGCCGCGACGGCGCCGGCGCGTCCAGTACTTCCCGGACTTTCCGCGCCAGCGATTCGGGACTGAACGGCTTCTGCAAGAAGGCGATCCCGGGCTCCAGAATGCCGTGCCGCACGATCGCGTCGTCCGTATAGCCCGAGACGAACAGGACCTTGAGCTTCGGCAACCGTTCCATCAGGCGGTCGGCGACTTGCCGTCCGCTCAGCTCGGGCATGATGACATCGGTGATCAGAAGGTCGATCGGCCCCGGGTGCGTGTCCGCTAGCTCGAGCGCGGTGCGCCCGTCGGCGGCCGTCAGCACGCGGTAACCGTGGCGCCGCAGGACTTCCTTCGCTACGCTGCGCACGGGGGCCGCATCCTCGGCCAGCAGGATCGTCTCGGTGCCGTGGAGGGACTGGGGCGACGCGGGCGCTGACGGCGTCGAGGCCACTTCGTCCACTCGCGGTAGGTACACCTTGAACGTCGTGCCCTGCCCCAGCTCACTGTACACCCAGACGAAGCCGCCGCTCTGTTTGACGATGCCGTACACCGTCGCCAGACCGAGTCCAGTTCCCTTCCCTTTCTCCTTGGTCGTGAAGAACGGCTCGAACAGGCGAGCCTTGGTCGCCTCGTCCATTCCGGTCCCGGTGTCGCTCACAGAGAGCAGCACGTAGGATCCCGGCGGGACGAGGCGGTGCTCCTCGGCGTACGCCTGCCCGAGCTCCTTGTTGGCCGTTTCGATCGTGAGTTTGCCGCCGTCCGGCATCGCATCGCGCGCGTTGACCGCGAGGTTCATCACGACTTGCTCGATCTGGCCGGGGTCGGCCTTGACCGCCCACAGGTCGGGAGCCAACACCGTGACCAGCGAGATGTCCTCACCGATCAGGCGCTTGAGCATCTTCCCGGCTCCCGCCACGACCTCATCCAACGCGATCACCCTCGGCTCGAGCACCTGCTGGCGGCTGAACGCCAGCAGCTGGCGGGTGAGCGTCGCGGCCCCGTTGGCAGCCTTCTGGACCTCCCCTAGGTCGGCGCGCCGCGGGTCCGCGGCCCCCATGTCCTCCATGACCAGCTGACTGTAGCTCGTGATGACCGTGAGCAGGTTGTTGAAGTCGTGCGCCACCCCGCCGGCGAGGCGGCCCACCGCCTCCATTTTTTGCGCTTGCCGGAGCTGATCCTCGAGCAGCCGGCGTTGCGACACGTCCCGCAGGGCGGTCAGGCGCGCCGGCTGGCCCTCATGCGTCGAGTTGCGCACGATGCATTCGAGCCGGACTTTACTCCCGTCCTTGCGGAGCCCCACCACCTCGAACACGCCTTCCACCGAGGCTCCGAACAACCGCTGCACTTCGACTCGGGACTCGGGAGCCACGAACTGGTCCAACGTTCGGCCCACGATGTCGTCCCGCTGAAAGCCGAAGATCTCTACGATCCCGCGGTTGGCATCGAGAATGGTGCCGTTGCGGGAGAGCAGGATGCCGTCGAACGTGGCGTCCGCGATGGCGCGGTAGCGCGCCTCGCTCTCGAGCAGAGCTTCGGCGGCGCGCTTCTGCTCGGTGACATCTTCCTGGATCGCCACGAAATGCGTCACACTGCCGTCCGTGCTCTTCACCGGCGAGATCGTTGCCCGGTTCCAGTACAGCGCGCCGTCCTTGCGTCGATTCTGAATTTCCCCGTGCCACACGGCCCCCGAGAGCACCGTCGCCCACAGCTCCCGGTAGCGCTCGGGCGGCGTGAGGCCGGACTGGAGAAACCGCGGATTGCGCCCCAGCACCTCGCCGGGGGCAAATCCGGTGATGGCACTGAACTGGCGGTTCACGTACTCGATCTCTCCGGCGACGTTCGTGATCACGACCGCTGCCGGACTCTGCTCGACGGCGGTCAACAGCCGTTGAATGGTGGCTTCCGCACGCTTGCGCTCGGTGATGTCCTTGGCCACCCCAATCACCCCGATGATGCCCCCCGATGCATCGCGATACGGCGACTTGGACACGAGGAACGTGCGAACGCCCGCGGGGGTCGGGACCACCTCTTCCAGTGTGACCGGCTCGGCGTCTCGCATCACCTTCTGGTCGCTTTCCGAGACCAGCCGGCCCACCTCGGGAGGAAACAGGTCTGCCGTGTCGCGCCCCAGAAGCGCGTCTCGCTCCAGCCCGAAGATCCTGGCCGCCGCGGCGTTGGCCAGGAGGAATCTCCCCCGGGCGTCCTTCACGAACATGGCATCGCTGGTTCCCTCGAGCAGCCCCTCGAACAGTGCGTGACCTGCGATCGCGTCCGAGTCTGCGCGTCGCAGTTCGGTCATGAACCGCCTTCGTCGCCCTTCAGGGCGTAGGCGGTGGGGCCTTCGAGCCGGGCGGGCTCGTCTCGTGGGTCTCGTTTCGAGGACATGGGGCGGGCGCCTCCCTCAAGGCACGCAAACAAGGCGCTAATGCATAGGGGGATCGCTACATACTGGCTATCAGCCGAAACCGACATCCTGTCAGCCGAAGCCCTACATGAAGGAATCCGTTCAGGCACTCAGCCCATTTTGGACCGCGTAGCGGATCAGCTCGGCACTCGTCTTGAGCCGCATCTTCCGCAACAGCCGGGCGCGGTGGGTGCTGATGGTCTTCGGGGACAGCCCGAGCTCCTCGGCGATCTGTTTCACCGTCTTGCCGCAGCCGATCATGCACAGCACCTCGTACTCGCGCCGGGAGACGCGCTCGTGTGGCAAGCCCGCGGCACCGGGATCGAGCGCGGCGGCCGCACGGATGGCCATCGGGGTGGTGAGATAGTGTCCGCCCGCCGCGATCTGCTTGATCGCGGCGATGACCTCCTCTGGAGCCTCGCCCTTGGTGAGGTATCCCGAGACGCCTTCCTTGAGGGCTCGCACCGCGAACTGCTCTTCCGCGTGCATCGTAACCACGAGGACGTGCACCTGCGGGAACGCGGTGCGCAGCAAACGCAGCAGGCCTGGAAACGGGGCACCGGGCATCGTGATGTCCAGCACCAGCACGTCGGGCTCGCTCGTCCGCACGAGCGTGATCGTCTCGTCGCCGTCGGCCGCTTCTCCCACTACGGTGAGCGATGGATCCTCCGCCATGACCTGCCGCAGGCCCGCGCGCACCAGCGGGTGATCATCGGCGATCGCCACCCGGATGTCGCGGCTCATGAGACCCGTCCGGTGCGGGGCAGCGGGAGGCGGACCGTGACGCAGGTGCCGCCAGTGCTCCCGGCCTGCACGTCCACCGCGCCGTCCCACAGCAACGCGCGCTCACGCATGCCGAGCAGCCCGAGGGAGCGCGGGTCGGTGGCTTCGGTGGGCGTGATGCCGCGGCCGTCATCCTCCACGTGCAGCACCAGCTCGCCCCGTACCACCCTGAGCCGCACTTCGACTCGCCGCGCCCCCGCGTGCCGGGCCACGTTCGTCAGGGCCTCCTGCAGGATGCGAAACAGGTCCGTCGCGCGGTCGGCGTCCAGCGAGGCGAGCTCGGCCGGCAGCTGGAGCGTACAGGCGATCCCGCTGCGACGGCCGAATTCCTGGGTCTCCCATTCGATCGCGGCCGGAAGACCCAGATCGTCCAGCACGGCGGGGCGGAGCTCGGCCGCCAGTGTGCGGACCCGCCCGATCGTGCCCTCGATCAACTTCGCCATGGCGCCACACTTCTCGTGCAACGGCCGCTGGTCCTTCGGGAGCCGGGCTTCCAGCCACGCGATGTCGAGCCGGAGCGCCGTCAGCACCTGTCCCAGCTCGTCGTGAATGCGGCGGGCGATCTGCGCCCGCTCGCTCTCGCGCGCCTGCCGCAGCCGGCCGGCGAAATCGCGCATCTGGGCCCGGGATTCCTGGAGTGCGGCGGAAACCCGCTGGCGTTCGGAAATGTCACACAGGAAAGCGCCGAAATACCAGGCATCCCCCACCTGGATTGGCGAGATCGCCAGCTCCACGGCCAGCTCCTCCCCTCCGCGCCGGCAGGCCGTGACCTCCACCCGTTGCTTGACCATCGGCCCGGCACCGCTTCCCAGGAAGCGTGCGAGCCCGTGGGTGTGACCCTCCCGAAATCGCTCCGGAATGACCGTCTGAGACAGCGACCGTCCCAGGGCCTCCGCTTCGGACCAGCCGAACAGCGTCTCCGCCTGCCGGTTCCAGTAGCGAATGATCCCGTCGCCGTCCATGAGCACGAACGCGTCGAGGGCCGCGTCGAGGATCGCTCGAAGCAGCGGATCCAGCTCCCCGGGGGGGAGAGGTTCGGGACGGCGACGCGGTGCGGCGGTCATGACGGTCCGGTGAGGGTTCGCTCACTCACGATAGGGCCGCCCGCACCGCTCGCAAGGGGTCGTTCCAGACGATCAGCAGTTTGCCGATGGTTTGGTTCTCGTGCATCCGCTGGAATGCCTGGGCCGCCTGTTCCGGCGGGACGACGGTGTCCACGTTCACCTGCAGCCGTCCGGACTCGAATCCCGGGAGACATTCACGGTTGAAGCGGCTGACGATGGCGGCCTTCTCCGCGCGGCTCCGCGCGCGCAGTGTGGAGCCGACCAGCCGCGCCCGCTTCCGCATGAGCAGCGCGAGATCGATTTCCGCGCGGGGCCCACCCATCGTCGCGATCACGACGATGCGACCGCCGGTGGCGAGGAGACGGAAGTCGCCCGCCAGGGTGACGCCCCCGACGGGATCGAGAATGACGTCCACCGCATCCCGGCCCCACTGCCGCTCCACCTCCAGCAGCGATCGCTCATCGGCGGACACCAGGGCGATGTCCGCCCCCGCCGACACGAGCGCGTCGCGCTTCTCGGGCGAGCGGGTGGTGGCGGCCACCTGCGCCCCGACGAGTTTCGCCAGCTGTATCGCCGCCAGCCCCACGCCGGACGCGCCGGCATGGATCAGCACCCGCTGGCCGGCCGCGAGACCGGCCTCGACCACCAGGTTCACGAACGCGGTCAGGAAAGCTTCGGGGATTCCGGCCGCCGTCACCAGATCGAGCGAGGTCGGGGCCGGAAGGATCTGCCCGGTGGGCACCGCCACCAATTCGGCGTGCCCCCCGCCGCCCAGCAGAGCACACACCGGCGCGCCGGTCTCCACGGCGTGCCCGGACACCTCGAGCCCCAGGATGCTCGATTCTCCGGGCGGCGGCGGATAGCGGCCGGCGATCTGCGACAGATCGGCGCGGTTCAGTCCGGACGCCGTAACGCGCACCAGCACTTCTCCGGCTGCCGGCACCGGATCGGGCGCCGTGGCGATCCGGGCGAGATAGCGCCCGTCTTGCGCCGCCACCTCCAGGTAGCGCAGCGCTAACCCCGCAACGCGGCGAAGCCGCCGATCACCGCGATCGCCAGTCCCAGTGCCATCTTCAACGCCGCGGCGGCGGCGCGTCCCAACACCGCCCCCCAGCCCGCCCGCAACGCGACGCCCGCCGAGAGCTGCCGTGTGTATTCGAACGCGGCGGCACCGACGAACGAACCCACGAACGCGCCGATCACACTGCCGATGACCGGCACCGGGACGCCCACCACCGCCCCGACGATCCCGCCGAGCAGCGCTCCCCATCCCGCGCGGCGCGAGCCGCCGTAGCGCTCGGCGAACCAGAAACCGAGCCACCACTCCACGATCTCCCCGAGCAGGGCGAGCCCCACGACGATGGCAATCGTCGCGACCCCAACCGTATGAAACCCCGTGAGCCAGCCGTAGCCAATCACCCCAAGCACCATCACCCACAACCCCGGCAGGCCCAGGACGGCGAGCAGCAGGCCGCTCACGCAGCAGACAACGAGCAGGATGACGGGCAGGATCGTGTTCACGTGGCCCGATGATCGATGGTGAGCCGGCTACCGGCCGGCCTGCGACGGTGCGGCGACGTCGTGTTGCGTCAGGACGTAAAAGTTCTGGTCGACGTGGAACGTGACCGGGTCCTTCAGATGGATGGGCATGCGCTGCCAGACATCGGTCGGATGAATCAGCGTGAACCCCGAGTCGGTGACGGTAACCTTGACGGGCATGTCGAATCCGGCCACGACGTGGCTCCACCGAAACGACAGCGTCGAGTCGGCGATGGCGTACTCCAGGGCCGGCACCTGCGTGGTGGTGAGGTACTGCTGAAACACCTTACCCAAGTCGATGCCGGCCTGCCGGGTGATATAGTCCTGCACCTGTTTGCCGGTGACCGTCTGGTGCCAGAACGTCTGATTCAGGCCGCGCAGAATGGCGCGCCACTTGGCGTCGTCGCCGATGATCTGGCGGATCGTATGCAGCATGTTGCCGCCCTTGTAATACATGTCACCCGAGCCTTCATCGTTGACGCCGTACGCCCCGACGATGGGGCGGTCGTTCCGGATGTTGCGGCGTGTCCCGATCGCGTACTCGGCTCCCGCCTCCCGCCCGGCGAGGCACTCGGTATACAGGTTCTCCGAGTAGTTGGCGAAACTCTCGTGCACCCACATGTCGGCCTGGTCCTGCATCGAGATGTTGTTCCCGAACCACTCGTGCGCGCTCTCGTGCACCACGATGAAGTCCCACAACAGGCCCAGCCCCGTGTGCGATAGGTCGCGCCCCAGGTACCCGTTCTGGTAGTGATTGCCGTACGCCACCGCGGTCTGGTGCTCCATCCCGAGGTGTGGTGCTTCGACGAGCTTGTAGCCGTCCGCGTACCAGGGGTAGGGCCCGAACCACGACTCAAAGCACTTCATCATGGATTGCGCCTGCGTGAACTGGTGCTGCGCCGTCTCGAGGTGGGAGGCCAGCGGCCAGAAGTCCATCGTGAGGGGGCCCGATTCGCCGGCATAGATCGTCGTGAAATGGGCGTACGTCCCGGCGTTGATGGCGACGTCGTAGTTGTTGATGGGACTCGTGACGAACCACTCGTAGGTCGTCGTGCTGTCGGGATGCGGCGTCACGGCGCGCAGCCGGCCGTTCGAGACATCGAACAGGGAGTTGGGCATCGTGATCGCCACGCGCTGGCTGTCCGGCTCGTCGGCCAGGTAGTCCTTGTTCGGCCACCACACGCTGGCTCCCAGACCCTCGTTCGCCGTGGCGACCCACGGATTGCCCGCGCTGTCGTGGGCCCAGATCAACCCGCCGTCCCATGGCGGGCGCGTCGCCACACGCGGCGTGCCGTGGTAGTAAACGGTGATGGTGCGGCGGTCGCCCGCCCGCTGCGGCGTGGCCAGCGCGGCGAAGAACGCGTTGCCGTCCCGGCGGTAGGTGACGCGCCGGCCGTCCTGGAGCATGCTGTCGACGGTGAGCGGAACCTGCAGGTCGATCTGTATCTCCCGGGCAGGCCGCACCACGCGGTAGGTGATGCCGGTGTAGCCCGCGATCGTGCTGTCGGCGGGGTGCACCGTGACATGGAGGTCGTAGAAGGTGACGTCCCACCACGCGCGTTGCGGCGTGTTGGCGCCGCGCAGGGTGTCGGCGTGGGTGAAGGTCCGTTCGGTCGGTTCCTGGGCGGCGCCGCTCGCCAGCGGCCAGAGGAGCGCGCACGAGCACAGCAGCCAGCGTCGCATAGCGAATCGCTTTCCGTGTGAGAGAAGGACGAAGCCCCGCGAGCGTATCCGCTCACGAGGCTTCACCACTGTCAGTGGGCCTGGGTAGAGTTGAACTACCGACCTCACGCTTATCAGGCGTGCGCTCTAACCACCTGAGCTACAGGCCCCGTCTTCAATCCCATTCCCGCTTCGGCCCCTTCTTCGGCTTGAACCCATCTTCGTCTTCGTC
>JBGPHP010000011.1:0-29988 GCA_041484445.1 Gemmatimonadota bacterium
AGGCGGTCGCCGACCAGACGCTGCTCGACATCGCCCATGACCAGCGCCAGTCGACCCACGGCCGGATCCACGGCCAGGCGCTCGCCGTCCCCATCGTCGAGGCCCCCGGCCACACCGCCGTGGGGCGGTTCGGCTGGAAGGACCAGCACGCCAGCCTGCTGTCGTTCTCCGGCGACGCCTACCTGAACGAGATGGGCATCACCACGCGGCTGTTTCCGGACGAAGTGGTCGCCGCCTGCAACACCGCGGCGGAGCCGAACGACGAGCCGGGTCCCGACGGGTTGGGCGATGTAGACCGGTTCGCCCGGTTCATGCGCGCCAGCAAGGCGCCCGCGCGCGACACGGTGCTGGCCCGTACCCCGGTCGCGACCACCGGGTCGCAGCTGTTCGACAGCATCGGATGCGCGACCTGCCACGTCCGGACCCTCGTCACGGCTCCGGCGGGCACCGTCATCCATGGCGGCCTGGACACCATCGCCGCCGCCCTCGGCGCAAAGACGTTCCACCCGTTCGGCGACTTCCTGCTGCACGACGTCGGCACCGGGGACGGTATCGCGATCGCCGTGGCCGAGCACTATGGCCGGACGTTCGCGCGCTTCAGCTGGCAGGGGTTCTCGCACGACAGCCTGGAGGCGACGCGCAACAAGGTGCGCACCGCGCCGCTGTGGGGCGTGCGGCTGCGCCCGCGCCTGATGCACGACGCCACGTCGCTGACGTTCCGTGATGCCATCGTGCGCCATCGCGGCGAGGCGAGCGAGGTAACCGACCACTTCCTGCGACTGGGCAAGAGCCAGCAGGCGGCGATCATCGAGTTCCTGAAGTCGCTGTAATTGCGCGAAGCGGTGAGCTTCGGTATATCTTCGGGTGAGGGGTTCCGACTGTCCCCCCTCACCTGAGGAGATCCATGGGACGTGAAATGACGGAGCAGCCCGCTGCGCGCGACTGGAAAGCACTGGCGGCGGCACTCGTCTCGGTATGCCTGTGGTCGTCGGCTTTCGTCGGCATCCGGGCGACGACCCGCACGCTCGCTCCCGGCGCGCTCGCGCTGGGGCGGTTGCTGATCGGCAGCGTACTGCTCGGCGGCTTCCTCCTGTCTCGTGGAGCCGTTCGTCCGACGCGACGGGAGCTCGGGCTCCTCTGTCTCGCCGGTCTGCTGTGGTTCGGTCTGTACAACGTCACACTGAACACCGCGGAGCACGCCGTCGATGCGGGGACGGCCGCGATGGTGGTCAACATCGCACCGCTGATGATCATGGCGCTGGCAGCGGTCTTCCTGCGGGAGCGGCTCACTCCGGGGCTGTTGCTGGGCGCCGCCGTGGCGTTCGCGGGGGTGATCGTCATCGGGCTGGCGACGGCGTCGGGGAAGGCGCCGGTCTGGGGCATCCTCCTCTGCGTCATCGCCACGACGTCCTCGGCCGCGGGGGTCGTCGCGCAGAAGCCCGTGCTCGCCCGTCTTTCCGCACTGCAGGTGACATGGATCTGTTGCACGATCGGCGCGCTCTGCTGCCTGCCCTATGCGCCCGCACTGGTGCGGGACGTCCGCACCGCGCCGGCGACCGACCTGGCGTGGATGGCGTATCTGGGGGTGTTTCCGACATCGGTGGCGTTCACCACCTGGGCGTATGCCCTGGCCCGTGGTGCGGCCAGTCGCCTCGCCGCGATCGCCTACCTCGTGCCGCCGATCACGATCGCGATGAGCTGGTTGATCCTGGGCGAGATCCCCAGGGTCGTGGCGATACTTGGAGGGGTGCTCTGCCTCGTGGGTGTCATCTTCGCCCGCCGGACACCGCGACGGGTTTCATCGGAACCGGCCCGATGACTGCTCACTGACCAACAGGCCCGGCAGGAATCGAACCTGCAACCCCCGGTTTTGGAGACCGGTGCTCTACCAATTGAGCTACGGACCTACAAACCAGACGCACAGACGCAGCAGGCGTACAGACGTTCAGGCCGCCCCACCCCGCCACCGCTGCGCGCCTTTGCTGCCTCGCCCCTGGACACCTAGTTGTCAGGGGTGGCTGACGGGGATTGAACCCGCAACCTCCGGAGCCACAGTCCGGCGCTCTAACCGATTGAGCTACAGCCACCATAATGCTAGACGTACAGACGCTTAGACGCTTCGTAACCCCGTGGCACCGGAGCAATCTAACCGACCCCCGGGAACCACGACAACCGGGACGCCGGGACGCACGAAGCCACATTGCATGGGCTCCGTTGTTGGCGGATGTTTGAACCCCATGAAACGCCTGACTCCCTACCTCGTTGGGCTGCCGCTGCTGGCCGCCTGCTCGCACCAGCCCCCTGCCGACTTCGCTCCCGACCCCGGGCTCGTCGCTCGCATCCGCACGATCGAGCTGCAGGCACCGCCGCGGGCTTGCCCCGGCCAGAGCTTCCCGGTCACCTACACGGCGGTGCTGGACGACGGGTCCCGCGTTCCGTTCGCTTCACGCTACGACAAGAAGCACCCACCCCGGCTCCACGTCACGTTCCTCGACCGGACGAGTGACGCGGCGACGCCGCTCCAGGACGGGGGCTGGACGGCCGGCAACGATCCCTTCGCCAGCGTGCGCGACGGCTTCCATCTCACAGCCGCGCTGCGAGCCAATCCGGCGTTGCGCGCCGGCGCCAGCATCGCGCCGGACTACTCATGCGTCGATCACGCGCTCGCGTTCGAAGGCGCCACCGGCGGTACGGTGGAGTCGGGCGTGGACGGCCCCGCGGTCACGGTGCGGCTGGGCATCGTCTCCTCGCCCTTTTACGAGCGCCTGCTGGTGGTCGCGATCGAGGTCGAGGACGCGCCCCCCCGTTACCTGCTCGCCGACGCCCATGCCGTTCCACCCGCCGACTGGCTCGTGGTGGAATCCCGGGGCGGGCGTGGCGGCCGCGGCTCCGCCGGGCAGCGCGGCGGTCGCGGCGTGGATGGCGCAGCCGGTTGTCCGGGCGGCGCAGGCGGCCCCGGGGGGGCCGGGGGCAACGGCGGACCGGGCGCGGCCGGCGGCCGGGGGGGACGAATCACGATCATCGCGCCGGAAGAAGAGCCGTTCCTGGCGGGTCTGGTGGATCCTCGAGTCGCAGGCGGCGACGGCGGCCCGGGCGGCGCCGGCGGCTCCGGCGGGACCGGAGGCAAGGGAGGACCGGCACGCGCGGGCAGCGACTCGACCTGCCGTCCGGGCGCGCCGGGCAGCGACGGCCCGGCGGGACGGGCGGGCCGCCGCGGCCCCGACGGCGATCCCGGACCCCGGTCGCAGGTGATCACCGTTCCGCTGCGCAGCGTGTTCGGAAACCGCGCGCCCGCGGAGCTGCTCGAGCTGCTCGACCGCGCCGCACGCCACTAGACCGCTAACCACAAGCGGCGCTCCAGAGTAGACGATCGGTTTGATAATACTTGACATATCAACTATTGACATGGTACATTGTTGCCATGACCGCCGATTCCCCACCTCACACCAAAGCCGCCGTGCTCGGCATCCTGCGAGCCGCGGATCTGCTGCGGCGCCGCGGCGCGGCCCTGCTCGAGCCGTACGGGCTCACAGTGCAGCAATTCAACGTGCTCCGCATTCTCCGCGGGGCGCGGCCCGACGGCCTGTGCACGCTGACCATCGCCGAGCGAATGGTCGAGCAGACGCCGGGCATCACCCGGCTGATCGACCGTCTCGAAGCGAAGCAGCTGGTGCGGCGGGTGCGCTCGGAGGAGGACCGGCGCCAGGTGTGGTGCCGGATCACGCCGGAGGGGTTGCGGCTGCTGGCGCGCCTCGACCAGCCGGTGGCCGACCTGGACCGCGCCGTGGTCGCGGGACTCGCCCGGGCCGACCAGGAGCGCCTGGCGGCGCTGCTGGCCGTGGTGCACCGGGAACCGGCGTAGCGGAGTCGGTGTTGGGAATAATAGTTGATTAGTTAATTAATGACTTATTATCCACTAGGAGCGGCCATGTTGACGACACTGCTGCACACCCACGCGGATTGGGCCGGCCTGATCCTGCGGCTCGTCCTGGCGGTGGTGATCTTCCCGCACGGCGCCCAGAAGGTGCTCGGGTGGTTCGGCGGGTACGGCTACGCGGGGACGATGCAATTCCTCAAGGGGCAGGTCGGCCTCCCCACCCCGGTGGCCCTCACCGTCCTGGCCGCGGAGTTCCTGGGGCCGATCGCCCTGGTCGGCGGCTTCGCGACGCGCCCGGCCGCCCTGCTGATCGCCGCCGTCATGATCGGCGCGATCCTCAAGGTCCACCGCGGGGTCGGGTTCTTCATGAACTGGGGTGGGCAGCACGAAGGGGGCAAGGAAGGCTTCGAGTACCACCTGCTGGTGCTCGCGATCTGTGCCGCGCTGCTGGTGATCGGTGCCGGGGCGTTCTCGGTAGATGGTTTGCTGGCGCGGTAGAGCAAAGATGTGACGTCAGACGTCGGACGTCAGTGGGATTCTGACGTCTGACGTCTGATGTCCGTCTTATGTTGCCTGAAGTACCAGTAGACCGGCAGCCCCACCAGAATCAACCCCGCCCCGACCGCCGAATCGATCGGATCTTCCCGGATCGTATTCACCACCAGCCACACCGCGAAACAGATGAACAGCAGCGGTGTCACCGGATACCCCCACGCCCGGTAGGGCCGCGGCATGTCGGCCTGGCGTCGCCGCAGCCGGATCACCGCCCCGCACAGCAGCGCATAGAAGAGAAACTGGGCGAACACGACGTAGGTGTAGAGCCGGTCGTACTGTCCGGTGATAGTGAGCGCGATGGAAATCCCGGCCTGCACGAGCAGCGAGTTCGCCGGCGTGAGCCAGCGCGCATCCACCGTACCGATGAACCGGAACAGCAGACCATCACGCGCCATCGCGTAGGGGACCCGGGCGGCGGTCAGCACGATGCCGTTGTTCGCGCCGAGCGTCGACACCAGGATCCCCACCACGACGAACGCCGCCCCGAGGGCGCCCAGGGTAACGGACGCCGCGTCGCTCGCTACGAGCGCGGAGCCGGCCACGCGATCCGCTCCCAGGACGTAGGTGTAGGACAGCGTCACCAGCACGTAGAGCGCCATGCAGATGAGCGCGGAGTAGATGATCGCGCGGGGCATATTCCGCCCCGGATCCTTGACCTCGCTGCCCACGTACGTGGTTTCGATCCACCCGTCGTACGCCCACAAGACCGCAACCATGGCCACGCCGAACGCCCCGATGAGATGTCCCTGCCCCACGGGCCAGACCGGCTGGAAATTCCCCGGGCTGCCACCGGCCAGTACGAATCCGGCCAGGATCAGCGCGACGACGACGCCGATCTTCATCACGGTGAGCACATTCTGGGTGATCGCTCCCGCCCTCACGCCCAGGACGTTCAGCGCCGTCAGCACCAGGATGGAAGTGATCGCCACCAGCTTGATACCGGGACCCGAGAGCGGCGCGAAGTGGCCGACGTAACCCGCGAAGCCGACGCTGATGGCGGCAATCGATGCCGGATTGACGACGACGCCGTTGGCCCAGCCGTACAGCCAGCCTACCACGGGGCTATAGGCCTCACGCAGGTACACGAACCCGCCGCCCGCCTCGGGCATCGCGGCCGCCAGCTCGGCGATGGAGAGCGCCCCCAGCAGCGACACGATGCCGCCCACGACCCATACCAGCACCGTGAGCGAGGTGGCATGAAGCTGCGATGCGATGGCCGCAGGGACGATGAAGATGGCGGACGCGATGATGGTGCCGACGTTGATCATCGTCGCGTCCAGAAGCCCGAGCTGCCGCTTGAGCTCGGTCACGACGCCGCCAGGTAGTCGCGGTAGGCCGCCTTGAGGAGCCGCTGGAAGTGATGCACGCCTTCCTCGAAACGCACCGAGAACCGCCCGCGATCGTAGGCCCGACTGCGCAGTCCGCATTGCACGCGCTCGCAGATCTCGGCGTCCTCCTGCTGCACGCGGTCCGAAAACGTGACGTCGGATTCGATCCGCTCCCGCGCGCCCGGAGCATCGGGGTCGTCGTAGTAGTAGCGGAACAACACCCGGCAGTGGTCGACCGCGGTGGGAATCACGAGGTTCAGCTGCAGCCGGCCCGGGACCACGTTCAGCATCAGGTTCGGAAACACGCAGTAGTACAGTCCCTCACCGCCGCCCGCCGTATAGACGTTGCGCTCGCCGGTGAGCGGGCCGACTTGCACGCTGTAGCGGTCGTGGACCTCGGTGATGTAGTTCTGATAGTCGTACAGTGAGTACAGCTCGGGATGCACGAACGGGACGTGGTAGCCCTCGAGGAAGTTGTCGACGTACACTTTCCAGTTGCACCGGACGTCGTACATCACCTCGCGCACGAAGCGCAACGCGCCGAGTCGGGTCGGGCCCACCCGTTCCGGGATCCCCTCGAACGTGGCGTCGATCGGCTCCGGCGCGGATCCCAGGTGCACGAATACCAGTCCCTCCCACTGGGCGAGCCGTACCGCTGTGAGTCCGTAGTCCTCTTTGTCGAACAGCTCGACGGAGTTGAAATGCGGCACGCCGCGCAGCATCCCGTCCAGCCGGTAGGTCCACCCGTGGTACTTGCAGATCAGCATGTCGCAGCGCTCGTCCTTCAACGCCAGCGGCCCGCCGCGGTGGCGGCACACGTTGAAGAAGGCGTGGAGCGCATCCGCGCGGTCCCGCACCGCGATGATCGGCTCGCCGGCGACGTCGGCGACGACGACGTCCCCCGGTGTCGCGAGCCCGCTCAGGTCCGCGACGTACTGCCAGGTGCGGCCGAAGACCGCCAACCGCTCCAGCTCGTGATAGCGGGGATCGGTGTACCACGCCGAAGGGATCGTCTCCGCCCGCTCGACGGGGACGGAGATGAGATCGGCGGGATCGATGTCGGGGAGCGATTCGGGCACGGGGCGAAGCTACACGGCTATCGGCTATCGGCTATCGGCTATCGGCAACTAACAACCGATAGCCGACAGCGCCTTACAGAATCCCATCCACGTAGAAGTCCATCCGCCACCCCTTCGGGCTGACGAGCGCCCGGGCGAGATCCACGCGGAGAATGCCGTCGAGGAACGACGCCCCCAACCCCACGGCAACGAGCGGCCGTCCCCTGGCGAACGACGTCCCGACGCCCGCCCATCCGGCGTCACCGAACGCGGCGAGGCGGACCCCGGGTGACGCATTGGCCACTTCCACCCGCGCCCGCCAGAAATCGGGACCGGCGATCACCGCGCCCGGATATCCCCGCAACGTCGCGGGCCCACCGAGGTACCAGCGACTCTGCGCCGGCGCAGGGCCACCCGTGGCGCCCGCGGCCAGCTCCACCGCCCCGAGCAGCCGGTTCGGGAGTGGAGCTGTGAGCCGGGTCGTGAGACTGGTCCGGGCGAAGTCGTACGTCCCCAGACTCGCCGCCATGGTCAGCTCGGCGCCGATCGTGACCCCGCGGGTCGAGACGCCGCGCGCCCCCCGCAGCACGAGCGAGGCGCCGAACTCGCGCGCCGGGTCGGCCGTGATATTGGGGCGAAACAGGTGCCGGTTGCGCACCAGGTGCGGCAGGCTGAGATCGGTCTCCTTGTCGGCCGGGCGCTGCCACTCGGCGAACAGGCGCCACTCGTAGCTGCGCGCCGCCGTCGACACCGGCCGCAGCAGCAGCTCGCCGCCCCAGCTGTGGTAGTAGACGCCGTCGTCCCGTCCCAGGAGGAGCGCGCCGAGCGAATTGCCGATGCCCAGCGGTCGTGCATCCGGATTCGCCGCCGCGAGCCGCCGGTAGGCCGCCAGCCGCACCGAGACGTCGGGCGTTTCGTGCCCTACGCCCAGCTCGAGATTGGGCCACCAGTCGGCCGTGCCGACGCGGGCCGTGAGGTCGCTGGTGAGCCGGCCGAAATCGAGGCCGAGACGGGCGCCCAGCGACAGCCCTTCGATGCGGTTGTAGCGGATCAGCCCCGTCCCGCCGGGCCCGAAGCGCAACGACGGCGCGTGCGCGTGCCAGGGCGTCTGGGGCAACAGTCCCACCATGCGTCCCAGGTCCCGGGCCTCGCTAGAGGTCAGGAACGGGCCCTCGTCGTCGAAGGAGCGTGGCAGCAGCGGGCTCGCGAGCAGGCTGGCGGTATCGTCGGGCACGATCACGACGGCGGTGCGGCAGTGGCGGCGCGTGCAGCGGCAGCCGGCCCGTCCCTGGCACGCGGCGATGGCGGCCGAATCGACCGGCAGCGTGTCGGTCTCGAGCGAGTCCGCCGGCAGCGTGTCGGCCCCCGCACGGGCGGTTTCCGCCGGCGCCGCGACGACGTCGAAGTCGGAGTACACCCGCTCGTACCGCAGCGGCGTGGCGATGAAGGAGCCCGCGGTCGCCACCGCGTCCACGGCGACAAGCCGGGGCAGCCACCACTTTCCCTCGAGCAGGGCGTATTCGACGGTGATGTAGCGAACCTCGGCGCGAATCGGCTTCAGAAATCCGGGAATGCCCTTCGCGTCCTTCGCATCTTCCGAGTCGTCCGGTGTCAGGTCCCGCTCCAGGTCCCACGGCCGGGCGGGCCGGAACACGGCGCGGACCAGCGCGGCGTGCTCGTCCTCGAGCCAGAACGAACCGGTGAGCAGGTGGAAGTCGTCGCGCCGCGGGATGATGCGCAGCTCGATCAGGCGGATGGTGCGCCCGCCCTGCAGGGTGATGACGGTCGTATCGCCGGACTGATAGCGGTAGCTCGCTTCGCCGCCCGCCGCGAGGGGATCGTAGACGAACTCCGAATCCCCGATGCCGACGCTCATCCGCCCGCCACCCGGCTCGAATCCGAGATCGGGAGCGTCACTGTCGAGGTCCTCGGGTAGCCGCACGCCGGCATAGGCGACGGGGATCGCCTCGCGCGCTCCCAGCATGGTGACGGTGTCCGGACCGTAGCGGTGCCAGGCGAGCCGCGCCGCCATCTCGCGCTGATAAAATGTCCGATCGCGCCGCAGGGCGCGCAAACCGAGCGAGATGCGCTCCTGCACCTGCGCGTGATAGTCGCTGATCGTCTGGTCGGCGTTGGCGCGCCGCTCCCGGGCGCGATGCACCAGCGCGCGCGCCCCGGCGTCGAGGTAGGCGGTGGAATCGGACGGCGACTGCAGCGCGAGGAACAGGGCAAAGGCCGCGAGCATGCGTCGAAACATACGCCCGGGCCCCAGCGAAGTTTCGGGGACCACCGACCCTTGGCGGCGCACGCCCACTCGGCCAGATTCCGGCACCCATGCCACCCATCGTTCCCGCCCCCGGACAGCGGCTCCAGGCCACGTGGCGCCGATTCGCCCCCCTTCCCGGAGGCAAATGGCTGTTCAGCCGCCTGCTGGGCCGGATCGCGCCCTATAGCGGGACCATCGGGGCCCGCGTGGAAGAGCTCGAGCCCGGCTACGCCCGGGTGGCGCTGGCGGACCGGCGCCGCGTGCGCAACCATCTCGATTCCATTCACGCCGTGGCGCTCGTGAATCTCGCCGAGCAGGCGAGCGGACTCGCGGTGCTCATGGGGCTGCCGCCCGAGGTGCGCGGCATCCTGACGGGACTGTCGATCACCTATTTGAAGAAGGCGCGCGGCCGTCTGGTGGCGGAATGTCGCTGCGCGATCCCGACGGTCAGCGGGAACATCGACTACGAAGCGGTCGCCACGATCACCGACTCGGCCGGTGACGTCGTCGCCCGCGCCGTCGCGCGTTGGCGACTGGGCATCCAGAAGCCCGCGTGAGCCTGCTCGACACGCCGCTGACGCGGAGCCTCGGGATCGAGGTCCCGCTCCTGTGCGGAGCGATGTACCCCTGCTCCAACCCCGAGCTCGTCGCCGCGGTGTCCGAGGCCGGGGGGATGGGCATCGTGCAACCGCTGTCGCTGACCTACGTGCACGGGTACGACTTCCGCGAGGGCCTGCGTCTGATCCGGCGGCTCACCGCCAAGCCGATCGGCATGAACGTGCTGATCGAGCAGAGCTCGCAGGCCTACCTCGAGCGGATGCGGCGCTTCCTCGACCAGGCGCTGGATGAAGGCATCCGGTTCTTCGTGACCTCGCTCGGCAACCCCCGCTGGGTGGTCGAGCGCGCGGCGCCGGTCGGCGGCATCGTCTATCACGACGTCACCGAGCGGAAGTGGGCGGAGAAGGGCCTCGCGGGCGGGGTGCATGGGCTGATCGCCGTCAACGACCGCGCCGGCGGACACGCGGGTCCCAAGAGCGCCGAGCAGCTCCTAACGGAGCTGGGCGACCTCGGCGTGCCGGTCATATGCGCCGGCGGCATCGGCGATGCGGACGCGTTCGTGGCGGCGCTGCGACTCGGCTACGCCGGGGCCCAACTCGGCACGCGCTTCATCGCCACCGAGGAGTGCCACGCGGCCCCGGAATACAAACAGGCCATCGTCGCCGCCGGCGCGGAGGACATCGTGCTGACCGAGCGGGTCACGGGGGTCCCGCTCGCGGTGATCCGCACCCCCTACGTGGAGCGCGTGGGGACGCGGGCCGGACCGATCGCGCGCTGGCTGCTGCGCGGCCGCCGCACCAAGCGCTTCATGCGCACGGTGTACGCGCTGCGCTCGGTGTGGAAGCTGAAGCGGTCCCTGATGAACGGCCGCTCGACCCGTGACTACTGGCAGGCGGGCAAGAGCGTCGCCGGCATCCGGTCGATCGAGCCCGCGGGCGCCATCGTCCGCCGGTTTGCCGCCGCTGCCGCGCGAGGCTGACTCCCGCTCGCCGCCCGGGGCGGCACCCGGTATCTTTCTGGAGCGCAACAGCCCCATCACTCGAGGACGCAATGGCGACTCCGGTATCCGTCGAGCGGTTCGTGCAGACCATGGAGAAGATGAAGGCCGAGATGGACTCGGGAAGCCTGCGGCACGGTGAATACGACCAGCGCCTCGCCCGGGCGATCCAGGAGCTGCGCGAACGGGGTCTCGAGGCGGATCGCGCCGCGATCCAGCAGACGATCGATCAGCTGCTGCAGCGCGGCGTCATCACTCCCAGCGTCAAGCAGCACCTCGAAAAGCGGCTCGGCCTCTCCTAGTCCCGGCGGACGGCGGCGATGCGTGCCTACTGGCAGGACAGTCGCGCGCCGCGCTACAGCCTGCTGTTCGCGCTCCCGCTCTTCATCCTGTATCAGGTCCTCGAGGCGATGGCGCCGCCCGACGCCGGCGGAGGCCTGCGCAACGGGGCGGATGTCATCCTGCAGACGTTGTTCACCCGGATCGCGGGCAGCCGCGGTCCGCTGCTGTTTCTGGCCTGTCTCGTGGCCGCCGGCCTGTGGCTCGTGGTGCGCGACCTGCGGGCCCACAATCGCGACCTCCGCCCCGCGGTATTCGTCCTGATGCTCGTCGAGGCTGCGCTACTGGCACTCGTGTTCGGCGGCGCCGTAAGCCTCATCACCTCGGAGATCCTGCACGCGACCGCCGCCGTCCCTCCCGCTCAGTTGCCCCAGCTCGGCCCGCAGACGCGGGTAATGCTGTCGCTGGGCGCCGGGCTGTATGAGGAGCTGCTGTTTCGCGTGCTGCTGGTGGGCACACTCGCCTGGGCGGGGCGCCGCCTGCTCGGCTTCCGCCCGTTCGTCGCCGGCCTCTGGGCGGCGTTGCTCGGCGCCCTGGTGTTCGCCGCCTTCCATTACATCGGCCCCTACGGCGATCGATTCGAAGCGTATTCCTTCGTATTCCGCACGATTGCCGGGCTCGCGTTCAGCGCGCTGTACCTAGTACGCGGCTTCGGGATCACCGCCTGGACGCACGCGTTGTACGACATGTTTCTGCTGTTACGGTAGAGGGCGATTGGTTATCGGCTATCAGCTATCGGGGACCGCCCCTTATATTCGGGCATGCGCTTCCCAATCGGTCCCCTGGTGCTCGTTGGCGTGGCGATCGCCGCCTGTGGCAAGTCCGCGCAGGAGCGGGCGGCCGACCTGGAGGAGTGCAGCGCCACCAGCACGAAGGCCCCCGACATCACGAAGTGCCTGAAGGAGGAGCGTGGGTGGTCCGGAGCCACTGCAGAATCGGCCGGGCTGGCCCGCCAGCGGGAGCTGGATAGCGTGAGTGCGCAAATCGGCGTGTTCACGGCGCGCGCGGACTCCCAGCACGGGAGCGAGCTGCATGAATGCGACCACGTCCTGGTGGACCTGAAGTCCTGCCTCATCACGCGCTTCGGCTGGGACGAGGACCAGGCGACGAACACCGACGACTCGCTGTGGACCAGCCGCTCGGTCCTGCACCAGCGGCAGATCCGCTCCTGCCTGGGGAGTCGCCATGTCGGGACCGGCGCCTGTCTCCAGCTGCATTACAAGTGGCCGCCGCGCCGCGCTCTGGCGTTGGACGATTCGATTCGCAGAGCCAACCTGCCGTAGGAGCGTTGCCGCACCCGTTCCGCGTGCTGTTCGTCTGCACGGGCAACTCCGCCCGGAGCCAGATGGCCGAGGCCCTGCTCAGCGCACGGGGCGCGGGGCGATTTGCCGCGCAGAGCGCCGGGGCGCAACCGGCCGGACGGGTGAGCCGAAGATCCGTCGCCGCGCTGGCGGATCTGGGAATCGACTGGTCCGGCAAGACCCCGCGGGGACTGTCCGGTCTCGAGCAGGAGCCCTGGGACCTGGTCATCACCGTGTGCGATTCGGCGCGACAGGTGTGTCCGGTGTTCACCGGTGCGCGCGCGGTCGCCCACTGGGACCTGGCCGACCCGATGGATGCGCTGGGGACCGAGGAGGAGGTCCGGCAGGCCTTCCACCGCACCCGCGACACGATCGGCGCGCTGATCGAGCGCCTGATCGCGCTTCCGGTGGAGGCGCTGCCGCCGCTCGAGCTGGTGCGGCAGGTCAACGAGATGGGCGCGGAGCTGGCCCGGCCCCGTCAGTCCTTGTAGGGATCGAGCTCCGTTTCGCCCGCCATGACGACGATGAGCGGATGCAGTGTGTACAGCACCTCGATCGTCCCTTCCTGGGCGGCCAGCACTTGTGGCAGCCGCCGGTACACGTGCGGGCTCTCATCGGTGCCGCCGCCCCGCAGCACGACGCCCGCCCGCTTCACCCAGGCCTGCATCATCGCCGGCGTGATCTGACCGGGGGAGATCACCCGGCCGGTGCGGCGGTCGCGCTTCCCGGCGGCCTGTGTCCGCGACATGACCCGTCCGGCGCCGTGGACCGTCGAGAACAACGCCTCCCGCTGGAGGCTGGCGAGGTCGGGCTGCTCCCCGGGGTCCACCACCACACCCCGCACGATCACCGCATCGTCGCCCATCGAGCCGCCGACGAAGCCCCGCTGGCCGGGAAAGGCCGGCGTCGCGCCTTTGCGCACGACCACCAGCTCCTCCCCGTCGTGGGTTTCGGTCCAGGCGAAGTTGTGATGGTTGTGGACGAGCTCGACCTCGCGCGCGCCGAGCAACGACACGACCTTCCGCGCCACCCATTCCCGTCCCGCGTAGGCGTACCGGCCCGCCAAAGTCATCAACGCCCAATAGTCGTGGCCCAGCGGCCGGTCCAGCTCGAGCAGCAGCTCCTGCTCGGGGACCCGCTCCGTCCAGTCCTTCCCCTGCCCCAGGGCGAGAAATCCGTGGGCCACGCCGTAGCCGAAGCCGCGGCTGCCGAAGTGCACGCCGACCCAGAGCGTTCCCGTCTCGTCGGCGAACACATCGACGTAGTGGTTACCGCTGCCGACGGTGCCCAGCTGCGCGCGCGCCTTGTCGCGCAGCGCCTGGCGGTGCCGTGCCGGCGTCGCGTCCCAGGCGGGGTCCTCGAACAGCGGATGATCCACCGGCGCGTCATCGGCCCGGTTCTTCCGGCCCACGCCGAAGCTGATGGCGGACTGGATGTCGTCGGCCAGCGCGGCGAGCGCCGCGGCGCGCCCGGGCGGACTCCCGCCCAGGTCATCCACGGTCCGGTCGGTACGAATCGCGGCGTTGCCGCAGGCGATGTCGAATCCGACGCCTACGACCGACACGGCATTGCGATACGCCGCGACGCCCCCGATCGGCATCACGTAGCCCAGGTGGCCGTCGGCCATGAGGGCGGCCCGGGCCGCCCGGGATGCCACGTCCTCGAGCTGCCGCAGGGTCTGCGGCTCGTGGGTCCCGAAGATCTTGATGCTCGCCGCCATCCCGCACTCCAGCACGCTATTCGTCGTCTTCTTTCACCAGCCCGTCCACCCGGCGCTCTTCCATCGCCATCCGCTCGAACGCCCGGCTGATGGCGCGCTGCTCCACGCTGCGCTGCGTGAGCGACTCGATCCGATCGCTCCGCACGCGCACGCGGGCGCCGGTCACGTCCACGAACACGATCCAGCGCGGCATGGGATCGCCCTCGAGGCACGTGTCGATGTGCCGCGCCATCTCGGTGCTCACGCACCAGGTGTCCCCTTCGGTCGACACCACGAAGAAGTCGCCCAGACGGACCTCACTGCGGGGGTGTTCCATGGTCTCCTCCGGGTGAAGGTTTTCTGCGTTAGACCCCTGAAAACACCGATCGCCCCGCCTGGCGTCGAGCACAGGCGGGGCGATCGGATCGCTCACGTGGAAGCGGACGGGTTACGACTCCATCCGTTCCCAGCCTGTGTCGCGGTATCCCATCTCGCAGCCGCACGGTGGCCTCGGTTGAGCCAACCGACGCGCCGCGATCCCGGCCGCGGCAGCGGTGCCGCCGGGCGGGACGTGATACGGATGCAAGCCTGTCGACCTGATCTGCCCCATCTTCCCTAGACACTCCACGTCAAACGCACACGGCCAATAAAAAAAGTCGCTGCACCGACCGTTCATCCCCTCCGCCACACAGGCTCAGGTAGAGGCCGCCATCACGCGGCGGCCAACGAACAGCGGGACGCGACTCCCTGCGCGCATTCTAGCAAGACGGAAGTCCGTGTCAAGGTCCGTATATTGGATTTCCGGTGGACGCTCCTCGAATCGACGCTCCGTCGTGGCAACCGCGGCCCGAGCGCGTCGCGCGCGCCAACCTGACGGCCTTCCTCTGTTGGCTCCACGAGCGGCGGCTCGTGGGAACGGACGGCATCACCGATTACGCGGCCCTGTATCGCTGGTCGGTTCAGGAGCCTGCGTCCTTCTGGCCAGCGGTCTGGCATTTCTGCGGGATCCTTTCCCAGGAGCGGCCGGACGGCACGCGCTGGGATGCGGTGGGCCGCGGGCTGGATCGCATGGCGCCGCCCGATCCGGCGAACGGCCCGACCTGGTTTCCCGGCGCACGCCTCAACTACGCCGAAAACCTGTTGCGCTGGGATGACGCCCGCCCCGCTCTCGTGGCCCGGGCCGAGGGCCGCGAGCGACGTGAGCTCACGCACGCCGGGTTGCGGGTCGAGACGGCGCGCCTGGCCGCCGCGCTCGCGGACCATGGGATCCGCGCCGGTGACCGGGTGGCCGCGTTCATTCCGAACATCCCGGAGGCGGTGATCGGGATGCTTGCATCGGCGAGCTGCGGAGCGGTGTGGTCGACGTGCTCTCCCGACTTCGGCGTGGCCGGGGTGGTGGACCGGTTCGGGCAGATCGCGCCGCGGGTGCTGTTCGCGGTAGACGGCTACCGCTATGCGGGCAAGCGGATCGACCTCATGGCGCGCACGGCCGAGGTGGTCGCCCGGATTCCCTCGATCGAGCGCGTGGTGATCATCCCGTATCTGGACGAGCGGCCTGCCCTGACCGGTATTCCCCGCGCCGTGCTGTGGGGCGACTGGCTGCGCGACGCGGGCCTTCCCCTCCGGTTCGCCCGGCTGCCGTTCGATCACCCGCTCTACATCCTGTACTCGTCAGGAACGACCGGACTGCCGAAGTGCATGGTGCACGGTGCCGGGGGGACGCTGCTGCAGCACCAGAAAGAGCATGTGTTGCACTGCGATCTCACGCCCGACGACCGGCTGTGCTACTACACGACCACCGGGTGGATGATGTGGAATTGGCAGGCGAGTGCGCTCGCGACCGGAGCCGCCGTCGTGCTGTACGACGGCGCCCCGCTCGCGCCCGAAGCACGCGTCCTGTGGGACCTGGTGGAGCGGGAGCGGGTGACGGTGTTCGGCACGAGCGCCAAGTACCTGGCGCTCGCCGAAAAAGAAGGTCTCGCGCCGAGGCGCACCCATGACCTCACGGCGCTGCGCGCACTGCTGTCCACCGGCAGCCCGCTCGCCGGGCACAGTTACGACTACGTGTATCGGGACATCAAACCCGACCTGCACCTGAGCAACATCAGCGGCGGCACGGAGCTGATCTCCTGCTTCGCGCTCGGCGTCCCCACCGAGCCCGTGTGGCGGGGCGAGATCCAGGCCCGCGGTCTCGGTATGGCCGTGGAGGTGTTCGACGACGCGGGCCGGCCGGTACGCGGCCGGCCGGGCGAGCTCGTCTGCACCAAACCGTTCCCGTCGATGCCGGTGGCGTTCTGGAACGACCCGGACGGGGCGAAGTACGGTGCGGCCTATTTCGCGCACTTCCCCGGTGCCTGGCGGCACGGCGATTGGGCGGAGCTCACGACGCATGACGGGTTGATCATCCACGGCCGCAGCGACGCCACCCTGAACCCGGGCGGCGTACGCATCGGCACCGCGGAGCTGTATCGCCAGGTGGAGCAGCTGCCGGAAGTGCTCGAGTGTCTGGCCATCGCCCAGGACCTCGGGGCAAGTGGCGACGTGCGTATAGTGCTATTCGTGCGGTTACGCAGCGGCAAACAGCTCGACGACGGGTTGCGGGAGCGGATCCGCCGGCGGCTGCGCACTCACGCGAGCCCGCATCATGTGCCCCGGAAGATCGTGCAGATCGCCGACCTGCCGCGCACCGTCAGCGGCAAAATCAGCGAGCTGGCGGTGCGGGCGGTGATTTACGGGCAGCCGGTGAAGAACGTCGCAGCGCTGGCGAACCCGGAGGCATTGGAGTTGTTCCGGGATCTCCCGGAACTCACGGACGGATGAACCTCAGCGCATGTTGCCGGTGTGTCCGAGCGAGAAACGACCCGGCTGCGGCCAAACGGTGAGGCCGTGCGGGTCGCGCCCGACGGGGATACGGTGGAGCAGCTCCCCCGTGTGGGTGTCGAAGACGTACACCTCGTGATCGTAGCGTCCCGAGAGCCACAATTCCTTCCCATCGGCGCTGACGTTCCCCATGTCCGGGCTGCCACCGTGCGGAATCTTCCAGGTGGCCACGACCTTGCGCCGCGTTGGATCCAGCACGCTTACACTCCCGGGCCCGTGCGGCCGGCCGCGCAGGATGTGCCACCCACGGTTCGACACGTAGAACAGTCTCCCGTCTCGGCTGGGATAGATCCCGTGCGTTCCCGTGCCGGTCGGAATGAACCCGATGCGCTTCAGGCTGTCGGGATCCACGATGAACACGCCGTCGGCCTGCATGTCGGCGATGAAGAACACACGGCCGTCGGGCGAGAGGCGGATGTCCTGCGGCATCGAGGGCTTGCCGGGATCGAGGTGGAGATACCCGAGCACCCGGTGCGTGGCGACGTCGAGCTTCAGGACCTTGCCGGAGAACTCGCACGTCGCCAGCGCGGTACGGCCGTCGGCCGTGAAGTCCATATGATCGACCCCCTTGCAATCCACCCGCACCGAGTCGTGCAACGCCATGGTGTGGGGGTCGCGGAAATCGATCCGCTGTGCGCGCTCGGCGATGACGACGGCGTATTTCCCGTCGGGCGTGAAATACAAGTTGTACGGATCTTCGACGGGGACGCTCTTGCCCTGCGTTCCCGTCAGAGGGTCGATGGGCGTGAGACTGTTGCCGATGTCGTTCGCGACCCACAGGGTGCGCAGGTCGTAGGCGGGGACGACATGCTGTGGCAGGGTGGCCGTCGCGAACGTCCGCACGACGCGGTAGGTGGCCGGATCGATGACCGCCACGCTCGCGGCGCCGCCCAGGGGGACGTAGACCAGCGGCACCGCCCGCCGGGCCGCGGAGTCGATCATGTTCGGGCCGGCGCCGGCATAGACGTTGTCCGGATCGAGGGGCGGCGGCATCCCGGGGAGCAAGACGGCCGCGGGCGACAGTGGCGGAGTCGAATCCGCGGACCTGTGGCCGACTGGCTTCGACCGGGCCCGGCCGCACGCGGCGACGGCGCCGAGCAGGACGAGGAGCTTCAGGTGTCGGTTCATGAGCTCGAGGAGTGTAGCCTATCCCAAGACTTCCGCGGCGTGCGAGCCGTCACCCGACGGAAAAGCCCGTCGTGGCACGGGTTCCCCCGGGTGCCGCCGGTCCGGCCGCTGGCTTAGATTCCCCGCCCGTCGCCGGTACCTTCATCAACTCACGCAGGACAGCGTATGCCGATCACCGCCACCAACATCCGCCGGGGCATGGCCATCATGTTCGAGGGCGAGCCCTGCCGCGTCATCGAGTTCCATCACCACACGCCGGGCAACCTCCGCGCCATGGTGCACGCGAAACTGCGCAAGCTCAAGACCGGCGTCACGGTGGAGCACCGCTTTCGCGCCTCCGACACGGTGGACGAGGCGCACCTCGAGACGCACGAGCTACAGTACATGTATCACGATGGGCACTCGTACCACTTCATGAACGTGCAGAACTACGATCAGTACGAATTGGACGAGGAGGCCCTGGGGGACCACGCCCAGTGGATGGCCGACGGCATGCAGGTCCTCGCCGAGTATTTCGAAGGCCGGCCGATCGGCGTCGAGCTACCGAACGAGGTGGTGTTCGAAATCGTCGAAACGTCACCCGTGATGCGCAGCGCCACCAAAACGGCCTCCACCAAGCCCGCCAAGCTCTCCAACGGCGTCTCGGTGAACGTGCCCGAGTTCATCCAGACCGGCGAAAAGGTGCGGGTGAACCCGAACACCGGGGAGTACCTCGACCGGGCGAAGTAGCCCGGCCTCACCCCTCCCGATGGACCACCTGCGTGCTGCGCTGGGCGACCGGCATCAGCACCACGTCCAACACATTTACATGCTCCGGCAGGTCCACGACGTAGGCGATCACTTCCGCCACGTCGTCGGCCGTGAGCGGCCGCATCCCCTGATAGACAGCCTTCGCCCGGGCCGCATCGCCGCCGAAGCGCACCACCGAGAACTCGGTCTCCACGAGCCCCGGGTCGATGCTCGAAACGCGAATCGGCGTGCCCACGAGATCGAGATACATCCCTTCCGTCAGGGCGCGCACCGCATACTTCGTCGCTCCGTAGACGTTGCCTTTGGGATAGGTCTGATGGCCGGCCAGGCTGCCCAGGTTCACGACGTGCCCCCGCCCCCGCGCCACCATGTGCGGCAGCCAGACGCGCGACACGTACAGCAGCCCTTTGATGTTCGTATCGATCATCCGGTCCCAGTCGTCGGGATCACCCTCCTGCAGCTTGTCGAGTCCGGCCGCGAGGCCGGCATTGTTGAGGAGGATGTCGGGCACGGCGCCCGCGGCCACGAGTGCGGACGCCGCCTGCTCGACCGCGGCGCGGTCCCGCACGTCGACCGTGGCGGTCCGCACGGTGATGCCATGCGCGCGCCGCAGCGCGTCGGCCACGGCGTCGAGCCGATCGGCCCGGCGCGCCCACAGCACCAGGTGCGCGCCCATGGCGGCGAAGCGTTCGGCGCACGCCAGTCCGATCCCCGCGCTCGCCCCGGTCACCAGGGCGAGTTTGCCGGCGATGCGGCTCATGGCAGCGGTTGTCCCACGATGCGCTTGACGGGACCCGCAGCCAGCCGGCCGGTCGGGTCGATGTTGTTCACCAGCGCCGTGGCCGCGGGCGTCGCAGGCCCGGGATAGCGCCGCACGAAATCGTCGAGCGTCATCCCCCCGGAGAGCGTGACGACCTGCACGCGCCAGGGCTGCACGTTCAGCATCGCCGGATCGGTCAGGCGGTCGAAGCTGCCGAGGGAACCATCGGCCGCTCCGGCATAGGCGGCCCAGCGCGCCTGGGGGGCATAGGCGAGCAGCTGATAGACCCGCCCGTCATACGACACGAAGACGACCTTCCCCGTCAACAACGTGCTGTCCTGCGTGAGGGCGTTGAACGTGCCGCCGGCCGCCGCGAGCCCGTGAATCGACCCACGGCCGGGAGAGCCCCCGACCCCCTGCTGCGAGAAGAACGCCTGCGCCGCCGCTTCGGGCGTGGCCTGGTTGCTCAGCGACAGCTGCTCCATGGCATCCTGCTGCGGGCTCACCGCGACCACGGACTGGCGCTGGTTCTGCGTCGTCCACCCGGCCGGGAACGTGAACCGGAGCCTGAGGTCGGGCTGGAAGAACTCGGTGCCGTGGAAGAACCCGTCGCGCGGGTTTTCGCCGAACATCATCCCGTCGACCTGACGCAGATACGGATCGCGGTTCACCACCGTCCCTAGCGAATCGGCCGGCAGCACGGCGATCGCGTGCTCGATCGCGCCGCGGCGGTTGACCGGGTTCGGGTGGGTGGAGAGCCAGTCCGGGACTCGCCCGCCGCCGCCCGCCTGGCTGACACGATCGAGCAGCGTGAACACGTCCGGCATGCGATGCACGTCATAGCCGCCCCGGCGCATATAGCGCAGGCCCAGCTGGTCGGCCTGGCTCTCGTCGTCCCGGCTGTACTTGAGAAACAGGATCTGTAGCCCCTGCACGGCGATCCCGGCGTAGCGAGCCAGCCCCGGTTTGAGCGCGACACCCACCACGAGGCCCAGCTGCGCCAGCTGTTGCTGGCTCATCTGAGTCACCGAATGCCGGGCGGTGACGTGACCGATCTCGTGCCCGATCACCGACGCCAGCTCCGCCTCGTTGTTGAGGTGGGCCATGATGCCCCGCGTCACGTAGATGTGCCCTCCCGGGATGGCGAACGCGTTGACGACCGGATCGTCGATGACGCGGAACGTCCAGGGGAGGTTGGGGCGCTCAGACACCCGTGCCAGGCGCATGCCCAGATCGCGGACGTAGCGCTGGCGGGCACTGTCGGGGTCGAGGCCCATGCTGGCGACGACGGCAGTGTCGTTCTCCAGCCCCATCTGGATCTCTTGCCCCTCACTGATGAGGGAGAACTGCTTCTGGCCGGTGGCCGGATTGGTGGCGCAGCCGGCGAGCAGCCCGGCCAGGGCGCACAGAGCCGCGAAGGTGCGGTGCATGAACATCCTCCGAGATGGGGCGTGAAGGTCCCCGTACCCGGATATCGCCACGCACGCTCCGGGTCGTCAAGTCCTGACCGATCGGCTAGGTTCTCACGCGAAACCGACGCGTGAGGGTGTGGTGGACCGGAAGAAGTTCTTGTTCGTGTCGCTCGACGGCCTGATCGCCGACATCGCCTGGCAGGTGGTGAAGGAAGGGCACGAAGTGCAGCTGTATACCGACAGCCAGAGCGAAAAGGAGATCGGCAACGGATTCGTTCCCAAGACGGACGACTGGGAGCGCGAGGTGGACTGGGCGGACGTCGTGGTGTTCGACGACGTGCTGGGCCAGGGCGCCCGGGCCCAGAAGCTCCGGCAGGCGGGCAAGCCCGTGGTCGGCGGGACGCCCTACACCGACCGGTTGGAGGATGACCGGGCGTTCGGGCAGCAGGAGCTCAAGGCAGCGGGCGTGTCCATCATTTCGCAGGAGAACTTCACCTCCTTCGACGACGCCATCGCGTTCGTTCAGGCCAACCCCAACCGCTACGTCATCAAGCCATCCGGGGAAGCGCAGAACCTGAAGCAGCTGCTGTTCGTGGGCGAGGACGAGCAGGGTGCCGACGTGGTTCAGGTGCTGGAGGATTACAAGCGCGCCTGGGCGGCGCGCATCAAGGAGTTCCAGCTGCAGCGCCGCATCGTCGGCGTGGAGGTGGCGATCGGGGCGTTCTTCAACGGCAAAGAGTACGTCCTCCCGGTCAACGTCAACTTCGAGCACAAGAAGCTGTTCCCGGGCGACATCGGCCCGTCCACGGGCGAGATGGGGACATCGATGTTCTGGAGCGAGCCCAACCGACTGTTCGCGGCCACGTTGAAGAAGATGGAGGCGAAGCTGCGTGAGGAGCGTTACGTCGGCTATATCGACGTGAACTGCATCGTCAACTCGAACGGCATCTATCCACTCGAGTTCACCGCCCGCTTCGGGTATCCCACGATCAGCATCCAGCAGGAAGGGATGCTCACGCCGATCGGTGAGTTCCTGCACAAGCTCGCGGAAGGGTCGATCACCCGCTTCAAGGCCCGCAGCGGGTTCCAGGTCGGCGTGCGGATCGTGGTGCCGCCCTTTCCGTTCCGCGATCCGGAGACGTTCGAGACTTCGTCCAAGGATGCGGTGATCATCTTCAAGAAGCCCGCCCGCGACGGGGTCCATATCGAAGACGTGAAGACGGTGGACAACGAGTGGCTGGTGACGGGGACGTCGGGCGTGGTGCTCATCGTGGTCGGCCTCGGGTCCACGATGAAACAGGCGCAGCGGCAGGTCTACAACCGGATCGAGAACGTCATGATCCCGAACATGTACTACCGCAAGGACATCGGGGATCGGTGGTTCGAGGACTTCGATCGGTTGCACACCTGGGGATACCTACGCGACTGACGGGCATCCTCGAGCGCGATACGCTGCGCCGCGTCACCTGGCGCTTGATCCCATTCCTGTTCCTGGTATTCATCGCCAACTACCTGGACCGCGTGAACGTCAGCTTCGCGGCGCTCCAGATGAACCGCGACCTGGGCTTTTCCGGCGCGGCGTACGGGCTGGGCGCTGGCATCTTCTTCCTCGGCTACGTGCTGTTCCAGGTCCCCAGCAGCCTGGCGCTGGCGCGCGTCGGTGCGCGCCGTTGGATCGGCACGATCACGATCGCCTGGGGGCTCGTGGCCTCGAGCATGATGCTGGTGCGCGGTCCGGCCAGTTTCTACGTGCTCCGCTTCCTGCTTGGCGTCGTGGAAGCCGGGTTCTTCCCGGGTGTGATCCTGTACTTCACCTACTGGTTTCCCGCGGCCGAGCGGGCCCACGCCGTGGCGCGCTTCATGACCGCGATCCCCGTCGCCCAGATCATCGGCGGGCCAATTTCGGGTTGGCTGCTCGGCCTCCACGGCCATGCCGGGCTGGCGGGCTGGCAATGGGTATTCCTGCTCGAAGGTCTCCCGTCGATCGTGCTCGGGGCCCTGGCATTCGGCTACCTGACGGACCGGCCCGAGGACGCCCGGTGGCTGTCGCCGGAGGGGCGCGCGTGGCTGACCGGCCAGCTGCGCTCCGAGGGTCCCGCCGCAGCCGGACCGCACCGGGGCTCCTTCGCGCACGCGCTTGCGACGCCGATGCTGTGGCGCCTGATCGGCGTGTGGTACCTCATGGTGCTCGTCGGGTACGGCCAGCTGCTGTGGCTGCCGCAGATCATCAAGGGAGCGTCGGGGTTGAACGATTTCTCCGTCGGGCTGCTCTCGACGGCGCCGCCGCTCGTGGCGGCGGTGGCGATGGTGCGGATCGCCGCCCACTCCGACCGCACGGGGGAGCGCCGCCTGCACGTGGCGGTGCCGTCGTTCGTCACCGCGCTGGGATTTGCCGCGACCGCCGCGGCGCTGCGCGCGCCGCTGCTCGCCACCGCCGCCCTGACGCTCGTGGCGATCGGGATCGCCGGGTCGTTCGGCCCGTTCTGGGGCCTCGCGACGAGCACGTTGGGTGCATCGGCGGCGGCGGGCGGCATCGCGCTCGTCAACGCGATCGGTAATATCGGCGGTTTCGCGGGACCCTACGTCGTGGGACTGGTCAAAGACGCAACGGGGAGCTTCGCGGGCGCGCTGGTGACGTTCGCGGGGCTCGCGCTGATCGCGGGGTTGCTCGCTCTCCGGCTTCGCCCCGCCCGTTAGGCCGCTGATCGACGGCCTGTCCCACTAGGGACGCTGGCCGTTGCTCCTCAGTCCGGCTGCCGCGGATGGTGGCGTAGCCGTGCCGTCGCCTCGTCGATGCGGCCGATGTAGGCGCTTACGGCTTCGTGGCGGGCGCGCCGGGGCACGACGAAATGATGGTCGTCGGGGCGCGAGCTCTTCAGGTCGTCCACCATCAAGTCGCCCCCGTGTGCTTCGACCGCCGCTTCGAAGCGCTCCACAGCCGAGAGTAGGTTCACGAGATCTTCGGGGTTCTCGGCGCTGGTGACCGTGATGCCGCGGCTTCGCAGCCGGGCTGTCACTTCAGCCGCGGCCGCCGTACGCGCGTCGAACTCTTCGTCCCGTTCCATATGATGTCCTCCGCGTCTCAATATTCCGCGTAACCGTCGTCCGGGTAGCAGTACAACCACCGCTCCCCCGGCTCCTCCGAGGACACCACCGGATGTCCGCCGGCTCGAGCATGCTTGGAAGCGTGCTGGTTCGGGGAGCTGTCGCAGCAGAGGGTGGCGCCGCACTCCTGGCAGGTGCGCAGATGGACCCATTGCGCTCCGATCTTCACGCACTCGGCGCATTCCCGGCGCTTGGCGTGCCGCACGGTGGTGATCGCGCTCAGATGCACGCAGGTACCGTCGGACATCGCAGGCCTCGCCTACTCGTGCAGCACCTGGTGCACGGCGGCGATCGCGATCGACCCCTCGCCCACCGCCGACGCCACACGCTTCAAGCTCCCGGCGCGGACGTCCCCGACCGCGAAAACTCCCGGGAGACTCGTCTCCAGAAGATGGGGGGCTCGGGAGAGCGGCCAGCGGGCGGTGGCCAGGTCCTCCGGCGACAGATCCGGGCCCGTCTTGATGAATCCGCGTGCATCGAGCGCCACGCAGTTGTCGAGCCAGCCCGTGCTGGGCACGGCGCCCGTCATGGTGAAGACGTGCCGGATGCCGTGTGTCTCGACCCGCCCGCTTTGGTTGTCGCGCCATCCCACCCGCTCGAGGTGACCGTTCCCCTCGAGGCTCACGATCTCGGTGTGGACGTGGCGGACGATGGCCGGGTGGTCTTCGATGCGCCGGATGAGATAGCGCGACATGCTCTCGGCCAGACCCGCCGAGCGGATCACCAGGTGCACCCGCCGAGCCCCCTGGGCCAAGAACACCGCGGCCTGGCCCGCCGAGTTGCCGGCGCCGACGACGACCACCTCTTCCGCGACGCACAGCTGCGCCTCCATGAAGGTGGCGGCATAGTACACGCCCGCCCCTTCGAATCGCGACAGGTCGGCGATCGGCAGCCGCCGGTATGCGGCGCCCGTGGCGATGATCACGGCGCGCGCCGGCAGCCGCTGCCCGTCCCCGATCTCGAGCGCGTACGGCGTGCGGTCACAGGCGAGGCGGCTGGCACCGTTTCCGATCATCAGCTGCGCGCCGAACTTCTGCGCCTGATTGGTGGCGCGCGCGGCCAGCTCCAGGCCCGCGATCCCCGTCGGAAAGCCGAGGTAGTTCTCGATCCGGGAGCTCGCGCCCGCCTGGCCACCCGGCGCGGTCGATTCGACTACCAGTACATCCAGCCCTTCCGATGCCCCGTAGACCGCGGCCGCCAGCCCGGAGGGCCCCGCCCCGACGACCACCAGGTCACGGACATGGGTCCGATCGATCGCGTCGTTAAAACCCAGGGCGTCGGCGATCTGCTGGTTGGTCGGGTTGCGGAGCACGACCTCGCCACGAGTGATGACCACGGGGATGTCGGCAGCGCCGACGTGAAAGTGATCGAGCAGATCCTGGACGCCGGCGTCGCGATCGAGGTCGAGCATGGTGTGGGGATGTCCGTTGCGCGTGAGGAACTCCCGAATGCGGAGCGTTCCCTGGCAATGCGTCGACCCGAGGACCACCACGTCGCTGACGCCGCGGGCGATCAGCTCCACGCGCCGCAGGATGAAGGCGCGCATGAACAGGGCACTCAGCTCGCCGTCAGCCTGGATCAGCGCCAGCAGGTCGTCGCGCCCGACTTCGATGACCTCGCCGTCCGTTCCGGCCCGGATCTGGGCGAGCCCGCGCCGGCCCGACAGCATGGTGGCTTCGCCCGTGAACATCCCAGGGCCGAACGACACCACGAGCTCCTCGGCGGCTGACGGTCGCACGACATCGAGCCGACCCGAGACGACGATGAAGAGACGGGCCGTCTGCTCCCCCGCCTGCAGCAGCACCTCGCCCCGCTCGACGTGGCGCCGGCGCCCGTGCGCGTCGAAGCGAGCGAGCTGCGCCGTGGTCAGCGTCGGATAGAGGCGGTCGGCTCGCTGGCCAGGGGGCGCCGGCGGGGGCGGAGCAACCTGGGGCATGCCGTCACCCTCCCTGTTGGTGCGCTTCCACAAACCACAGCCACTTGTCCACGCCGCGAGAGATCTCGGTGAGGATGTCGGCGCTGCCGGCGTCCTCGATCTCGTTCATTTCCTCAATGCCGATCCGCACCGTGCGGCCGAACATGGCGAGCGCGTCCGATAGCGCCGCGACGTGCTCCGCGCCGGTCGAGAGCCCGATGGGATAGTCGACAAGCGTGGAGCGCTCCGCCACGACCCCTACCGTTCCTTCGGCGATGCCGCCCAGCTGCACCACCCGCTCGGCGAGCAGGTCCGCGTACTCCGCCACGGCAGCGGTGATCTCGTCGAACAGTTTGTGGAGGGCGATGAAGCTGGGCCCCTTCACGTTCCAGTGCGCCTGTTTGGATTGCGTCTGCAGGTCGATGCAGTCGGCGAGGCGCTGATTGAGCAGCGTAACCGCCTCGCGTCGACCGGTTTCGGGCAGATCGTTCTTGGTGGGATAGAGCTTCGGAGTAGTGGTGGTGGCCATCGTCGTCTCCTCACGCGTGTGCCTGGCAACGGGTGCCGCTTATATGCCTTTACCCTGAACAAAGATACTCGCTCGTAGGGTCCGCTATCGCGTTCTCCTCCTCTCGGCAGTCCGCCACGGTCATCCACTAGGAGTTCATGTCCATTCCCCGGATCGTGAGATTCCACGCGTTGTACGTCGACCACAGCAGACACGTCAGTATGGTCGGCACCAACCACAGGAGGCCACCCAGCCCTTTCGTCACAAGACCTACTCCCGCGATCGCGATGGCGAGTGTGGCGCTGTTCAGGACGATCACGCGCGCCCCCCGAGCGCGCCGACGATCCCCAGGCAAGTGTTGCAATGTGCTCGATTGGAGTCGCAGGCTCACCACGAGTCGAGCACTCCGGGAATCCTACGCCTCCCTCAGCCGTCGCGAACGGGAGGTGATGGCGCTGGTCGTCTCCGGCCTGTTGAACAAACAGGTCGGTGGCCAGCTCGGCATTAGCGAGGTCACGGTGAAGGCACACCGCGGGAAGCTGATGCGAAAGATGAAGGCCGACTCTCTCGTTGAGCTGGTGAGAATGGCGGCGAGCCTCGGCCTGGCACCTGCGGCGAAGGGCTGACGCTTCGTTAGACGGCGCGGTTCTTCAGTCGGGCGATCAACACGGTCACGTTGTCCGTCCCGCCGCGCTCGAGCGCCAAATCTACGAGGCGCCGGCACGACGTCTCCGCCGAACGCAGCTCCCGCAGCTCGGCTTCGATCTCGTCGTCGCGCACGTGCTTGGTCAAGCCGTCGGTGCACAGCAGCATCACATCGTCCCAGCGGATCTCGGTGGTGCGCGTCATCGGGGACGCTTCGCGGCCGCCCAGCGCGCTCGCGAGGACGCCCTGGAACGGAGAGCGGTGCGCTTCCGTCTCGGTCAACGCGCCTGAATCCACCAGCGCCTGGGCCACCGTCTGGTCCTTGGACATCAGCTCCAGCCGGCCGGCGCGCAGCCGATAGCAGCGGCTGTCGCCCACCTGCACGAGGTAGGCGCACGGCCACAGCACGGCCACCATGGTGAGAGTAGTCGCCCCACCCTTGCCGCCGTATTCCCGCTCGCTTTCGGCCTGCAGCACCTCGTGTGTCTTGCGGACGGAATTTTCCAGCTCCTGGAGAAAAATGGTCTCCTTGGCCGGATCGAGACGTCGGTACAGGTCGGTGAGGTGGGTGACGTAGTGCGCGATCGTCTTGACCGCGGTGCCGCTCGCGGCCTGGCCGTCGGGCCGGCCGCCCACACCGTCGGCGACGAGGAACAGCCAGCCGCGCGAGTCGCTGATCAACGACGTGATGTCGTCGGTGGGGAGGCTCGCCTGATGCACCCGCAGCAGCTTGTGCAGCGTCGCGATGAGAAACTGGTCCTGGTTTTCCTGGCGCACCCGGCCGCGGTCGGTGATACCAAAGAGATCGACGTCAGACGAGGAGGGCCGGCGCACTGCGGTCCCGGTGGCCTGGCCGCCCGATGCACGGGCGTCGTCGTCGGGGATGGTCATCCACTGAAGATGTCGCCCGGCCCGCAGCTTGGCCACCCGGTGTAGATTCCCGCGACGTGCCTTCCGTCTCCCACGAAACCGCCGTCATCGCCGGCGCGGGGCCGATCGGGCTGGCCTGCGCCATCTCGGCCCGGCGCCGGGGGCTCGACCCGCTCGTCATCGACGCCGGCGCCATCGCCGAATCGATCGTTCGTTACCCCGTCGGCATGACGTTCTTCACCACCCCGGAGCGACTCGAGATCGGCGGACATCCCCTCGTCTGCGCCGGCGCAAAGCCCACCAGAGAGGAAGCGCTCAAGTACTATCGCGGCGTCGTGCGGGCGGAAGGATTGCGCCTGCGTCCCTATGCGCGGCTCGCCGGCGCCGAGCGAGTGGACGGACGGATCGCCTGCGAGATCGAGACGCGGCTCGGACACGAGCGTCTCACCTGCGACCGCCTGGTGTTGGCGACCGGCTACTTCGATCACCCCAACGCCCTCGACGTGCCGGGCGAATCACTGCCCCATGTGCACCACTACTTCGACGAGGCGCACCGCTCGTTCGGCCAGGACGTCGTGGTGATCGGGGGCAAGAACTCGGCAGTCGAGGCGGCCTTGCAGCTGTTTCGCGCCGGCGCGCGCACGACCCTCGTGTACCGCGGCGCCGAGCTGCCGCGCAGCGTGAAGTACTGGCTGGCGCCCGATCTGCTGAACCGGGTCAAGGCCGGAGAGATCACCGCCCGCTTCTCCACGCAGGTGCATGACATCACCCCGTGGGACGTGGGGATCCGCGGGGCCGACGGCCGGGCAGAGCGGCTGCCGGCAGATCGGGTCTATGCGCTCATCGGCTTTCATCCCGACTTCGCGCTCTTCTCGCGCATCGGCATCACGTTCGATCCCACGACCGGCCGGCCCACACTCGATCCCGACACGCTCGAAACGAGCATCACCGGCGTACACCTGGCGGGGAGCGTCACCGCCGGCCGCAAGATTTCCGAGATCTTCATCGAGAACGGGCGCTTCGACGGGGACAAGATCTTCGGGGACTCGGCGGCGCGGGCGACGGCGCAGTCCCGCTATGCGGGGATCGAGCGGCCCACGGGAGAGTGAGCACCTACCCCAGGATCGCCTGCACACTCTCGCGGAACACCTCCGTGTGCCGGTCGATATCGGCTTCGGTCACGTCGGGCGCGATCAAGGCCATGTTGTGGAACGGAGTGAGCAGGATGCCGCGATTCAGCGCCGCCAAGTGCATGTAGCGGTCGAGCTGAGGATCCGCGGCCGCCGCGGCCTCACCGCCATTTCGCGGCGGCACCGGCCGGAACCAGTACTCGGCGCGGCACCCCAGGCGCTTCACGATCCATGGGAGACCCAGCTCCGCGATCACCGCGGCCACACCGCGCTCCCACTGCTCGGCACGGGGCACCGCCCGCGCGAAGGCGTCCGCCGTGAGCACGTGCTCGAGCGTGGCCCGCATCGCCGCGAGGCTGAGCGCATTGCCCGCCAAAGTCCCGCCGATGCCGCCCGTGTCGGATTCGTCCAGGCGAATCCGCGCCTGCACCCGCCGCGCTACCTCCTCCGACAGGCCGTAGGCGGCGCCGGGGACGCCGCTCCCAAGTGGCTTGCCCAGTGTGAGGATGTCGGGCGTGAGCTCGTGCGTCGCGGTGTAGCCGCCCGGCCCGGCGCAGATGGTGTGCGTCTCATCCAAGATGAGGAGCGTCCCGGAGCGGCGCGTCAGCGTGCGCAGGGCATCGTGAAATCCCGGGTCGGGCAGGATGATGCCGATGTTCGTCATCGCGGGCTCGGCCAGCACGCACGCCACGTCCCGCGCCGCGAGCGCGGACTCGAGGGCCGGTACGTCGTTGAATTCGACCACCCGGGTGGTGACCGCCGGGTCGATCGGCGGACCGAGGTTTCCCGGGCGGGGGCCGGGGCCCTCGGGGCCGATGGTCACGAACGCTTCGTCCACCGAGCCGTGATAGCACCAGTTGAAGACGAGGATCTTGGGACGTTCGGTGACGAGCCGGGCCAGCCGGAT
>JBGPHP010000012.1:0-27207 GCA_041484445.1 Gemmatimonadota bacterium
GAACCCCAACGCGGCGTTGACGAGCACGATCGCCATGATGACCGTCGCCTCGACCGGTTCGCCCAGGTAGCGGGAGACGATGGCCGCGGCGATCAGGACGAGGATGAGCGGGCTGGTGAACTGCCGCAGCAGGATGTGCAGCCCGGCGCGGCGCCGTGTCCGCGCCACCACGTTCGGTCCGCTGTCGGCGAGGCGCCGAGCGGCCTCCGCCGGATCGAGGCCGGCGGGGCTCGTGCGGAGGTCCTGCAGCGCTTGCGGGCCGGAGACTCCCCACGGCGGCCGAGTGGCCGCCGCGCTGCCGGGCAAGCTCAGACGTGGACCGCTTGCCGCCGCGTGTCTTCCGCCAGCTCGAAGCGGAGACCGCGCAGCAGATCGCCGCGGCTGACGATCCCCACGAGCTTCGGCCAGCCGCTGCCGCGGCGCACCACGGGCAGGCTGCGCCGCCCGGTGGACACCATCAGCTCAGCGGCCGCCACGACAGGGTCCTCCCCCTCCACCGTCAGGATTCCCGGACGCATGATCTCGGCGACCCGCGTGGCGCCGATCACCTTCGCGTCCGGCAGCCGGAACTGCTCGTCGGGGTGGAGCAGGCGGAGCACATCGAGCTTCGAGACAATTCCGCGCAGGGTTCCATCCGGCGCGACGACCGGGAACGCGTTGAAGTCGTGGCGATCGAACAACGCCAACAGCTCCGTCACGGTCGTCATGGGGTGGACGGTGACCGGAGCGGTCGTCATGACCTGGTGAACGGGCATCGTCGCGGCATGTCGGTCCATCGGAGCCTCCCAGGCTGCCGGTTACCGAATCCTGCATGGGCGGCGATGAAGCCTCCGTGAAGCGGGGAACATCGTCCGCTCAAGGCCATTTCATCGAGCCCCTACCAGGATACAGGAGCACGATGAAGCCATCGGTCGAGCTCGTTGAGCACCCGGGGGAGGTGCGGCTCCGTTTGCGGGCCGGCACCCTGGGTGAACTCGCCATGGTCGCGGGACGGGCCCTGGCGGAGCTGGAGCTGGGCCAATCGCCGGGTCCCGCTCGCGGACCGTGGCGAGAGGTGGTGGTGTCCGGTCGCGACCGGGAGGCGGCGCTCGTCCACTGGCTGAACGAGCTCATCTACCTGGCCGAAACAGAGCGCTGGGTGGGCGTGGAGTTCACGGTGAGCCGGGCGACCGAGACCGAACTGGGGATGCGCGTGCGCGGTGTCGTCGTCGACGAGGCGCCTGCCCGCGTCAAGGCCGCGACGTTTCACGGCCTGCGGATCGCCGCGGTGCCCGATGGGGTCGAGGCCGACGTCGTCCTGGACGTGTGAGGATGCCATGCCGGTAGCGCAACTGGAGCTGGTGCACGAGGTGGCGGCGACGGCGCAGCCGGGGATGCGGGTCCCGGCGCGCGTCTACGCGGACGACGAGCTGTGGGAGCAGATCGGCCATGACCGCTCGCTCGCCCAGCTCAAGAACGTCGCGACGCTGCCGGGCGTGACCGGCGCCGTGTACGGCATGCCGGACATGCACGAAGGCTATGGGTTCCCGGTCGGCGGAGTCGCGGCGATGCGCCTGGCCGACGGCGTCATCTCGCCGGGCGGCGTGGGCTACGATATCAACTGCGGGGTCCGGCTCCTGGCTTCTGTCCTCGGGGCGGCCCGCATTCAGGCCAAGCTCCACGATCTGGTTCACGAGATCTCACGGAGCGTACCGTCGGGAGCCGGACGAGGCGGGCGGCTCGCGCTCAGCGAGGGCGAGCTGGACCGTGTGCTGGCCGAGGGATGCCGATACCTGGTCGAGCGCGACCTCGCCCTGGCCGAGGAGCTCGAGGTGATCGAGGCCTACGGCTGCCTGGCCGGGGCGAATCCGGGGGCGGTCTCGGCGCGGGCCAAAGCCCGAGGGCACGATCAACTGGGGACCATCGGCTCGGGGAACCACTTCGTCGAGGTCCAGGTCGTCGACGAGGTGTGCGATGCCGCGGTCGCCCAGGTGCTCGGACTCGCTGCGGGGCAGGTGACCGTCCTGATTCACACCGGCTCGCGCGGCCTGGGCCACCAGGTATGCACCGACTACGTGCGCCTGATGGACGAGGTCATGCCCGGATACGGGATCACGCTGCCGGACCGGCAGCTCGCGTGCGCGCCGTTCGGATCCCTTGAAGGACGGCAGTATTTCGGCGCGATGTGCGCGGCGGCGAACTTCGCATGGTCGAACCGTCAGGTGATCACGCAGCGAGTGCGCGAGACGTTTCGACGTTTCTTCGGGGCGGATGGGGCGCTGCGGACGGTGTACGACGTTGCACACAACATGGCGAAGGTCGAACAGCACGGCGGCGAGCGACTGTGTGTTCACCGCAAGGGCGCGACGCGGGCCTTCGGGCCTGCGCATCCTGAAACCCCCGAGCCGTACCGCGCGGTGGGACAGCCGGTGTTCATTCCCGGTAGCATGGGCACCGCCTCGTATGTGCTCGTCGGAACGGACGAAGCGTTGGATCTGAGCTTCGGAAGCTGCTGCCATGGCGCGGGGCGGCGGATGAGTCGCCATGCTGCCAAGCGCACCAAACCCGGGCACGAGGTCCGGCGGGAGCTCGAGGCGCAGGGGATCGTGGTCGCGTGCCCGTCGAGCGGAGAACTCGCCGAGGAAGCGCCGTTCGCCTACAAGGACGTGGAGCGTGTCGTGAACGTGGTGCACCGGGCGGGGCTGGCGCGGAAGGTCGCGCGACTGCGCCCGCTTGGAGTCGTCAAAGGGTGAGGGAGGAAGCCATGCAACTGCCATTGCAGATCAGCGCTCGCGGCGTCGAGTTGGGAAGCGAGACGGAGTCCTTGATCCGACAGCATGCCGAGAAGCTCGGTCGCTACTACGACCGCATCATGGGCATGCGGGTGATGGTGGAGGTGCCCCAGCGGCAGATGGGCGAGCCGATCGTCCACAACGTTCATATCGACATCACCGTCCCCGGAGGAGAAGTCGTCGTCAAGCGCCAGGCGCATCCCGAGCTGCTCACCGCGATCCAGCGGGGCTTCGACGCGGCCCGGCGCCGCCTGCAGGACTATGCCCGGCGCCAGCGGGGCGACGTGAAGGCTCATGCAGAGTGAGGAGGATCGTATGCCGACGTTCATCATGCTGACCAGGGTGTCGCCCGCGGCACTCCGCTCGCCTCAGGGGATCGAGGTACTCGAGCGCGTGGCGATGACCGCCGTACGCGCTGAGTGTCCCCAGGTGGAGTGGCTACAGAGCTATGCCGTGCTCGGGCCCTACGACTATCTCGACATCTTCCACGCGCCGGACGTCGAGACGGCGACGAAGGTCGCGACGCTGGTGCGTATCGGCGGCCAGGCCCACACGGAGGTCTGGCCGGCCACCGAGTGGACCCGCTACAAGGAGATGGTGCGTGAGCTGCCGGACTTCGGGAGGGTGGTCGCCGTCTCCGGATGACGTCGCCCGCCCTGGAGGTCGAGGGCCTCGGCGTCGACTTCGACCGCCGCCGGGTGCTCGATGACGTGAGCTTCGTGGTGCCCGAGGGCGGAACGCTCGCCGTGATCGGGCCGAATGGCTCCGGCAAGACCGTCCTCTTCAAGGCGCTGATCGGTGCAGTGCATCACGAAGGGGTGATCCGCTGGGCGGAGGGGACACGGATCGGCTACGTGCCGCAGAAGCTCGACATCGAGCGCGACCTCCCGCTCACCGGTTTCGACTTCCTCCGGGCCAAGGCGGCGGTCTCGCACGTGCCGGAGTCCGACGTCCGCCGCGCCCTCGAGATGGTGGCCCTCGCGCCGGAGGTCGCGGCGCAGCCGATCGGCACGTTCTCGGGAGGGCAGTTTCAGCGACTCCTGCTGGCATTCGCCTTGATGGGTCACCCCACGGTGCTGCTGTTCGACGAGCCGACCGCCGGCGTCGACGAGCCCGGTGAGGAAGGGCTCTACGCCATGATTCGCCGTCTGCAGCAAGCCGAGCGCCTGACACTGCTGCTCATTTCCCACGAGCTCGCGCTGGTCTATCAGCACGCGGATACGGTGCTCTGCCTGTCCGCGGGCCACCGCACCGCCTTCATCGGTGCGCCGGTCGACGTCCTCACGCCGGGCCGGTTGCGGGAGGCGTACCGCGCCCCGCTCAAGTTCCACGTGCATGACGACCATTTCTCCTGAGACGCTCGCGCTCCCGGTCGCCATGGCCGTGGCGGCGGGACTCGTCGGCTGCTTCGCCGTGATGCGGCGCATGACGCTCGCCTCCGACGCGATCTCGCACGTCGCCCTTCCCGGCATCGGCGTGGCGCTCGCGCTGCGGATCAACCCCGTGCTCGGAGGTATCGCCGCGCTGGTCGTCGGCACCATCCTCGTCTGGGGATTGGAGCACAAGACGCGGCTGCCGACTGAGGCAGTCATCGGGGTGGTGTTCTCCGCGGCGCTCGCGGTGGGGAGTATGCTCGCGTCCGGGGAGGAGCTGATCGAGGCGCTGTTCGGCGCCCCGCATCGTCCTGGCGCCCTGGAGCTGGTGCTCGGATGCGTCGGCGCGATCCTGGTCGTCGCGTTCGTGCTGCTGGCCAGGAGCCGTCTCGTGATCGTGCTCGTCTCCTCCGATCTGGCGCGGACCGTTGGCATCGACGTGCGGCGCCTCGATCTCCTCTACCTGCTCGCCTTCGCCCTCACGGTCGCGCTGGGGCTACGGTACCTCGGCGTGCTGCTCATGGGATCGCTCATCATCATTCCCGCCACCACGGCGCGCTACGTGGCGCGCAGCCTGGGGAGCATGCTCGTGGTCGCGGTCGTCCTGTCGGTCGCGTCTACTCTCCTCGGGACGCTCGGTGCGCCGCCGCTTCACGTGGCGACCGGTCCGCTGATCATCGCGATCACCGCCGGGTTCTTCCTGCTCGGTCTGCTGTGGCGCTGGCGTAGCTGAAGGTTTTCTCGGCAGAACTCTCACTGAGCCCTCAAGGCTGTTTCACCCCCGATGTTGCAGCATGAGGATTGTCGTCAGGGGTCGGTGGTGCCCATTTGGGCAATTCGGACGTGTACGGCAAGGACCCGTCGAAGGCGACCAGATCCTACGGGATGATCACTGAGACCGGGCCCGACGAGGGCGGATTCACCGACAGCTGGCTGCGTCCGTTCTGGACGCCGCCGGGCCTGACCTGCTGCCAGAGCGACGACCTCTTGAACCGGTTCTCCACCTTCAACCAGCGAATCGACTTCATCTTCACCCGGGGGATGCCGCAGGCGGGGCACGTCGGCACACTCCTGCTGGCGCGGCGGGCGGTGGGTGATGAACGCGGCGATCGCACCAAGTCCGGGTTGTGGCCGTCGGATCACGGCGGCGTGGTGGCCACGTTCCTGACCCCGGCGTTCGGTCCCCATCGGGCCGACGTGGCCGAGTGAGTTCTCGCCCCCGTGATGAAAGGAACCTGCAGACTGGTTTCCGCGTGGCTTCAGACGCGCGCTGTAAGTTCGTGGATATTCTTCAGGCGATCACGGGGAGGTTTCCGGACCGGCAACGGAAAGGGGACCGGCGATCCGAGTGATCACGTCGCCTGAAGCGGTGAAGCAGATCGCGTTGCTTCACCCGCGTTGGAGTGGCGCTCCGACGTGCCGTGCGAGAGGCCGACCAGCGATTCGACCGACTTGCAGCGCCCGCATCGGTGAAACATCGGGCTCGTCAAGCCCGATGCGGATGGAAGCCGGAGCTCCCAAGGCAAAACCGCGAACCAACAGTTGCGCGGTCGCTGCGGGAAGAAGAACGGGGAGGTCAACTCCTCGACTCCGGGTAACCGATGCGACGGACGGCCCGTGACTCCGCAGGAGGGGGAACACGGGCCGTCCGTGTTTCATCCCCACTTCATCGGGTCCCCCGTAGAGTCCTGGGGGATCGCCATGCCTACCACCAACGACCTGATGCTCTTCGCCCTCGAGGCGACACGCGAGTTCGGGGAACGGGTGGCGCATGTCCTGGGCGTGCCTCTCGTCGCTCACGAGGAGCGCGCATTCGAGGACGGGGAGCACAAGTCCCGACCCCTGGTGAGCGTGCGCGGTCGGGACGTGTTCGTCGTGCACTCCCTCTACGGGGATGGGCACGAAAGCGCCAACGACAAGCTGTGCCGACTCTTGTTCTTCATCGGGGCGCTGAAGGACGCCGCCGCGGCCAGGGTGACGGCCCTCGTTCCCTACCTCTGCTACGCCCGCAAGGACCGCAAGTCCAAGCCTCGCGACCCGGTCACGACACGCTACGTGGCGGCGCTGTTCGAGGCGGTGGGGACCGACCGCATCGTGACGCTCGATGTGCACAACCTCGCGGCGTACCAGAACGCTTTTCGCTGCGGCACGGAGCACCTCGAGGCCAGGCGATTGTTCGTGGACTTCCTCGTGCCGCGCCTGCGGGACCAGCCCGTCGTGGTCGTTTCGCCCGACGTCGGCGGGGTCAAGCGGGCCGACGCCTTTCGCGAGACGCTCGGCCGCGCGCTGGGGCGCGAGGCACCGCTCGCCGTGATGGAGAAGACCCGCAGTGCCGGCATCGTGAGCGGCGAGGCCCTGATCGGCGACGTGGCCGGCCGGGTGGCGATTCTCGTCGATGACCTGGTCGCCACGGGGACGACGCTCGCCCGGGCCGCGGCGGCGTGCCGCGCACGCGGGGCCGCGCGGGTGATCGCGGCGGCCACGCACGGCCTGTTCACCGGTGACGCGAACGCCCGGCTCGCCGAGCCCGCGCTCGAGGAGGTGGTGGTGACGGATACTGTGTCCTCGTACCGGCTGACCGAGCCCGCCGTGCGCGCCAAGCTCGTGACGCTTGAAGCGGCGCCGCTGTTTGCGGGCGCCGTCCGTCGACTGCACGAAGGTGGCTCGCTCGTCGATCTGGTGGAGTCGGGTCCCTGAGCCTTGGGGGCGGCGTCACAACGCCGTCGGATACGTCTCCGGCACTTCCCCCCGCTCCCAGAGCCCGGTGCGCTCCACCGGCTCCACGGCGCGCGTCGTGTCATAGTACAGCACGGCGTCGAACTGCCGCGGCAGCGAGGCGTGGAAGTAGTGGCTCAGCCGCTCCGTCTCCGGGCGGTAGATGACGCCGATCGCGCGCTCCAAACGAGGCGCGGCGAGCTCGGCCGTGAGTGGCCCGGGTGCCGTGAGGTCGAGCAGAACATTCGGGATCCCGACCTCGTGGAACAGCGCCTCGTAGCTGTCGGGCAAGGCCGGTCGCACGACTTTCCGCTCGGCGGGCTGATCCCAGTCCGACGCCGCCGTCACCGTCCCCTGATAGGTTAGAAACCCGATGAGTCGGGCGTCGCGGGCGTAGCGCTGGCGCACCAGCTGCCCGACGTTGAGCTCGCCGCCCGCGCCCATCTCGGTGGCCCGCGCGTCACCCAGGTGCGAGTTGTGCGCCCACACCACGACTTTCTCGCGCCGTCCGCGCCCGGCGTGGAATGCGACCAGCGCGTCGAGCGTCTCGGCCATGTGCTGGTCCCGCAGGTTCCAGGACGCCGCCCGCCCAGCGAACATGGCGCGGTAGTAGCGCTCGGCGTTCGTCACGAGCCTGGCGTTCTGCTCGGCGAAAAAGAGATCGTCGGGCTCGAGGCGACCATCCCGTTGGGCGTATGCGGCCGCAGAACGGCGCAGCTCCGCAAGCTGCTCGACCACCGCCCTCTCGCAGGATGGCCCCAGGCCGAAGCCGGCCGCATAGCCGTATTCCTGCGGGTCTTCACCGTAATGGTCGAAGCAGGCATAGCGATGGCGGGCACGCAACGCCGCATCAGGATCGACGAGCTCGAGATAGCGCAGCACGGCGTCCATCGAGGCGTGCAGGCTGTACAGGTCGAGCCCGAAGAAACCGACCCGCCCCGCATCGGGAAGCACGTCGTTGTGCGCTCGCAGCCACCCAACGAAGTCGAGCACATCGGCGTTGCGCCACATCCACTGGGGGAATCGCTTGAAACCCTCGAGCGCCTCAGCGGCATCGCCGTCGTCGCCACGCCCGCGCACGTAGCGGTTGACGCGGTAGGCGTCGGGCCAATCCGCTTCCACGGCGACCGACGTGAACCCCTTCTCCCGGATGAGCCGCTTCGTGATCTCGGCCCGGATGCGGTAGAACTCGTGCGTGCCGTGCGACGCTTCGCCGATGAGCACGAAGCGCGCGTCGGCCACCAGCGCCACCAGCGGATCGAAATCATCGGGCGCGCCGACGAGGTGATGCGCTCCCTCGCGCAGGTCGTGTGACAGCGTGCGATCGATGGTTTGCGGCATGGCTCTATCACTCCTTCCGGGAATAGCGCTCCGCCAAGGCGAGGTAGGCACGCGCCCGGTTGAACCATTGCGACGGGTACGGCACCGTCCGGTCGTCCAGGTGCCAGGCGGCGAGCTTCGCTCGGAGCACCGCCCGGACGCTCTTGTAGAAGTGAATAAGCACCTCGGGTGGGTGGTCCCCGGTGAGCGCACCGTAGCGTGCGAGCACCGTCGTCCCGATCCCTTCCGCTCCCAGCCGCTCGCATTCCATGCCGAGGTACGCGAGCTCGTCGGCCGGGTCGAGGATCCGGAAGTCGCGGTTGAACTCGACGCAGTCGATGATCACGGGGGGCGGTCCGAGGCAGACGTGTTCCGGCCGGAGGTCGCCGTGCCCCTCGACGATCCGCCCCGTGGAGGCGCGGATGTCCAGTAGGTCTGCCCATCGCGCGAGGAACGTGCGTTGGCCGGCGGCGGTCCGGGCGATGGCATCGGCGGGCAGGCCATAGCGCGGCTCGGCGAGCGCGTGCGCGTTGCCTTCGATCTCTTCGTGGAACCGCTTCCGGTACGCGGCCGGGGTGACCGGAACCCGGACCGCCTCGCGGTAAAATGTCGCGAGCAGCTCCGCCACGGCCTGGAGGGCCGCTCCGTCCACGGAGTGAGACGCGATGGCGAAATCGAGCATGCGCGCGCGGGGCAGTCGCCGCATCTTGACGAGCCAATCCACCGCGACTCCCTCGCCCTCGAGGGCGAGGCCACCCTGGTGGTCCACCGCCAGGGCCACAACGCCGAGGTAGACGTCCGGGGCCAGGCGACGGTTGAGCCGCACCTCGTCCTCGGCGTCCCGGCGTCGCGCGGCCGGCGAACGGAAGTCCAGGAAGGAGTAGCGCGCGGGCTTCTTGAGCTTGTACGCGTGGCGATCGGTGAGGAATACCCACGCGAGGTGCGTCTCTATGGGCTCGACGGCGCCCGGAGACTCGGGATAGCTCTCCGGGCACTTGAGAAAGGCGACTTTCTCGGCGAGCCCGATCGCGGTGGCCGCTTCCACCTGGGTTGCCCCGTGTGCGGGCGAGCAGTTACGGCGTGGTCGGCGCCGCGGCGCGCCGCCGCCGGGCCCGCGCGGCCGCTCGCGCAACCATGATGGTCGCTGCCGTCGTGGCGGCGATGACGACAGCCTTGCCCGTTGCCTTCAGTGCGGCTTTGAGCGCACGACCCCGTTGCCGCTGCTTCGCGGTCTCTCCCGCGTCGACCAGCGCGGCATCCGCCGCGACCGCCATCCGCTGCGCGGCGTTCCGGCCGGCGGTCCGCGCGCGCGCAGCGGCCCGCTTCACCGCGGCTGAGATTCTCTTTCTCGTCACCATACCTGCCTCCCGATTCGCTTTACGGATGCGATGGCCGACGTCAGTCGGTTTCCCGGTACTCTTCCACCTCGAGCTTCAGATTGCCGATCTCCCGCTTCAGCTCGTCCAGTTCGGCGGTATGCCGTTCCAGGCCCTTCACGCGGCTTGCCAGGCTCTCGAGCCGCTGCTCGAGGCCCTCGAGCTTCCGCAGGAGCTGTACTCCACTGGTGTTGGTTGTGGCCACGGTCTCCTCCGGGTTGATGGAGCGGCTGCCGATCCTGCGCGTATTCCGTAACATCGTCTGGCGGCATGAGCGAGGGTTGAAACGAGTGTGAGAGCCGTAGGTAGGCGCCCGACGTGAAGCGCAGGTGAAAGACACCCAAACGGCCCCTCCGCGAGCCTGCTGAGCGAGATGCGTTGAGCGGATCCTGCGCGGGGCCTAGAACGTCGCTCCCAGCCCCAACCCGATCCCGATCTCGTTCATGTCCTTGAAGTCCCCGAACCAACGGCGAAAGCGTCCGTCTACACGGACGGCGAGGCTGTTTTTCACCTTGAACCGATATCCCAGAGCTGCGCCCACGCCCTCGCCGCTGATCGAGCTGCCGTCCGAGATCGACTGGATTGCCGCGTTGGCGGCGACGTAACCGGATCCCGACGTGTTCGGTGTGAACAGGTAGCCCACCTGGGCTGCGAACCCGATCGCGGTCAGGTGTGCCCCGTTGCTCGAAATGGAGGTGAAGGCCACCTGCGGCTCGATAAACAGCGAAGGCGAGAGGAAGAAACTGGCGTACAGTGTGGGCGACGCCTGGATCCCGTCGCCCGGGATGCCGACATGCGTCACACTAGTGCCCGACTGGCTGAGAATGGTCACGCCGACGAGTGTGCCCACCTCCACGGTCGACTGGCGTTGGGCCGCGGCGAGCGAGCCGGCGAGTGACAGGGTCGAGACAATCACCGAGATCCGACGCATGCGTGCCTCCAGAATAAGTTGGCTGCGTGGCGAGGCGTTCCCTGGAACGGTCGCCAACGACCCAGTATGCCGGGGGCTCCGTAAGAGCATAATGAACGGTCTGTGAGCGTTAGCGCCGTACGGTGGGGATGGTGCCGGAGATCAGCCGCTCGATGGCGAACAGCAGGATGACGACGGAGGCTCCGGCGGCGGCACGCAGCGCCCGCGGTCCCTGGCCGAACAGCGCGAAGCGCCACCACACATCGCCGGCGAACGCCACGTTGCGGTACAGCAGCGCCCCGATCCACGCCTCGACCAAGAACACCGCGCCGGCGGCGAACACCCAGCGGGGCCCCATCGGTTCTCGGACCGGCCCTTCGGGGCGCAGGAACTCGCGGCCCGCCAGGATCGTGACGGCGAGCACGATTGCGAGAGACCCGGCCAGCCGCAGGTCGAAGGACCGCAACAGCGTCAAGAGGATTCCGGCGCCGAAGAGGAACCGGACCAGTTGATACGCGAAGTGGGAGCGACGTTCCAGCCCCCACGCAGTCAGGATGAGCACGGCCCCCACGATGCTGCTCAGGAAATGCGAGGCTTCGATCATCGAGAGCGGAAGCAGCTCGGCGAGCCACGCGAGGCGGCGGTCGTCGGTGGGAATGGCGCCGGTGGCGAGGAGTACGACGCCGGAGAGAAACGCGGTCAAGGCGAGCACACGCGGCGCCAGGGCATGGACCTTTCCGACCAACGCCCGGATCGGCCGGTCCGACCTGCGAATCCGGTCCAGGGCGCGGATGGCCAACAGGGTCCCCGCGGCCAGGAGCGGCAACAGATAGTACACGACCCGGTACACCAGCAGGGCCGCGAGGGTGAGTGGTGCCGCGACGGCGCTGGGCCGCAACAGCAGCACACCGGCCTCGAACACACCCAGCCCGCCCGGAATGGGAACGATCAGTGACGCGAACTGAGAGACGAGAAACGCCGTGAGGAAGGCCAGGTACGGGACGGGGGTCGCCGCCGCCAACAACACGTACAGCGCACCGGACGACAACACCCAGTCCGCCACGGAAACGCAGAGTTGTGCAACGGCGATCCGCAGCGGCGGGAAGCGGACCTCGCGACCCCGCACGCGGACGGCGCCACCGACGAAGCGGGCGGCGAGCAGGTAGGCGGCCGCGCTCGCGAGCAGCAAGACGCCCAGGATGCGGCCCAGGAGGCCGGTGCCCGGGCCGCCGTCCGGACGGAACAGCAGCGCGACTCCCGACAGGACGCACAATCCCAGGGCGTAGGTGACGATGTTGAGACCGGCTACGGCCGCCGCCCCCAGCGGCGTCAGGCCGTACGGCTGGTACAACCGATAGCGCACGCCGCCCGCGGTGACCATCGACGCGGGGGCGTTGTTGCTGATCGCGAAGCTGATGAACGATGGGACCAGCATCCGGTGGAGCGGGAGACGCGGGCCGACGAACCGCACCGCAACGACGTCGTAGGCGACGAGCGCCAGGTATCCGAGGAACGTGATCGCGGCGGCCAGCAAGAGGGCGCGGGCGGGGACGGCCCGCAGCGCGCGCAGGATGTCCACCGCCGGATAGGCCCGGAGCACCCGGTCCAGCGCCCAGAGCGCCAGGCCGAACAGCGCCAGGTTCAGGGCCGAACGCACCGCGGCGCGGGCGGGGGACGGGAGCCCTCGGCTCTCGGTCCCGGCCGTCGCCGTGACTTCAGCGCTTTTCGAATCGTCCCGAGCGTTCACCAATCACGATGCGGTACACCACGGCGTGCCGTCCAGCCACATCGGCGCGGTGCACGGCGGATGGATCCAGCCCGTGCGAGGGAACCGCCGTTTCGCTGGTGACCAGTGGGAGCAGCCGGTCCATCAACAGGCCCATGGCATGGGCCGCGGCAGTGCCGCGAAGCTCCTCGAACCGCCCCCAGACGATGACGCTCTGCCAGTTCGCCAGGGACTCGAGGTGGTCTACCTCGAAGCAGACTTCGGGGTTCTCGCGCATCATGCGCACTTTCATGCCGTCCCCGGTGTGCCCGTAGATAGCGGAGCCATCGTAGACGTAGGTGACGGGCACGACGTAGGTGCGGCCGCCCGCATGACAACCGATCCGCCCCACACTCTCGGCGCGCAACAACCGGTCGATCTGTCCGTCGGTCAACGTCCCGAGCATCGGCCCTCCAGGGATGTGTTGGTCCCGTGAGTGACAGGTGGTCGGCTACGGTGCCGCAGCCGACCGGGAGAGCTCGTCAAGTCCGGTGCGGTCGCCTGCGGCACTGGGAGCGGGGCCGCTCGAGATCTCAGCGCCGGCCCTGGCCGCTCGCTACGACCGGGGTGCCGCTTACGTGATGGCGGACGAGTACCTTGGCGGCGCGGCGCAGATCCATCTGCAGGCCGATCGTCACCACATCGGTGGTCATGATGTCGCGTACGGTCAACATTTCACTCGCCCTCGCCGATCGGCTCGTAGCCGGTCGTCAGTGCGGTGTCCCAGCCGTTGTTCCACTGGAGATACACCGGTCTTTCGTTGCGCAGCAGATCCACGATTTGGGGCATGGTGGCGCGGTGGAAATACAGCGCCGCCCGGCCGTGACGGCGCTCCGCGGGCGGCAGCGGCTCTCCATCGGGCACCGCGAAGACGCGCCCGACGACGCTCGAGCGCTTGTCGTAGAGGTACAGCACGATGTCGTCGCGGTCGCGGGACGAGAAGCAGTGGTAGGTATACCGGCTGATCTCTATCTCGTCGCTCATGGCCCCTCCACCACGTGTCTGTGCGGGTCTCAGGGCCCGACGCCTGCCACCCGGGCCGCTTCGAGTAACTCGCGCACCTGCGCGTTCTCGACGGGCTCGAAGTGGTGGTAGTAGAAGCCGATGGCCCCGAAGGGCTCCGGCTGGCGCGGACACACGACCTCGTCCACGTCTGCCCGGAGCGCGGCACAGGCCTCGCGCGCCCCGACCGGCACCGCCGCAACGAGCCGCGCCGGCAGTCGCTGGCGCAGCGACCGGGCGCCGGCCCGCATCGTCGCTCCGGTGGCCAGGCCGTCATCCACGAGGATCACTGCTGGCCGGGGGCACCAAGCTTGCGGGCGACCACGACGTCCAGCTCCGCATCGAGGAGGCGCGCGACCTCCGCGGCCACCACGACTCCACCGCGTGGGATGCCGACCACCAGCGCGTCCCGACCGCGGTATGCGCCGAGCAGTGCGGCGAGTGCGGAGCCAGCCTCGATCCGGTCACTATACAGCGCGTCCATCATAGGCGCCCCTTCCCCTTCTCAGTCTGGCCGGCCTCAGCTGAGTTTCGCGTGAATCCGGCGTGAGGACTCCGTGGGCACCGAGCGCTCCTGTAGCGGAGGCATCGAGGCGTCGGCAATGATCTTCTCGACCTCGGTACGGTCCAGCGTCTCGCGCTCGAGCAGGGCGGCGGCCAGCGCGTCCAGAGCCGGCCGGTTGGCCGAGATCACTCCGCGGGCGCGCTCGTTGGCTTCCCGAACCAAGCGGCGTACTTCGTCATCCACCAGGTCCGCCATGTGCGGCGACACGGCGCGGTGCGGGATCACCTCGCGGCCCCAGAGCATCACCTCGCCTGGCTCGCCCACCGTGACCGGCCCGATCGTTTCGCTCATACCGAACTCGGTCACCATGCGACGCGCCAGCTCCGTGGCCTGACGCAAGTCGTTGGCGGCGCCCGTCGAGATCTGGTCCGGACCGAACACGATCTCCTCGGCGATCCGGCCGCCGTACGCGACCGCCAGCCGGCCGAGGAGATAGGATCGCGGATGGCTATGGCGGTCCTCTTCCGGCAAGGCGAAGGTCACCCCGAGCGCCCGCCCCCGCGGGACGATCGTGACCTTCTGCACCGGGTCGAGGCCTGGAATCAGAACGTTCACGAGCGTGTGTCCGGCCTCGTGGTAGGCCGTGAGGCGGCGCTCCTGGGGCGACAGCACCAGGCTGCGGCGCTCCATCCCGAGCATCACCTTGTCCTTGGCGTCTTCGAAATCCTGCCGGTCCGCGCTCTCCTTGTTGCGGCGCGCCGCGAGGAGCGCAGCCTCGTTGACCAGATTCGCCAGATCGGCTCCGGAGAGGCCCGGCGTGGCGCGAGCGATCGCCGCCAGGTCCACGTCTTGGGAGAGCCGGATCTTGCGCACATGCACCGCGAGGATCTGCTCGCGCGCCCGGATATCGGGAAGCTCCACCACGATTTGCCGGTCGAACCGCCCCGGGCGCAAGAGCGCGGGATCGAGTACGTCCGGCCGATTGGTGGCCGACAATACGACGACCCCTTCGGTCGGCTGGAAGCCGTCCAGCTCCACGAGCAGCTGATTCAGGGTCTGCTCCCGCTCCTCGTGTGCGGTGGTGAGGCCGACGCTGCGCTGGCGCCCTACGGCGTCCAGCTCGTCGATGAAAATGATGGAGGGGGCATGAGCCTTCCCCTGCTCGAACAGGCTGCGCACGCGGGCGGCACCAACGCCGACGAACAGCTCCACGAAATCAGCGCCCGAGATGGAATAGAAAGGCACCGCCGCTTCGCCGGCCACCGCCCGCGCTAGCAGCGTCTTGCCCGTCCCCGGCGGGCCGACGAGCAGCACGCCCTTGGGCAAGTGTCCGCCCACACGTTGAAAGCGTGCCGGGTCCTTGAGGAACTCGATCACCTCCTGCAACTCTGCCTTGGCCTCGTCAGCACCGGCGACGTCGGCGAACGTGACCTGCGGTTGCTCGGCGCCCACCGCTCGCGTCCCCACCTGCCCGAACGAGAGTGCCCGCTCGGCCCCGCCCCGCATCTGCCGTATCAGGAGGTACCAGATCCCCACGAGCAACAGCCAGGGCAGCATGCCCACCAGGATGTTGATCAACGACGAGCTCGCCTTCGCGGCACGAATCGGAACCCCGTGTGCCTCCAAGCGCGGAACGAGGGGAGCCGGATCTGCGAAGGGAAGGGTAGTGCGGAATTGTTGTACCTCGGTGGTCCCGACTTGCGCCGGGGCCTTCAGCTCACCCACGATCTGCTGGTCTGCGGTGATGATCTCCACCGCGGCCACATTGTCGCGCTCGAGCTCACGGATCAGGTCGGAGTAGGTGATTTCGGTGCGCTGGTCGTGCGGTGAAAAGACCCGCACCACCATCGTCACGGTCACGAGCATGAGCAGCCAGGGCACAATCCGCCGGAGGATGGCGGCTGGACGCCGGGAGCGGGTCTTCGATGGCGGGCGACGTGCCGTATCGGCCTCCGAATAGGGAGCCTCTGGAATGAAGCCACCGGCCGGTTGAAGAGAGTCTGAAGGCGGATTGAATGCATGGCCGACGTCGATCGGCCGTGTGAAGCGCTGTTCGCCTGGTCTTCACCATTCATTGGAGTCGCGCCCTGCTTATTGCGGTCCGGCGCTCCCGACGCAGGGGCCCGCGCTGCTGGAGGCTCATTGCCCAGGAGATGAGCGGTCGATGCCATATCCCCACGAGCACGCGTGTCGACTCCGTGATCCCGACGACTTCACTCCGAGGAGTTTTCGGAGCATGCAGCGAATGCATGGCTCCAAGCCCTATCGAGTGATCATGGGCAAGCTGAGGGGGAAGGGTGGTCCCACGGCCCCGATGCTCGAGCAGACGTATCGCTATCCGACGGATGCGTGGACGGACGACGAGGCGGTGGCGCATTGCCAGGAGCATGGCGGTCAGCGCTTCGAACCAGCCGTCCGCCGGGACTAGCTGCGCAACCAAACTCCACACCCTCCCCAAGGGAGCGACCGCCTGGAGCGGATGCATGCGGGTTCAATTGCGCGAGGACGATCTCTTCATCCATCTCTCATCCTCCTTTAGCCGGCGGCGGGGAGACTGCATCACGAGGTGCATGTGCCACTGACGATGCTCGTCAATCCCCGCGGCCGCGCCGCGCCCAACCTGATCGACTACGCCGCGGCACGGTGCGCGTTCACGTGGGACGCAGCACGCGGAGAGCTCGACGGGCTCCCGGGTGGCAGCGGGCTCAACATCGCCCACGAGGCTGTGGACCGTCATGCGACGGGACCCCGGGCGGGGCGCTTGGCCATGCGCTGGCTGGGCAAAGACGGCGCGGTGCGCGACTACAGCTACGCGGACATGCGGCGCCTCACAAACCGGTTCGCGAACGTGGCGCAGCGTCTGGGAGTGGTTGCCGGGGATCGCGTGTTCCTGCTCACCGGCCGGATCCCCGAGTTGCCGATTGCGTTGCTCGGCGCCCTGAAGCACCGAACCGTCTGCGCGCCACTCTTCTCCGCATTCGGGCCAGAGCCGATCCGCGCGCGACTTGAGATCGGGCAGGCGCGCGTACTCGTGACCACGCCGGCGCTCTACGAGCGCAAGATCGCGCCGCTGCGCGACCGCCTGCCGTTCCTCGAGCACGTGATTCTCACGGGCGATGCGACGGGCGCGTCACCGCCCGGGACTCGCTTCTGGGAACGGCTGATGAACGAGGCGAGCGACGACTTCGCCATCGAGCCGACCGCTCCCGAAGATCCGGCGTTGCTGCACTTCACAAGCGGCACGACGGGCACTCCCAAGGGCGCGATTCACGTACACGATGCGGTTGTGGCGCATCAGGCGACCGGCCGATTGGCGCTCGACCTCCGACCGGGCGACGTCTGCTGGTGCACTGCTGACCCCGGTTGGGTGACCGGTACCTCCTACGGGATCGTGGCGCCGTTGACGCTGGGCGTGACGAGCGTGGTGGACGAAGCGGACTACGACCTCGATCGCTGGTGCGCGATCCTGCGCGACCAGCGGGTCACCGTCTGGTACACGGCACCAACGGCCATCCGTATGATGATGAAGGCGGGCACTGCGGCGGTGCGACGACACGCCTATCCCGCCCTCCGGTTTCTCGCGAGCGTGGGCGAGCCGCTCAATCCCGACGCCGTACGTTGGGGCGCAGAGGCGTTCGACCATCCGTTCCACGACAACTGGTGGCAGACCGAGACCGGGGCCATCATGATCGCGAACTTCGCCGGAACCGAAATCCGGCCCGGTTCGATGGGCCGGCCGGTGCCCGGCATCGAGGCGGCGATCGTGCGACGCCGGGAGGGCGGCGGCGTCGACGTCGTCGAGGAGCCGGGTCAGGAAGGTGAGATCGCGTTGCGGCCCGGTTGGCCCTCGATGTTCCGTGGATACTGGAACGAGCCCGAGCGCTACGCGAAATGCTTCGCCGACGGGTTCTACCTGACGGGCGACCTCGCCCGCCGGGATGTCGACGGGTACTTCTGGTTCGTCGGCCGGGCGGACGACGTCATCAAGACGTCGGGCCACCTCATCGGGCCGTTCGAGGTGGAGAGCGTGCTGCTGGCCCACCCGGCCGTCGCCGAGGCCGGGGTCATCGGGAAGCCTGACCCCGTGGCGCTGGAGGTGGTGAAGGCGTTCGTGTCGCTGAAGGACGGCTACACGGCGGGCGACGCGTGGCGGCGCGAGCTGCTGGGCTTCGCTCGGGCGCGACTGGGCGCCGTGGTGGCGCCGAAGGAGATCGCCTTCCTGTCGGCCCTGCCGCGTACGCGCAGTGGCAAGATCATGCGTCGCCTCCTCAAGGCACGCGAGCTCGGCCTTCCCGAGGGGGATACCTCCACGCTCGAAGGAGCTCCCGGATGAGGACCCTGACCGCGCCGGCTCACGCTCCCGCGCCGGGGGCGATCGAGCCCGACCACGCCATCCTCCTGCTGCGACAGATGCTGCTCATCCGACGCTTCGAGGAAAAATGCGCCGAGCTCTACAGTCTGGGGAAGATCCGCGGCTTCCTGCACCTCTACATCGGTGAGGAGGCGGTGGCCGTGGGAGCGATGCAGGCCCTGACGCCGGACGACGGGGTCGTGGCGACCTACCGCGAGCACGGCCATGCGCTGGCGCGCGGGATGCCGGCGGGCGCGCTCATGGCGGAGATGTACGGCAAGGCGAACGGGTGCAGCCGGGGACGCGGCGGCTCGATGCACCTCTTCGACGCGGGCCGGCGCTTCTTTGGCGGATACGCGATCGTCGGCGGTGGGCTGCCGATCGCCGTCGGCCTGGCGCTCGCCGACCGGCTGCAGGCTCGGCCGCGGATCACCGCATGTTTCTTCGGCGACGGAGCGGTGGCAGAGGGCGAGTTTCACGAGTCGCTGAACCTCGCGGCGCTCTGGAAGCTGCCCGTGCTCTTCCTGTGCGAGAACAACCGCTACGCCATGGGGACGGCGCTCGAGCGCCATCAGGCCCAGCCAAACATCGCCGCGAAGGCTGCGGCGTACGGTATGCCGGGCACGCAGGTGGATGGGATGGACGTCGTCGCGGTCGAAGCGGCGACCCGCCGGGCAGCCGAGGCCGTCCGAGCGGGAGAGGGGCCGGCGCTGCTCGAGTTCCTGACGTACCGCTTCCGGGCCCACTCCATGTACGACCCCGAGCTGTACCGGACGAAGGACGAGGTTGCACAGTGGCTGGCGCGCGACCCCGTGACCACGTTCACCCGGCGGTTGACGGACGCCGGCGTCCTCACGGACACCGGTCTCCCGGCACTCGAACAGGGCGTCGCCGCGGCGATCGCCGCGGCGGTCGCCGAGGCCGAGGCGGGGCCCTGGGAGCCGGTCGCCGATCTTCTGAAAGACGTGCAGACCCCCGCGCCATGACGAAACTCTCCTACCGGGAAGCCGTCCGCTCCGCCCTCCGCGATGCCTTGCGCGCCGACCCACGCGTGTTCTTGATGGGGGAAGATGTTGGCCGGTACGGCGGAGCATACGCCGCAAGCAAGGGTCTGCTCGAGGAGTTCGGCCCCGAGCGGGTGCGCGATACGCCGCTCTCCGAGTCGACGTTCGTCGGGGCGGGGGTCGGAGCGGCGCTCGGCGGGATGCGGCCGATCGTCGAGGTAATGACGGTCAACTTCAGCTTGCTCGCACTGGACCAGATCGTAAACAACGCCGCCACCCTGCGGCACATGTCCGGTGGGCAGTTCAGCATCCCGCTCGTAATCCGCATGGCGACGGGCGCCGGTCGCCAGCTCGCCGCCCAGCATTCGCACAGCCTGGAAGGGTGGTATGCGCACATTCCCGGGATCACGGTCCTCGCGCCTGCGACCGTCGCCGACGCCCGCGGCATGCTGCTCGCCGCGTTGCATGAGCCCGATCCCGTCGTGATCTTCGAGCATGCGTCACTTTATCCCGTGGAGGAGGAAGCCGACGATCACGCCGGCCCGGCCGATATCACTCGGGCAGCCGTGCGTCGCCCCGGGACCGACGTCACGATCGTGACCTACGGGGGCTCGCTCGGTAAGACGTTGTCCGCAGCGGAGCGGCTCCAGGTGAGCGGCATCTCCGCTGAGGTGATCGATCTGCGCTCCCTGCGGCCGCTCGATATGGATGCGGTGCTCGCGTCGATCAAGAAGACTCACCGGGCCGTGATCGTGGACGAGGGGTGGCGCACAGGAAGCCTCGCGGCGGAGGTCAGCGCCCGCGTCATGGAGGGAGCATTCTACGACCTCGATGCCCCGGTGGCGCGGGTATGCAGCGCGGAAGTCCCGATGCCGTACGCCAAACACCTGGAGGACGCCGCCCTGCCGCAACCGGAGACGATCGTCGACGCCGTGAACGCTCTGTTCGGCCGGCGTGGCTGATTTCTTGATGCCGGCGCTCGGCGCCGACATGACGGCCGGCCGCCTCATCGCCTGGCTCAAGCACCCCGGTGAAGCCGTGACGCGTGGCGACATCATCGCCGAGGTCGACACGGATAAGGGCGTCATCGAAGTAGAAGTCTTCACGAGCGGCGTGCTGGAGAAGACCCTCGTCGAGCCGGGCACCAAAGTCCCGGTCGGCACTCCGCTCGCCATCATCCGCGAAGCAGCGGGGACGCCGGCGCCGGCGCCGGCGCCAGTGCCGACGCCCGTCGCCGTCCCGACTCCCGAGGGCAGGGCGCCCGTCTCCCCGGCGGCCCGGCGGCTCGCCGCCGAGCTCGGGGTCGACCCGGCAGCCGTGCACGGCACGGGACCCGAAGGAGCCGTTACGCTCGAAGACGTGCGGCAGGCGTCGGGGAAGGGGGTACGCGGGGAACGCATGCGTCAGGCGGTGGCCGCCGCCGTGACCCGGTCGAAGCGGGAGATCCCGCACTATTACATCGGGCATACGATCGACCTCGGTCCCGTGACCACGTGGCTCGCCGCGCAGAATCGCGATCGTCCCGTGGCACGCCGGCTGGTTCACAGCGCGCTGCTGGTCAAGGCGGTCGCCCTGGCGCTGCGGGATTTCCCCGAGCTCAATGCGCGCTGGGTGGAGGGGCGCGTCGCCCCCATAGCCGACGTCAACGTCGGACTCGCTATCTCGCTGCGTGACGGCGGGCTCGTCGCCCCGGCGCTACACCACGCCGACCGTCTCAGCGTCGACGATCTGATGGCCAGCACTCTGGATCTGGTGGAGCGGGCCCGCGCCGGCACGCTGCGGAGCTCTGAGCTCTCCGATCCGACGATCACGGTGACCATCCTCGGCGACCGAGGCGTGGATACGGTGTATGGTGTGATCTACCCGCCGCAGGTGGCGATCGTGGGATTCGGCAAGGTCGTGCAGGGGGCGTGGGTGGTTGATGGAGGCGTCGTCGCCCGGCCGCTCGTCAGGGCCACGCTGGCGGCCGATCATCGCGTGAGCGACGGCCACCGCGGAGCGCTGTTCCTCGCCGGCGTGGCCGACCGGCTGCGAGAGCCAGGCCGCTTGTGACGCGGGATGAGCTGCGCCTGACGGTGCTAGGCGTGCTCAAGGAGATCGCCCCGGAGGCCGACCTGAGCCGTCTCGCGCCGGATGCGCCGATCCGCGATCAGCTGGACATTGATTCGATCGACTTCATGCGATTTCTGATCGGCATCAACGAGAAGCTGCACGTCGACGTACCGGAGGCGGACTACCAGAAAGTCGCCTCCTTGAATGGTTTGCTGCAGTACCTGGGCGACCGGCTGTCTGCTTAGTGTGCCAACGGAAAGTGCTGCAGCACGACGATCGACACGGCCAGCACGAGGAACGACACCATCAAGAGACCCATCTCCCGCAGCGCCATGCGGAACTGCTCGGGCTGCGTCTGAATGTACTGCGACGCCTCGGTTGTCAGGATCAAGACCCGACGCACACCCGCGATCAGCGCGACGACTAGGAACGGCTCCGGCACCAGTGCATGACCAACGATGAACAACCGAATCGTATGCAGCAGCTCCACGATCATCAGGACGAGCAGCAGCGAATCGAGCGCCTTGAGCGCCCGCTGCATCATCGGTCCTGCGTCGCTCGTGCGCAGCAGATCGCGCGCCGTGGCGATGATGAGCACGACGGCGGTCGCTCCCAGCAACGCCGCCGTGACGAGATAGATCCCGTCTTCGACGTAGGTCAGCCACGTCGCGACGATGGAGCTGCTCATTCCGGCCTGTTGAAGCAGCGCCAAGGATGTGTCCATCGGTCCGGCTTAACGCCGGACGTCCGCCCACGCCCGCGGACTCGAGCGCACTTCGGGGCCGGCCGCGATCAAGCGCTGCTCGGCCACCGCGCGCACGATGTCCATGCTCGACAGCACGCCGACCACACGGCCATCATCCAGCACGATCAGCCGGTGCACCCCAGCCCGGACCATGTACTCGGCGGCGGTATAGATGTCCACGAACGGCGCCACGCTGCACAGGCTCGGCGTCATTGCCTCGCCGACGGTGTGCTCCGCCAACTGATCCCACTCGGAGCCACGGATCTCGGCGAACCGCTCCAGCACGTCTGCACCTGCGTCCGACCACATGTCGCTGAAGAAGGCGGCCGGCGCCTCCTCACCTTCGATCCACTCGGTGGGCTCGTTCCATTCCTCGAGCTCCATCTCGGGCCGCTCGGTGGGGACACCCGGCGACGCTCCCCCGAACGCGAGCACGTCGCTCGCCGACAAGACACCGACGAGCCGCCCGCCGGCCGTGACCGGCACCCCGCTCACGTGCCGCTGGGTGAACAACTCGACTGCCTCGCGCAACGACAGGTCGGGATCGACCGTCGCCACGTCCGTCGTCATGAGATCCCGCACCGTGAGCATATCTCCTCCTCGATCGGTTCTGCCCGAACGATCGTCACCGACTGGTGAAGGCGCCGTGAAGTCGGCCTTAGCCTGTTGCCACCTCGGCTGCGACGGCCCCGGCTTTAAGCGCGCGCTGGCGCTCGGCCAGTGCCGCGGAGGGGGTGACGGGGTAGCGGGCGGCGCCGCTCAAGCGGCGCACCGCCTCGGGCAACGCCGCGAGCGCCGCGCCACACCGTGCCCGGATCGCGGAGAGCGGTTCCAGCGGCCGGATCAGCCGACCGCCCTCCATCACCAGCTGCAGCAGCGCGGTGGCACCGGACGGCGGCGCCTCGTCCTTCAACGCGAGCACGTCCGCGACGTAGCGCCCATCCCTTGCCAGCCGGCGGTAGATCTGCTTCTCGCCGGCCCATGTCTCCTTGCCCGGGCTGAGCTTCAAGACGTCGCGCTCACCGTAGCGCACCAGTTTGTATGCCATGTCCAGGCACGGCGCGTCGGCGGAGACGTTCATCCGTGTGCCCACTCCATAGGCGTTGATCGGCGCGTTGGCCGCGGTGCAGCGCTCGATCGCGAATTCATCCAGGTTGCCGCTCACCAAGATCTGCACGTAGCCGAGGCCGGCCGTATCCAGGATGCCGCGGACAGCGCGGCTCAGCGCGACCAGGTCCCCGCTGTCCAACCGGACCCCGGCGAGGCGCTCGCCACGCGCCTCGAGCTCCCGTGCCACCTGGACCGCCTTGTGCGCGGCGGTGACGGTGTCGTACGTGTCGATGAGCAGGATGGCCCGCGACGGAAAAGCGGCGGCAAAGGCACGGAACGCGTCGATCTCGTGCGGAAAGGCGCACACGTAGGAATGCGCCATCGTCCCCGTCGGGGGAACGCCGTAGGTGAGCGCGGCGAGCACGTTGCTCGTCTGCTCAGCGCCCGCGATGTAGGCGCAGCGGACGGCTTTCAGCGCTGCGTCTGCCCCGTGCGTCCGGCGCATCCCGAACTCGACCACGGACCGGCCGCGCGCCGCGGACACGCAACGCGCCGCTTTGCTCGCAAGCATCGTCTGGAGGTGGCAGATGTTCAATACGGCGCTCTCGACCAGCTGGGCTTCGGCGATCGGCGCCGTCACCTCGAGCAGTGGCTCGTCGGCGAAGAGGGGCGTGCCCTCGGGTGCGGCGCGCACGCTGCCGGTGAAGCGGAAGTCGCGGAGGTACTCGAGGAAGGCGGGCTCGAACTGGTGGAGTGAGCTCAGGTACTCGAGGGCGCGTGCCGAGAAACGAAAGCCTTCGAGAAACCGCAGCACGTCCTCGAGACCCGCGGCGACGAGGAACGAGCGGTCCGGCGGCAGGCGTCGCACGAACAGGCTGAACGTGGCCGGCTCGTGCATTCCCTCCCGCCGGTAGGAGGACGCCATGGTCAGTTCGTAAAGATCGGTGAAGAGGGCGGCATCTTCGACCACGATGGGGCCGGACCGGAAGGCGCCGCCGGAGACCACAGGCCTGCTACTCCGCCGGTTCGCCCACGGGAATCAGGTACAGCACCTCACGGTCGTCGGGAAGGTCCAGGACGTGCCGCTCCCGGGTGTCGTCGAACGCACCGATCGGCACCGCCCCCAGACCAATGGCCGTTGCCTCGAGCAGGAGATTCTGGGCCGCATGGCCCCCTTCGAGATGCACATACCGCTCGCCGCGGCTGCCGTATTCGGCAACGGTCCGATCCGGGGCGGCGGCGATCACGAACACCGCCGGGCTCTGGCCGACGGCTTCTTGCGAGAGCGCCGCCCACTGCATCGCCGGGCGGAGATCGTCGCGGGTCCGGTGGACCAGGCGATGATGCGGCGGGTCGTAGGCGAAGCAACCGGCGGCGGTCGCGACGTACAGCTCGAGCGGATAGCGTGCGCCCGCTGAGGGGGCGGTGCGATGGCCCGATGAATCGGTGATCCCCTGCGCGGCCCAGCAGAGCCGCAGGATCTGATCCTCGTTGAGCGGACGGTTCGCGAACATGCGCACCGACCGGCGCTGGCTGAGCGTGTCCTCCAGTGTCGCCCTCGTTTGGAGATCGGCGGCGGCGAACGCCGCTTCGCTCCCGTCGCTCCCATACGGCTTCATGAGGTCCGTCCCCCCGTCCGCTAGTCGCCATGCGTGCATCATTCATCCCCGGCGCATGATAGACTCGTCCGACGGAAGTCGCGTTGAAGTGACCATGAAAGCGGACCATGAAGCTCTCTTGGGCGGGCCTTCACGATGGCCGCGACGCGGCGGTGGCATCGTACGATCTGTGCTCTCGCCCGGAGGGACCATGCGCGCGCAGGCTCGGGATACGCTGATCAGTGGTTTGTGGGCGGGCGTGATCGGGTATGGGGCGGTGGTCGTCATCGTCGCCCTGTTGAACGTGCTGGCGGGACGGTCGCCCTTCTATACCGCCGCCCTGTTCGGCTCGGCGCTGTTCTACCATCTGCGTGACCCGGCAGCACTCGTCGTCGCGCCGGGGCCGGTGCTCGCCTTCAACATGGTGCACATGGTCGTGTTCCTGGGGCTGGGATTCTTGTGCGCGTGGCTCGTCTCGCTCGCCGAGCGGTTCCCCACGACCCAGTATCTGGTCCTCGTGGTGCTGCTGTTCGTCGCCCTCCACGTCTACTTCGCGATGGCGTTCCTCACCCGCCCGTTGCTCGGTGAGCTCGTCTGGTGGCATATCGGCATCGCCAGTCTCGCAGCGGCCATCGGCATGGGGTGGTATTTGTTGGCCACGCATCCGTTCCTGAGGCGGGAGTTGCGCGAGGTCCCAATGGGCGACGTCCCGCCGGCGCCGTAGAGACCGCGGACGAAGGAATGGAGCTGCTCACCGGGATCCCAGCGGGCGAGCGCGACGAGACCGGAGAGTTCCCTGCCGACACCATCAATCGCCTGGTCGAGGCGCGGTTGGCAGACTTCGCGGAGACGCTGCAGGCCTTCGCAGTCGCGGGCTACGCCCCCGCCTGAGTCCTGGCCCCGGCGACTTGTGCTGGTGCGATGACCCACAGGCGCCCGGGCTCGTCGGACACCACGACCGCGTCGAGCTCGGCGCACAGCGCCGTGAACCGCTCGACGAACCAGTCGCGCGCCCGCCCTCGGGCGAGGTGTACCTGCAGATCCTCGATCTGGACGGGGACGATCTCGACGTGCTCCACGACGGGCGGGCGCAAGTGCACGAGGAACAGCGCGGAGAGATCGTTGCGCAGGTGTGGGTCCACGGCATAGTCGTCCAGCAAGTCCCCGGTGTCGTACAGGATCGGACGCCCGCGATGGAACTCCACGCCGTGGCAGACGTGGGCGGAGTGACCCCAGAAGATGTCGGCGCCGGCGTCGATGACCGCGTGGGCGAAGCCGCGAAACTCGGGGGTCGGCCGAGCGCGCATGTTCGGACCCCAGTGGATCGAGAAGACCACGAGATCGGCGTGCTCCCGGGCGATCACGAGCTGGCGCGCGACCTCGCCGAACTCCTCGGACCCGAACGAGACGGGGGTGTAATTCATCCCGGGGGAATTGGGTTCCGCCCGCCACTCCGCCGGGTAGTCCGCGAATGCCACCACGCGCACGCGGATCTCGTCGACGATGAGCTGCGCCGGCTCGCGCGCGCTCCAGCGGTCCAGCCCCGCGCCAGCGTGCGCGATCCCCGAGCGATCGAGCACGGCGAGCGTGTCGCGCAGCCCGTCGAGTCCGTAGTCGCCGATGTGGTTGTTCGCGACGGAGACGTAGTCCACGCCTCCGGCCACCAGCGTCGCCACGGCCGCGGGCTGGGCGCGGAAATAGAAGGGCTTGTAGCTCCCATCCGTCCACCGCTCGGTGCGCGTCGTGAGCGCGCACTCGAGATTGACGAAGGTGAGGTCGGCCGCGTGCAACGTCGGGAGCAGATCGCCCCACGGGTGCGCGGGGTTTCCCGGATCCAGCGATGCATTCACCTGCCGGCCGAGCATCACGTCGCCGCCGAACGCGAGCGTCAGGGAACGGGTCATGGCTCCTCACAGGCCTGCGTCCGTTCTATGCTGCGAGGCAGTGCCTGAGATCGGTGTGAAGCCGGTGTTAGAGGGGCCGGGAGCCGTCGGACGGCCTCATCCGAATTTCATGCCTTCCTGTATGGCCGGGCGATAACCTCGTCCCGTAGGGCCCGGTCCACTAGGGAGACTTCAACCACGACGGGTTCGGGGAGTCGGCGAGTGGAATCTGGTGTTCGCGCGCTAGCGTCGTGCTGAAGCGCCGCGGCTCATAAGCTGGTGGAGGCAGTCCCATGGCCCACAAACAGATGCTGTTCCAGGCCGCCGCGCGGGAAAAGGTGCTGCGCGGCGCCACCGCGATGGCCGACGCCGTCCGCGTGACACTCGGCCCGAAATCGAAGTGCGTCCTCGTCGAGAGAAAATGGGGCGCCCCGCTCGTCTGCAACGACGGGGTCACCATCGCGAAGGAAGTGGATCTCAAGGACCCCGAGGAGAATCTCGGGGCCCAAGTGTTGCGCGAGGCCGCCGTCCGCACGGGCGACGTGGTCGGGGACGGCACGACCACCGCCACGCTGCTGGCGCACACGATCTTCGCCGAGGGGCTGCGCAACGTGGCCGCCGGAGCGAGCGCTGTCGACTTGAAGCGGGGGCTGGACCGCGGGCTGCACGTGGCCGTCGCAGCGCTGCGCAAGCTCTCCCGGCCGGTCCAGAGTCGCAAGGAAAAGGCCCAGGTGGCCACCATCTCGGCGCACAACGACTCCACGATCGGCGAGCTGGTGGCCGATGC
>JBGPHP010000013.1:0-26623 GCA_041484445.1 Gemmatimonadota bacterium
CGCGCGGGGTTGGAAGTCATCCTCGGCGAGCGTATCACCTTCGATCAGGGAACACCGTGACGAATCGGTCCGTGGTGCGTGGCGTGGGATGCGCGGTGGTCGTGTTGGCCGCCGTGGCGTGCAAGGGCAAGGGCGGTGCGCGGGGCGCCGGTGGCGCGGGCGGCGGGCCGCCGGGGTTCCCGGTGGAGGTCGCCGTCGCGCGGGTCGACACGGTGCGCGACGAGATCGCCGCGACGGGCCAGGTCGAGGCGCTGCAATCCATCGTGCTGCAGCCTGAAGTGGAGGGCCGGATCGTCGCGATTCTGTTCCGCGAAGGGCAGGAGGTGGCCGCGGGCACACCGCTCTTCCAGATCGATTCGACCGAGCTGGCCGCCCAGGTCGCCCAGCTCGCCGCCCAGCGGGATCTGGCGCAGCAGGACCTGGCGCGCACCAAGGAGCTGGTGGCGCAGAATGCCGCCTCCACCTCCGATCTCGAGCACGCCGAGGCCGCCGCCCGCAGTGCCGACGCCCAGTACCGGCTGCAGAGCACGCGCCTCGCCCGCACGACCGTGCGCGCGCCGTTCGGCGGCGTCGTGGGTCAGCGCTTCGTGAGCCAGGGCGATTACGTCAACAACAGCAGCAAGCTCGTGACGCTGCAGACCATCAGCCCGATGCGGGCGGCGTTTCAGGTTCCGGAGAAATACGCTCGCTCGCTCAAGCGGGGGCAGGAGGTCACGTTCCGCGTCGCCGCCATTCCGGGACGCGAATTCGTGGGTGAGGTGGACTTCGTCGATCCCGTGGTGCAGCTCCCGGGCCGGACGATCCTCGTCAAGGCGCATGTCCCCAACCCGCAACACCTGCTCCAGGCCGGGATGTTCATCGAAGCCCATCTCGTGACGTCGGTGCGGCCCAAGGCGGTCGTCGTACCCGAAGACGCGCTCGTGCCGGTGCAGGGCGCGAACTTCGTCTGGGTGGTGACGGAGGGGAAGGCCAATCGGCGCCAGGTGGGGATTGGGGTGCGTACGCCCGGGTTCGTGGAAATCGCGAGCGGCGTGGATGTGGGGGAGCAGGTCGTGGTGGGGGGGCTGGAGCTGCTGTTCCCGGGCGCCCCGGTGATGGCGCGAGTCGTGGACCGCACGCCGCAGGTGGCCGGAGAGCGGTGACGCGCGCCGCGGCGCTCGTCGCCGGACTGATGCTGGGCTGCGCCGCGGGGGGAGGGCACGTGCCGGCCGCGGCACCAGAGGCGGCGCGCGCAACGGTACCATTGGAGGTGCGCCTCGGGTATCCCGCCGGCGCGCGGCTCTTGATCCTGCATTTCGACGACCTTGGCGTCGCGGGTCCGGAGAACCGCAGCGCCTGGGCGGCGCGCGATTCCGGCCTCGTGATTTCCGCCAGCGTCATCGTGCCGGGACCGAAATTCCAGGAGGTGGCCGCCTACGCGCGCGCCCACCCGGACTTCGATCTCGGCGTCCACTTGGCGCTCACCAGCGAGTGGCCGGGCTATCGCTGGGGACCGATCGCGACGCGCGGAGAGGTCCCCACGCTGCTCGATGCCGACTCTCTGCTGCGTCGCGCGTGGACCGATACTACAGCCGTCCGCTGGCAGGATGTGGAGCAGGAGCTGCGGGCGCAGGTCGCCGCCGCCCGCGCGGCGGGCATCCGGCCCAGTCACCTGGACGTGCACGAGTACGTGCTGTTTACCCGCGGCCCGGTGCTGTTCGAGATCCTGCGCCGGGTGGCGCAGGACGCCGGCGTGCCGTTTCTGAGCGCGCGGGAGTGGATTGCCGGACGGGAGGCGATGCGGCAGCTTCCGGCGGGTCCACTCCAGCTGGCCCGCGTCGTGGCGATCGCCCCCGACGTGCCCCCGGCGGAGTGGAACGCGTTTTACACCGCGCAGGTCCGCGCGCTCCCGCCGGGCGTGTCGGAGCTGATCATCCACCCCGCCGCGGACTCGACCGCCATGAAGGCGCTCACGCGCGACCGCGTGAACTGGGGAGCCGCCTGGCGCGCCCGCGACTGGGCGTTCGTGGCGAATCCACGATTCCGCCGGCTGCTCGCCGAAGAGCGCGTGCACCTCGTCACCTGGCGGCAGATCGATTCCGTGCTGAGCGGTGCACCTTTGCGATGAAGGAGCAGGCGACATGACCAGCTGCGTGATTTCCCGGCCCGCTGCGGACGAGCACGCTCCCTACTATGGGAAGTACATCGCCCGAGTCCCCGACGGGGACCTGTGCCGCATCCTCACCGATCAGCTCGTCGAAACCCTCGCCCTGATCCGGTCGATTCCGGAAGCCCGGGGCACGCACCGCTACGCGCCGGGGAAGTGGAGCATCAAGGAGGTGATCGGCCACGTGTGCGACAGCGAACGCATCTTCAGCTATCGGGCGTTGCGCATCGCCCGGGGTGACGCCACGCCGCTCCCGGGGTTTGAGCAGGATGACTATGTCCCCACGGGCCGATTCGACCAGCGCACCCTCGCCGACCTGAGCGAAGAGCTGGCGGCAGTGCGCCAGGCGTCGCTCCAGCTGTTCAGGCATCTCGACTCCGAGGCGCTGGAGCGCCGTGGCACGGCGAGTGGCAACCCGATCACGCCGCGCGCGCTCGCGTACATCGTCGCGGGGCACGAGCGCCACCACGTGGAGATCTTGAAAGCGAAGTACCTCTAGCGTGCTCACGCGCACCCTGGGCCCGGGCGCCCCGGCGGTGTCGGCCGTCGGGCTCGGCGGCATGCACCTGTCGATCGACGGGCGCCCCGATGACGCGGCCGGCATCGGCGTCATTCGGGCGGCGCTCGAGCACGGCGTCACGCTGATTGACACCGCCGATGTGTATTGCCTCGACGACGGCGAGCTCGGTCACAACGAGCGGCTGGTCGCCGCGGCGCTGCGCGAGCGGGCGGGGGCGCGCGAGCAAGTGATCGTCGCGACCAAGGGCGGCATGACCCGACCCGGCGGGCGTTGGGGACGCAACGGCCGCCCCGAGCATCTGCGGCGTGCCTGCGATCGCTCGCTCAAGGCCCTCGGCATCGACCGCATCGATCTCTATCAGCTCCACACCCCCGATCCCGAGGTGCCGTTCGCCGAGACCATCGGGGCACTCGCCGAGCTGCAGCGCTCGGGGAAGGTCCGTTGGATCGGCCTCTCGAACGTCTCGGTCGCCGACATCACGGAGGCATCCCGCCTGATCACGGTCGTGACGGTCCAAAACCGGCTCAACCCGTTCTTCCGTGAAGCCGTCGAGAGCGGCGTCGTCGCGCATTGCCAGAGTCAGGGGATCGGGTTTCTCGCCTACAGCCCCGTGGGCGGGGGCCGGTTGAACCTGAAGCTGCCGGCGCACCCGGTGCTCGGACCGATCGCCCGCCGGCACGGTGCCTCCCCCCACGCGGTGGTGCTCGCCTGGGTCCTGGCACAGGGGACGACGGTGATACCCATTCCGAGCGCGCGTACCGTGGCGCACGTCCTGGACTCGCTCACGGCGGCCGGGATCGACCTCAGCCCGGCCGAACGGGCGGCCATCGACGGGGCCGAGTTCTCAAGGGCCTGAGAGGGTTTTGACTTCGCCGCCCGATGCTGTTAGGGTTCGAGCAGCGACGGGTGCGCCTTCTGCGTGCCGGCTTCCAGCGAACGGCAAGGCGGGATTCGGCCAGAGCGCCGGTCTCGCCTTCCTCGTTAAAATCTCAAGGAGTAGGGCCATGCGCATCACCGGCAAGGTGAAATGGTTCAACGACAGCAAAGGGTTCGGTTTCATCAGCCGTGAGGACGGGGAGAAGGATTGCTTCGTCCATCATTCCGCGATTCAGGCCACGGGGTTCAAGACGCTCGCCGAAGGCGACCGCGTCGAGTTCGACGTGGTGCAGGGCGAGAAGGGGCCGGCGGCGCAGAACGTGGTCAAGCTGAGTTGAGCAGCTCCCCGGCACCAATCGGTTATCCGGATGTGGGCCATCCCGACCACGCTCGGGGTGGCCCTTTGCATCCGGCACCCTCACACGGGCGGGGCAGATGAGCGAGATCGTGATCGGCGACAACGACCGGCTGGAGTGGGCGCTCAAGGCGTTCCGCCGCAAGGTCCAGAAGTCGGGCGTCTTGAAGGAGCTGCGCCAGAAACGGTTTTACGTGAAGCCGAGTACCGCCAAGCGTCTCAAGGCGGCGGCCGCACGGCGCCGCAAGGCGGAGCGCCGCCGCGGGAGCCGGGAGCGCTAATGGCGAAGGAAGAAGCAATCGAAGCAGACGGGACCGTGACGGAAGTGCTGCCCAACGCGACGTTTCGCGTCCACCTGCCCAACGGCCATGACGTGCTCGCCACCATGGCGGGCAAGATGCGCCGGTTCCGCATCCGGGTCCTTGCCGGCGACCGCGTCACCCTCGCGCTGTCGCCCTACGATCTCACGCGGGGCCGCATCACATTCCGGCACAAGTGAACCGCTCGCAGTTCGCGCTGTCGCGCAAGGGACTCGTGCTGGGCAGCGGCCCGCTGGAGTGCCCCGGGTGCGGTGATCGGCTCGTCTTCGGCGCCGACCGACTGGGGCGTACCACGGAGTCGTGCGGGTGCGGCTACTACGCGCTCGTGCGCATGCGGGCCGGTGAGACCGGAGACCAGGCGGGGGGGTCGCGATGAGTGATCGCTGGGATGCACGGCTGGCGCCGTTCCGGCGTCCGAACACGGCCCGCAGCGTGTGGCAGCTCGTCAGTACGGCGACGCTCCTGGCCGGGGCCTGGGCCCTCATGTACTTCAGCCTGAGCGTGGGCTACTGGTTGACGCTGCTGCTCGCCGTACCCGCGGCGTTCCTCCTGATACGCTTGTTCATCGTCCAGCACGACTGCGGCCACGGCTCCTTCTTCCGTTCGTCCCGCGTGGCGGACTTCGTGGGCTCGGCGATCGGGGTGCTCACCTTGACCCCCTACCACTACTGGCGCAAAGCCCATGCGATGCACCACGCGACCTCCGGAAACCTCGAGCACCGCGGGTTCGGGGACATCGACACCCTGACGGTGGAAGAGTACCGCGCCCGCTCGCCCTGGCAGCGCTTCAAGTACCGCGTGTACCGCCACCCGGCGGTGCTGTTCGGCGTCGGCGCCGTACTGCAGTTCTTCGTGCTGCACCGCTTGCCGACCATCGTGCCGCGGACCTGGACCCGCGCGCGCTGGAGCATCTTCTGGACCGACGTGGCGATCGCCGGGTTCGTCGTCGGGATGGGCCTGCTGGTCGGGTTCCGGCAGTTCCTCCTCGTCCACGTCCCACTCATGACGTTGTCGTGCTCGATCGGCGTGTGGCTGTTCTACATCCAGCACCAGTTCGAGCCGACCTACTGGGAGCACGACGACGACTGGGCGTACAACGACGCCGCGTTGACCGGTAGCTCCTACTATCGCCTGCCGCGGCTGCTGCAATGGGCGACCGGCAACATCGGCTTGCACCACGTGCATCACCTCAGCGCCCGCATCCCGAACTACCGCCTCCAGGAAGTGCTGGACTCGATTCCCGAGCTGCAGCGCGTCACGACCCTGACGCTGTGGGAGAGCTTCCGCTGCGTCCGGCTCGCCCTGTGGGACGAGCGCCAACGGAAGCTGGTGCGCATCCCGCGACGGTGACACCGGGCGGCAGCGCCCTCTTCGCCCGCTATCCCGACCTGCGGAACCGGCTCCCCTGGACTCCGCTCGCCACTCTCCCGACGCCCGTCGACGCCTGGCCGCCCTCCGCCGAGTTCCCCGGAGGGCTCTTCGTCAAGCGCGACGATCTCACCTCACCGCTCTACGGCGGCAACAAAGTCCGCAAGTTCGAGTTCACGCTCGCCCTGGCGCGGGACCGCCACTCGCGGGCACTGGTGACACTCGGCGGGTTCGGAACGAACCAGGGCCTGGCGCTCGCACTGCACGGCCGGGCCGCGGGCTTCGCGGTGGAGGTGTCGCTCGCGCCGCAGCCGATCACTACCACCGTGCGCGACAACCTCCGCGGTCTCGTGGCCTCCGGAGCCGCGGTGCGCTTCGCGCGTACGGGGTTGGGGGCCCTGTGGGGCGCGTGGCGTGCGATGCGCGCGCGGCGCGCGGCCGGCGAGCGTCCCTCCTTTGTTCCGGCCGGCGCCTCCACCGCGCTCACCACCATCGGGCACATCGCGGCGGCGCTCGAGCTCGCGGCGCAGATCGAGCAGGGGGTGCTGCCGCTGCCGGACCGGATCTTCGTCGCGGCGGGCACCTGTGGCACCGCGGCTGGGCTCGTCGCCGGGTGCAAACTCGCCCGCCTCCCGATCCGCGTGACCGCCGTGCGGGTGTTCGACGCCTTCCGGTCGAATCGCTGGACGATCACCGGGCTTGCGCGGCGCGCCCTGGGGTTGTTGCGTGCGCTGGAGCCCGGCATCCCGGAGGTGCCGATCGCGGCCGGGGACTTCGACCTCCTGACCGGTTTCCTGGGACGGGGCTACGGCGATCCGACGCCGGCCGCCCGATCTGCCGTCGCCTGGGCCGCCCCGCGGCTCCCGCTGGAGACGACCTATACCGGGAAGACGATGGCCGCGTGTCTGGCCCACGGCTCGCGGGCGGGCGCGCGCCCGGTCCTGTTCTGGAACACGTTCAACTCGGCCGTTTTCCCGCTGGCCTCCAACCTCGACGCCCTGCCGGGCCCGCTGCGGCGGGCGCTGACGGAGCTCTGACGGGCGGGCCGCGCGCCGCGGCGTACTTTACCACGTCCGTCGCCACCCGCTCGAAGGAGATCCCGTGCTCGCGCTGCGCCGCCTCTGCGTCCTCGCCCCCCTGGTCGGTGCCATGCCACTGGTCGCCCAGACGACCACCACGCCTGCCATTACGCCGCAGGACCTGCGGCAGCGGCTCACCGCCATCGCGGACGACTCGATGGGGGGCCGGCGATCGGGCTCCGTGGGAGATTCCAAGACAGCCGACTATGTCGCCTCCGAGTTCCAACGACTCGGCCTGCGACCCGCGGGAGACGGGGGGACATGGTTCCAGACGGTCCCGTTCTTCTTCGCCGAACCCGCGGCGGCCTCGTTGGCGGCGGGCGGCGCGACGCTCACCGCCGGGGCGGACTATGTCCTCATCGGGAGAGCGGTCGCGACGTCGCCGCTGGCGGGAGCCACGGCCGTCTACGGCGGAACCGCGACCGATTCCTCGGGTTGGATCGGCGCCGACCAGGCGGCAGGGAAGGTGGTCGTGTTTGACGTGCGGCCGGGGCCGGACGGCCAGCGCCATCTGGTGCCGCGCCTGCGCGGGCTCGCGACGAGTGCGCGGTTCGCCCACGCGGCGGCGCTGGCCGTGGCGGAGCTCGACCTCCTGGCGCCCGAGATCGTGGCGCAGATCGGCGGGCGTCGCCTGACCTCCGATACGGCCCGGGTGAACGGTCAGCCGGTCGTGCTGCTCGTGACGCCGGGCGCGGCCGAGCGGTTGCTGGGTGCCCCCGCGGCAGGATTGACCCCCGGTACGGGAGGCGCCGCCGTGGAAGGTGATCTTGGGGTGCGATTCACCGCCGTGCCGTTTCCGGCACGCAACGTCGTCGCCGTGCTGCCCGGCGCCGATCCGGCGCGGCGTGGCGAATACGTCGCCCTCACTGCGCACAATGATCACGTGGGCTTCGACCACAGCCCGGTGGATCACGACTCGCTGCGTGCCCACAACCAGGTGGTGCGGCCGATGGGCGCCGACTCTCCGGACCGGCCGGCGACCGCCGAGGAGCAGGCGCGGGTCACCCGGATTCTCGACAGTCTGCGAACGGTGCGGCCGGCCCGCCGCGACTCGATTCGCAACGGCGCCGACGACGACGGCTCGGGCACCGTCGCGATCCTCGAGATCGCCGAAGCGCTCACCAAGGGGCCGGACCGCCCGCGGCGCTCCATCCTGTTCGTGTCGCACACCGGGGAAGAGGAGGGCCTGATCGGGTCGAGCTGGTTCACCGACCACGCCACCGTGCCGATCGACTCGATCGTCGCGGAGATCGACGAGGACATGGTAGGGCGGGGGACGGCGGCCGATCTGCCCGACGGCGGACCGACCTATCTCGAAGTCGTGGGCGCCCGCCGCCTGTCGAGCGAGTTCGGCGACCTGCTCGAGGCGGCCAACGCTGCGCAGCCGGCGCCGTTCAAATTCAATTACGCATTCGACGTTCCCGGTCACCCGCTGCAGTACTACTGCCGCGCCGATCACTATAGTTACGCGCGCTACGGCATTCCCAGCGTCGCGCTGTCGCGCGGCGAGCACCTCGACTACCACCAGGTGACCGACGAAGCGCAGTACATCGACTACGACGACCTGGCGCGGGTGGCCCGGCTGGTGCGGGACGCCGCGCTGCGGATCGCCAACCTCGATCATCGGCCCGCGCTCGATCACCCCAAAGGGGATCCGCACGCGCCGTGCGTGCAGTGAGCCTGGTCGCGCTCACTCGCGAGGTGAGTCCCGCCATCGCGCGCTGCGAGCTGGTGCATCTCGAGCGGCGCCCCATCGACCTGGCGCTGGCGCAAGTGCAGCACCGGTCTTACGAGGCGGCGCTGCGCGGGGCAGGGTGCCAGGTGCGCACCCTCCCCGCCGAGGCCGCGCTGCCGGACTCGGTGTTCGTGGAAGACACGGCCGTCGTGCTCGATGAAGTCGCCGTCATCACGCGGCCGGGTGCCGAGTCGCGCCGCCCGGAAACGGGTGCGGTCGCCGCCATCCTCGCGCAGCATCGGCCGCTCGCAACGATCGCGGCGCCGGGGACGATGGACGGGGGCGACGTCCTGGTCATCGGGCGGACGGTCTACGTCGGCGCGACCGACCGGACCAACCGTGCGGCGATCGATCAGCTGGACGCCGCGCTGGCCCCGCGTGGCTATCGAGTCCAACCGGTGACGGTGCACGGGTGCCTCCACCTCAAGTCGGCGGCCACGCTCGTCGCCCCCGACACCGTGCTGTGCAACCCCCGTTGGGTCGCTCCGGTGACGTTCGCGGGCGTGCGGGTGCTGGAAGTCGCCGCCGGCGAGCCCGGTGCCGCGAACGGGCTGCTCGTGGGTGAGCGGGTGATCTATCCGTCGAGCTTCCCGAAAACCGCCGGGCGACTCGCGGCACAGGGCATCGCGCTCCTGTCGGTGAATGTCTCCGAGCTGCAGAAGGCCGAGGGAGCTGTCACCTGCTGCAGCCTGCTATTTTGAGAGATGGCCTCCATCCGTCGCGCCACCACCGCTGACACGCCGGCCCTGACAGCCATCGCGCGGGCGGCGAAGGCGCACTGGGGCTATCCCGCGGCATGGCTCGCCGGCTGGGAGGCCGGGCTGACGTTCGATCCCTCCGACCTGGACCGCGCCGACTTCTTCGTCATCGAGCAGGACGGCCGGCTGCTGGGATTCTCCGCGACCCTGCCGGGCGTGCCGCGCTGGACGCTGGATCATCTCTGGGTGCTCCCGGAGGCGATGGGGCGCGGGCTCGGGCGCCGGCTGGTGGCGCACGCCCTCGACCGTGCTATCGCGGCCGGCGCGACGGGGCTGGAGATCGAATCCGATCCCAACGCCGAGGGATTCTACGCCCGGCTCGGCGCGCGCCGGGTCGGCTGGAACTCGGCACCAGTCCCGGGTATGGCGGACCGTCGCCTGCCGCGACTCGAGCTGGACCGGCTGCCCACGTGAGGTGGGTCATGCGGCCCCGCGTCGCGATCGGATGCTGCCTGCTGGCGCTCGCCTGCAGCGATGCGACGAGCCCGGCGCCGCGGCCGCGGACCTTCCGCCTGGGCTTCTCGGCGATCCCGCCGAAGCCGGATCAGACCATTCTGCTGCAATCGCTGAACCTCTGGACGTCGAATCACGCCGACGCGGCGATCATGCACATCTCGGTCCCGTATCTGGCTCTCCTGAATGGGGTGACGGCGCCGCAGGAGGTGCGCGGCAACGAGCTCGGCCTGGCGAATTACTACCGGGCCAAGGGATTGTCGCTCGTCATCACGGTGGACGTGACCAACGGCCTCGACCGTTCGAAGGAGGACCCAGTCCTCGACTCGCTGGGCCGGAGCATTACCGACACGGCGATCCAGCGGGTCTACGTGGACTATGTGATGGCGCTCGACTCGATTCTCCATCCCGATTACCTGGGACTCGCGGCCGAGACGAACCTGATCCGATTTGCCGCGCCCGATTCCGTGTATCAGGCCGTCGTGACGATGACCAACGTGGCCGCCGCAAAGGTGCGGCAGCTCGGCATCGCGCCGCCGCTGTACGTCAGTGTGCAGGTCGAGACCGCCTGGGGCCGGCTTCAGGGCGGCGGCTACGCCGGAATCGCTCAGGACCTCGCGGACTTTCCGTTTCTCGACTTGCTCGGACTCTCGTCGTATCCCTATCTCGGGGGTTTCGCGGAGCCGGAGAGCCTGCCGCTCGACTACTATGCCCGGCTGCGGGCGGAGAGCGGGCATCCGGTGCTCGTCGTGGAAGGGGGGTGGAGCTCGATCTCGCTCGGTGGCTTCACTTCCTCTCCCGCCGAGCAGGCCCGGTACATCGAGTATCAGGCGAAGTTGCTCGACTCGGCCCGGGCGGTGGCCGTATTTCAGCTCACCTTCGCCGACCTGGACCTGTCCGCGATCTCACTGCCGCCGGGATCGATTTTGCCGCTCTTCGCCCATCTGGGTGTGGTGGACTCGGCGTTCGGAGCGAAGCCGGCGCTCGCGGCATGGGACCGCCTGCTCGCACGCCCGCGTCTCCCCTGACGCGATTGCCACGCCTCCAGCTCCTCGAAATCGAGGATCAACCGTGGTGCCCGGACTTCCTCCGGAGCGCGATCACCGATTTCCTCCGCTCGTTGATGGAATGGTTTCGGCCGTATGCCGTCGCGGCGCCGTTGCTGGCGCGCGTCCTGGCGCAGCTCGGCGAGACCGAGATCATCGATCTCTGTTCCGGCGGCGGGGGACCGTGGGGAGACCTGATCCGGCGTGTGCCGGCGGTCGGCGGACCCGCGGTGCACGTCCGGCTCTGCGATCTGTATCCGAACCACGCGGCGTTCGCGCGACTGGTCCGGAAGAGCGACGGCCGTATCACGGCGGAGTCCGGATCCGTCGATGCCACCGCCGTGCCGGCGCGGCTGGCGGGGTTCCGGACTCTGTTTACGGCGCTGCACCACTTTCCGCCCGGCACCGCCCGCGCGATCCTGACGGACGCCGTGCGTCATGGGCGCGGCATCGGCGTGTTCGAAATCACGCGCCGGACGCCGCTCGACCTGGTCGGGATGCTGTTCCTGCCGGTCATCGCGCTGGCGGTGACGCCGTTCATCCGGCCGTTCCGGTGGGACCGGCTGTTCTGGACGTATCTGGTACCGATCGTACCTCTGGTCCTGTGGTTCGAAGGAACGGTGTCGTGCCTGCGGTCTTATTCACCCGGCGAATTGCGCGACCTCGTGGCGGGGCTCGACGGTTACCGGTGGGAGATCGGGACGGTGTGGTCTCCACCGTTCATCACGTTCATGACCTACCTCATCGGAATCCCAACGCCCCGCTGATTTGCCGTACGGTGCCTCAGGGTCCATCTTCCCTGCCTCTCCTACACGCTACCGAGGACTGATGTCGCTTCGCGGTCTATCGCTCACCGCTATCGCTGCGCTCTTCGCTGCATCGTGGGTGGCCGTCGCGTGTCACCACCAGGCGTCGCCGGGGCTGCCGGTGCGCCCCGAACAGCCGCCGCCGACGGGCGTCATGGTGCCGGCCCCGGGTGGGGCGCTGGGGGCTCGCACGCGGACCTATTACATCGCGGCCGACGAAGTGGATTGGGACTACGTGCCGGGCGGACACGATGGCATCGCCGACCGGCTGTTTGCAGAGTCGGCGTTCGTCAAGAACGGGCCGCCGCGGGTGGTCAGCACCGTCTACAAGAAAGTCCTGTACCGGGAGTACAGCGACAGCACCTTCCAGACGCTGCAGCCCCGCGCGCCCGAGTGGGAGCATCTGGGCTTCCTGGGGCCCCTCATTCGGGGGGTCGTGGGGGATACGCTACGCGTCGTGTTTCGCAACAACGGGCACCGCCCCTACAGCGTGCACCCGCACGGCGTGTTCTACAACAAGGATTCCGAAGGGGCACCCTACGGTGACGGGACGTCGGGTGCCGACAAACTGGACGACGGTGTGCCGCCCGGTGGCACGCACGTGTATGTCTGGCAGGTGCGGGAACGAGCCGGACCCGGACCCGGCGACGGCAGCTCGGTCATGTGGATGTACCATTCACACACCGACGAAATCCGCGACATCAACACTGGGCTGCTCGGCGTGATGCTCATCACGGCCCGCGGCATGGCTCGCCCCGACGGATCGCCGATCGACGTCGAACGCGAGATCGTCGCGTCTTTCGACCAGGTGCACGAAGAAGACAGCTGGTTCGCCGACCAGAATCTCCCCGCGGCGCTGCTCCAGGCGGGTCCGATCGCCAACCCGTCCCAGCGGCAGAATTTCTACCCCTGGTTCGTGATGTTCTCGATCAACGGCTACATCCACGGCAGCTTGCCGCTGTCCGCCATGACCCTCAAGGTCGGGCAGCGCGTACGGTGGTATGTAATGAGCTCCACCAATGATTTCGACTTCCACGCGCCGCATTGGCACGGCAACACCGTCACCATCGCTCATATGCGCACCGATGTGGCGCAGGTGGGCGACATGGGGATGGTCATCGCCGACATGGTTCCCGACAACCCGGGAGTCTGGCTGCTGCACTGTCATGTCTCGTTTCACAACAGCGCGGGGATGGCGATCCGGTACGCCGTTGCACCCTGACGCGCCGGGGGATCCACCGCTGCGGCTGCGGACGCCCCGACTCGAGCTGGTGGCGGCGACGGTGGACCTGGCGCGGGCCGAGAGGGACGATGTGCCGGCGTTGGCGCGCCTGCTCGACGCGCGCGTCGCGGCTGAGTGGCCGCCGCCGCTCAACGATCGCGACTCCCAGTCCTGGACGCTCCGGTATCTGGAGCAGCATCCCGATGCGGTCGGCTGGTGCATGTGGTATTTCGTGCTACGCGCGGACCGCACGGCGGTCGGGGTGGGGGGATTCAAGGGTCTGCCCGCCGCCGACGGGACCGTCGAAGTCGGCTATTCCGTCCTCGAGGCGCACCAGCGGCGCGGCTATGCCTCTGAAGCGGTAGCGGCGCTCGTCGGCTGGGCGTTCGGCCACCCCGAGGTCACCCGGGTGATCGCGGAGACCTATCCCGAGCTGGTCGCATCGGCTGGCGTGCTGGCGAAGACCGGGTTTCGCTGCATCGGGGCGGGGTCGGAGGAGCGGGTGATCCGGTTCGAGCGACGCCGAAACGCCGTGACGAACGAGCCGTAGGGTCGGCATGCCGATCACCCGCTTCCCCAGTCTATCCCGCCGGCGCTGGTCCAGGCTTGGGTGGCGCGTACTGACCGTCGCAGCCCTGGCGGCGTTGCCGTTCGCGGTGCTGGTGCGCGGCTCCGTGATGCTGTACGAGCGCTACGGATGGCCGAGCTGGCTGGCGTTGCTGCTGGCGAGCACCGCCATGCTGCTGGTGATCGTGGCGTACGGCGCCTGGCTCGCGCACCGGCTGACGGGACGGTTGCGGCTGGTGCTGGTGACGAAGTGGGTCGCCGCTCCCCTGGTGCTGGGATTCTGCGGGCACGCCTTGCTGTTTCTCTCACGCGCCAACGTCCAGGCCGGACCGCTGCAGTCGGAGTACCACGCGACGCATCCGCTGCTGCGGATCGCGCTCTCGACCGTGATCCTCGCCAACGGCGACCTCGTCGTGACCGACCTGAGCCGCATCCACGCCGACTATGCCAGGATGGGGCTGCCGGCGTTCGATGCGACGCTGCATTACCCCCAGCGGGACGGCTGGGTGCACGCGGTGGATCTGCGGACCAGCGGCCGGAACGAGATCGCCAACCGGCTGGTCCAGCTGTACTTCCGATTGATGGGGTTCCGGACGCTGCGGCACGTGGGAACGGCGGATCACCTGCACGTGGAGCTGCCGGTCCGCTGACGCTTCAGCGACGGCGGCTCAGCTCTTCGCTCAGCACGGCCACCGCGGTGTCCAGCTCCTCTTCCGTGTTGTAGTAGTGCGGGGACAGTCGCAGCAACGCCGCGACGCCCTTTTCGTCCATGTCGATCACACCGTCGTCGCGCGTCGAGACGCTCGTGTTGATCCCCCGCGCCCGCAGACGCTGCTTGAGGGCGGCCGGGTCGGCGCCATCGGTGGCGATCGTGACGATGGCGCCGCGCTCGGTTCCCCGGTCCATCACGCGGACGCCCGGGATCGTGGCGAGGTGTTTCCGCAGCAGGGCAGCGAGGGCGCGGGCGCGATCGTATCCTGCCGCGCCCACCTCCTCCGCATATCGCGCGGCCGCGCCCAGGCCGAGCACGAGGGCGTAGGAGAACTCGAAGTTCTCGAATCGCCGGGCGCCGTCGAAGAGACGATAGCCGTCGGCGGCGGTCCATTCGGCGCCCCGCATGTCCACGAGGAGGGGGTGGTCGCCTCGCGCCAGCGCCCGGTCGGACACATAGAGAAAGCCGATGCCGCGGGGCCCGCGCAGGAACTTGCGGGCGGTGGCGGCGAGGTAGTCGCAGCGTAGATCGTGTACCGCGATCGGCAGCTGTCCCACCGCCTGGCAGGCGTCGATGAGGTAGGGGACGCCCGCCGCTTCGCACACCTCACCGATGGTGCGGGCCTGTTGCACGAGCCCCGAGTTGGTCGGAATCCAGCTCAGCGCGACGATGCGGACCCGCCCATCCGCCAGCCGCGCGCGCACGCTCTCGGGGTCGGCGCCGCCCGTGGGAAGGTCCTCCGCGCGCCGCACTTCGACGCCGAGGCGGCGGGCGAGCGACAGGTACATCAGCTGGTTCGAGACGTAGTCGGCCCGGCTCGTGACGATAGCGTCGCCCGGACGGAAATCGAATGCGCTGAGTCCCTGCGCGACGGCGACGGTCGCGTTCTCGACGATGGCGATGTTGTTGGGGGCGCACCCCACGAGGCGCGCCACGGCGGCGTAGCTGTCCCGGATGCCATCGGCCGCTTCATCGGCGGCCTCGTAGCCTCCGATCTCCGCCTCGCGCCGCAGGTGGGCGGTGACCGCCTCGAGCACCGGCCGGGGCGGCAACGCGGCGCCGGCGTTGTTCAGGTGGATCCGCTCGGCACTCCCGGGAGTATCGGCCCGCCAACGGGTGAGCTCGGTCAGCTCTTCCGCCACATCGTAAATGTCCCGCTCGACTGCGGCTGGGACGTGATGCTGGGCTCGACCCACGCGCCGGTGAACGTGTTGGCGGCGAACTGCCCGTCCGCCAGCAGGCCGCAGTCGGCCGCATCCGGCGTCAACGCGAGATAGATGGACGTGGAATCCCGCAGCTGCACCAGCGCGGGCTGCGGCGTCAGCAGGCAGGAGACCTGGCGGCCCAGCAGGGGCTCGAAGTCCGCACGAAACTCCGCCACGAGGAACTCGGGGCGCTGCGGATCGTGCTGAGCGGAGATGTCGAGGCTGCCGAACACCAGGGGCGAGGTCCGGGAACTCACTTGGAAGGCCATGGTCCATCCCCCGACCAGATCGGCTTCGCGCAGTGTCCCGCGCGATGACCCCGTGGTTGATCGCGCGCAGCTCAGCTGCGCGAGTGCGATGAGCGTCAGCGCGCGGACCGTGGCGGCCCGCCGTCGCAGCGTCGACATGGTCGAAAGGTATGGGGCGGGTCAATCGCTCCACAAGAGCACGACACCGCACAGGCTGTTCGTGGCGTTGTACTGAAGCGGGATCTCCGATGGGCCACGGTACACTTCCACGCCGGTGATCTCCTGCGGCAGGATCAGGAGATCGATGTCGAACTGCGGATCGCTCGAGTTGCCGAGGTTGGCCCCGTTGAGAAAGAACATGATCGTGCGGCAACCCCGCAGCTCGATGAGATAGGGGCGGAGGTCGACGCGCGGGGCGGTGTGCCCGTAGTTCGGATTGGACGCGATGCGCACCCCGGCCAGGTGGCGTAGCACGTCGCTCAGGGCGTGCGGATGCCAGCGACTGAATTCGCTCGCCTCGACGAACACCCCGAACCCGCGGCCGCGGCGCTCGTAGAATCCCACGAGCGTGAGTGCCGCGTGTTGCACCGAATCGCTCGTGACGACCACGCCGGGGAGCTCGATCGGCGCGGGCCGGAGCGCGAGCACCTCGGCAGCGAGTCGGACCGAGTCTCCCGGCTCCAGGAGAACGTCCACGACGATGGGGTGGTAGCCGATCGCGCGGACATAGAAGGTCAGCGCGCCGGAGGGCAGGTCGGCCAGGCGGAACTCGCCGTCCGCATCGGTGAGCGTCCGACGGACGCTGCCGGCCAGGCGCACCACGGCGGCCACGACCGCCTGATTCGAGCCCGCCTCGGTTACCCGGCCGGTCAGGATGGTGGAGTGCTGCGAGGCGAGTGGTGCCGCAACGGCGACACCACCCGCCAGTAAGACCGCGGCTCGCAACCTACCTCCGCCGGGCGGGCGTGGGGGCAGGAGGTGGCGGGAGCGGGATGTTGCTGTTCCAGATCAGTGTCGTGAACTGCCACTGGTCCCCTGTCTTGCGCCACACGCCTACCCACTTCCCGGTGTCGGCGATGGCGGTCATGCCGGCCGGCGCGCTCGGGCCTGGCTGTATCGCGACGTCGTAGGCGCCACGTGAGACGGCGAGCGGACCGTTGGTCATGACTTCGTCCACGCTGATGTGAACCGTCGTCTGTCCCAGGCTGGCCTGCTGTACCTGGTAGGCCTGGATGGCAGCCCGGCCGTGCTGGGGCGGCGCGTTGGGGGGCAGCTGGTAGCCGTCTTCGACGAACGCGCCTGCGATCGAGTCTGCCTGGCCGGCGGCGGACCAACGCTCCCAGTCCTTCGCCCGCTGCTCGAATTGCGTCCGGGCGGCGGCACCTTCTTGCTGCATTCGGGTCGCCAGCTGGGCTGGCGTCTCAGGTTTCTGGCAGGCCGTCACTCCCACCGCCAACGCTACACCCATGGCCAGCTTCGATCGCATGGTCGCTCTCCTCAATAAAGGTGACTGCAACTTGACTAGCGGATTCTTCCCAGCCGGTCGGGCGGAAGCTCGGTCACCACGATGCGACGCTCGAGCTTCTCGCCTCCGACCGTCAACCGAACCGTGTATTCCCCCGGCGGCACGCGTCGGAGGTCCTCGCGCGAGGTCGGGTCTCCCAGGCCGCGAGGGCGAGGGCGCTCGCTCGACAGGTCCCAGGTGACCTGCTGCAGTCCCGGGAGCGCTGAGCCCGTGATGCTACGCAGCGTGTCCCCCGCGGCCGACAGGATGATGAGCTTCACCCCGTCCGTCTGCGCGTCCCGCAGGTAGTAGTTGATCACCGCGCCGCGCGGCGGATTGTCCGCTACGTAGCCGGCGCTGCCGTCGCTCGGGCGGGTGTCGCGCCAGCGAAACTGATAGGCGGGGGCGACCTCGAAGAGGGAGGCCGGCCGCGCCAGCAGGGAGTCGGCGTACTCCTCGAGCGGCCCGACGCCGACGACATAGACCCCGCGGCCATGCGTGCCCACGACCAGATCGTGCTGGCGGTACGACATCGCCAGCGCTTCGACCATCACGTGCGGGAAGCTCTTGCCGAAGCGTCGCCAGTGCAGGCCGGCATCCACGGTGACGTACACGCCGTCGGCCGTGCCGACCCACAGGACGCGCGGATTGCGCGGGCTCTCGAACACCGTCAGGCTGCCCCGGTCGGCGGGGAGCCCCGTCACGAGCTCGGTCCAGCTCCGGCCGAAGTCGGTCGTGTGCCAGACGTGCGGCCGGTAGTCGTCGCGGTGATGGCAGTCCAGCGCGATCCACGCCGCTCCCTCGTCCGGCGCCGAGGCGACGATCGCGGACACGAAGCAATCCTGCGGGGCGCCGCGCGGGAAATTTCCGGTCACGCCGGTCCACGTTCGTCCGGTGTCCCGGGACACCCAGACGAGCCCGTCGTCGGTACCGGTCCACAGGACGGCGGGAGTCCTGGGGCTCTCGGCGATCGAGAAAATGGCGTGGTAGCTCGTGTGTCCCACCTCCGGAGCCGGACGCTCGCGCGGCGTACGCGTCATGTCGGGCCCGAGTGCTTCCCAGTCGCGGCCGCCCTGGCGCAGACGAAACAGACGATTGGCGCCGAGGTACACCGTCCCCGAGTCGTGGTGCGAGATCAGGATCGGCGTGGTCCACCCCCAGGTGAACGGGTAACCGCTCTCTGTACCCGCATCCAACGACTCGGGTTGGATGTCGTCACGTTTCCAGGAGCGCAGATCGAAGCGGGAGACGTTCCCGAACTGCCACCCGGAATAGACGGTCCACGGGTCGTTCGGCGGGATCTGCACCCACATGCCGTCGCCGCCGTTGACCGGGTACCAGTCGTCGTCCGCGATGCCGCTCGAGTCGCGCGTGGCGCTGGGCCCGCACCACACGCCGTTGTCCTGCAGCCCGCCACAGATCTGGTAGGGTACGAGCGAGCTGTCCACGATCACCGTGTAGAACTGCCCGATCGGGAGCGGCATGTGCCACCACGCCTTGCCGGCGTCGTAGGTGACGTACGCGCCGCCGTCGTTCCCCAGGATGCGGTGGGACGGGTCGTGGGGGTCGATCCACAGCGCGTGATGATCCACGTGCACGTTGGCGAGCGATTCGGGGGCGAACGTGCGGCCGCCGTCCTTGCTCTCGAGCAGCGGGCTCGTGGCGACGAACACGTGCTGCGAATCGGCGGGATCCACCCAGATCGCGTCGTAGTAGTAGTGCGGCACCGCTTGCAGATCGTTGACCTGGGTCCAGCTCGCCCCGCCGTCGGCGGAGCGGAACACACCGCCGAATCGCCCTTGCGCCGGATCAGTGATGCCGCGATCCACCTGGATCATCGCGAAAACGAGCTTCGGATTCTGGGGAGAAATCGCCAGACCGATGCGGCCCATGCGGTTGGTGGGCAGACCGTTGTGCCGCGTCGAATCGGTGAGCCGGGTCCACGTCTTGCCGCCGTCGGTCGTCTTGTAGATCCCGCTTCCCGCGCCCACGCCTTCCATGTGGCTGCCGCCCCAGCGCAGCCGGTGCCAGGCGGCGGCGTAGAGCGTGTTGGGATCGCTCGGATCCATCACCAGATCCACGACGCCGGTGGTGTCGTCCACGAACAGCAGGCGATTCCAGGTCGTGCCGCCGTCGGTCGTCTTGTAGACCCCGCGCTCGTTGTTGGGACCCCACAAATGCCCCAGCGCGGCGACGTAGACCGTGTCCGGTCCCGTGGGATGGATCACGATGCGGCCGATGGCGCGGCTGTCGGCGAGACCCATCCGGGTCCAGTTCTTCCCGCCGTTCGTGGACTTGTAAACGCCGTCGCCCCAGTACTGGGAGCGCAGGCTGTTCTTCTCGCCGGTACCCACCCAGACGACCTGGCTGTCGGAAGCTGCCACGACGAGGTCGCCGATCGTCTCGCTCCCGAGCCCCGAGGAGACGGACTGCCAGGTCACGCCACCGTTGACCGTCTTCCACACGCCGCCGCCGGCCGCGCCGACGTAGAACGTCTTCGGCCGCGGCTCGCTGGTCCGCGGCACTGCGAGCGCAGTGACACGACCCGAGTAGGCCGCGGGGCCGAGCGCGCGGTAGCGGAAGCTCCCGATGAACCGGGTGAGGGAATCGGTGGAGGTCGTCGTATCCCGGTGTACGGAGTCCGCGGGTGGTCGTGCCTTGCGGGCGGTGGGTTGCTGCTGGGCGGCGAGGGAAGGGGCGAAGAGAAGGAGTGTGACGAGCGAGCGTGCGAAAGTCATCCGTGAGATACTACGCGGCCTTGCGTGTGGGCGAAAGCGGACCTCAAGTCTCCGATCGGAGGGCCCGGACCGGATCGGTCGCCGCTGCCCGGCGCGCCGGGAGCCAGCAAGCGACGAGGGCAACACCGAGCAGCGCCAGGGTGGCGGCGAGCAACGTCGCGGGATCGGTGGGGCTCACGTCGAACAGCGACTCGGCCAGCCACCGCGTCCCGACCAGCGCCACCGCCAGCCCGATGGTCGCGCCGACTGCCGCATACCACAATCCTCCCCCCACGATCATCCGGACGACCGCGCGCCGGTCGGCGCCCAGCGCCATGCGGACGCCGATCTCGCGACGGCGCGCCGCTACGGCATACGACAGCAGCCCGAAGATCCCCACCGCGGCGAGGACCAGCGCCGCGACGGCGAAACCGCCGAGCAGCGTCATCAGGTGCCGCGGCTGCGTGATGGATTCGCTGAACACATCGCGCATCGCCTCCGCCTGGTCGACCGACACTCCGGGATCGAACCCGAGCAGCGTGGTCCGTACGGCCGGCAGCGCGTCGGTACCGGTATGCCGCGTCCGGACGAACAGGTGGACCGTGCGCCCCCAGTTGCCCTCTTCCATCGGCGCGTAGATCGCCTCACCGGGCAGCGTGAGGCCGTCGTATCGCACATCCCCCACCACACCCACGATCGTCGTGCGCGGGCATTCGGTACACCCGCCTTCGATCATCTGTTGCCCCACCACCGGCTCCCCGGGGAAGTAGTGGCTCGCCCAGGCGCGACTCACGACGACGACGGGCGGCGCGCTCCCGGTATCCCCCGGCGTGAACGCCCGGCCATCGAGGAGCGGAACGCCCAGCGCCGCGAAATAGTCCCGCGCGACGGTGATCCACGAGGACACGGGCTGCGGGCGACCGTCACCCACCGGATGGGCGATGAGATCGAAGTTGTTCTGATTGTTGGTCTGGTTGGCGTTGGGCGGCAGCGCGTCGCCCAGGCCGACATGGGTGACGCCGCCGATCTCGCCGAGCGCCGGGAGCATCTGGTTCCAGAACGCCCGGAGTGCCGCAGCGTCGCCGTATCGGGCCGCGGGCAAGGAGACGCGGGGGGTCGCCACCGGCTCGACCGCGAAGCCCGGGTCCACGCGCTGGAGCCGTAAGAAGCTGTTGAGCAGCAACGCCGCGACCGCGAGCAGCGGCAGTGCCAGCGCGAACTCGCCGATCACGAACGCCCCCCGCACCGCCTGCGCGCGCCGCCCGCCGCCGACCGTCCGATCCCCGCCGGAATGCGATGCGTCGAGGTCTCGGCGCAGCAGCAAGAGCAGCGGGTACGCCCCGACCACCATGCCGGCGGCGAGGGCGACGACGATCGCGAACAGCGTCGCCTGGATATCGAGCCGGGCCTCCTCGAGCCGGGGAATGAAGGGACCGATCCGCACGAGGAGTCGCAGTCCGCCGGCGCCGAGCGCCAGTCCCAGCACCGCGCCCGCCGCGGCGAGCGCGACGCATTCGACCATGACCAGGCGCACCAGCCGGACGCGGGTGGCGCCGAGCGCCGCCCGCAGCGACAACTCCCGCCACCGTCCCGTCGCACGCACCAGTGTCAGACTTGCGACGTTCGCGACCGCGATAAGGAGCACCAGCAGCACGGCGGCTCCGAACAGCCCGAGCGTCCGTCCGGTGTCGCCCAGCATCGTGGTACGCAGCGAGTAGGGCGTCAGGCGCGCGTCGCGATCCGGGAAATCGCTCCACAGGCCCTGCAGGCGCAGACTCACGCCGGCCAGGTCCCGTCGGCACGTCTCCAGTGAGACCCCGTCCGCCATCCGGCCGATGACGAACAGCCCGAAAGGCCCGCGCCGGGTCGGCGGGTCGAGCTGCAGGTTGGTCCACAGGTCGCTGCGGATGCCGGCGAGGCGGTCGAGCCCCCGGGGCAGGACGGCGATCACGGTGTGAGCGCTGCCGTCGATCATGATGCTTCGGCCCAGCGCATGATCCGCTCCGCCGAGCGAGCGGCGTGCGAACCCATCGCTCACGACGACAACCAGTGGCGCCCCGCGAGGCTCGTCGGAGGGCTCGATGAGGCGCCCCAGTGCCGGCCGCACGCCCAGCGCGTGCATGAATCCGGACGTCACCAGCGCGACGGCGGTCGTCTGCGGCTCGCTCCCGGCTGAGACGGGCGCCGAGCGTCCGCGCACCGCGCCCACCGCGCTGAGGGTATGCGCCTGCCCCGCGATCGCCTGGAAGTCCGTCACCGACAGCGTCCAGCGGTTGGTGGGCGAGTTCTGCTCGAAGATCCGGACCAGCTGCTCGTCCTTCGGGTAGGGGAGGTGGCCCAGTACCGTGTGCACGCCGCTGAACACGGCGGTCGTCGCGCCGATGCCCAACCCAAGAACCAGCACCGCCGGGATCGTGTATCCCGGACTCTTGAGCAGCACCCGGAGCGCGAACCGGAAATCCCCGAACGATTCCTCGATCCAGCGCACGCCGCGCGCGTCACGCTGGTCCGCGCGGTGGCGTTCCACGCCGCCGAACGCGAGCAGTGCCTGCCGGCGTGCCTCCATGGGGTCGAGGCCGCGCGTCCGGATGAGGTCTTCCGTCTCGAGCCGCACGTGCAGCTGGATCTCGTCGGCCAGCTCCTGGTCAAGGGCCGCTCCGTGCACGAGGGCTCGAAAGCGCCGCGCGAGCCGCGTCAGCCAATGGGTCATGGTCACGTCCCTCAGACAGCTTTGAGAACCAGCTCCATCGCCCCTGAGAACAAGCGCCACTCGGAGCGCTCGGCGATGAACTGTTTGCGGCCGTCACGGGTCAGGGTGTAGAACTTGGCGCGTCGTCCCTCGGGACTCGTCGCCCAGTGCGCGCTGATCCAGCCCTGGTCTTCGAGCCGGTACAGGGCGGGGTAGAGGCTGCCCTGGCCGACCTCGAACGCGTCGGCCGAGAGCTGGCGGAGGCGTTTCGAGATCCCCCAGCCGTGCAGCGGTCCCAGCATCAGGGCCTTGAGGATGAGCAGGTCCAGCGTGCCCTGCAGTAGATCGGCGCGTTCGGCCACGGGGTCCCCCGGTTCGGGTGATACCTTGTCATTCGACAACATAACCGGCCGGAAGGTTGCGTTGCTTCGGTACCGCCCGCGCGATCCTGGTTACGCCGCACCCGGGGCGACGTTGCACCTTGGCGCGTGCTCGCCCGAGTCCGCTCCGCCGCCGTTCTGGGCATCGACGCCTACCTGGTCGACGTCGAGACCGACATCGCCAACGGCCTTCCCACCTTCGCCACCGTCGGCCTGCCTCAGGGAGCGGTGAAGGAGGGGCGGGAGCGGGTGTACTCGGCGATCGCCAACACCGGCTTCAAGTTCCCGCTGAAGCGCATCACCGTGAACCTCGCGCCGGCCGACGTCCGCAAAGAGGGATCGGCCTTCGATCTGCCGATCGCCGTCGGCATCCTCGCGGCCACGGAACAGATCGCGCTCGAGCGCCTCGGCCGTGTCGTGCTGCTGGGAGAGCTGGGACTGGAGGGCGCGATCCGGCCCGTTCGGGGCGCGTTGCCCGTCGCCCTGGCGGCGCGCGCCGCCGGCGTCGAAGCACTGGTCCTTCCCAAGGAAAACCTGCCGGAAGCGGGCGTCGTCGAGGGGCTGCGGGTGCTCGGCGCCGGGACGCTCGGTGAGCTGGTCGACTATCTCGATGCCAAGGCGGAGCTGCCGGCGGCCGATGTGGACGTGTCCCGCCTCTTCGCCGAGCGGGCCCGGGACGACGTGGACTTCGCGGAGGTGAGGGGGCAGCCCCACGCCAAGCGCGCGCTCGAAGTCGCCGCCGCCGGCGCGCACAACCTGCTGATGGTCGGTCCGCCGGGGTCCGGCAAGACGATGCTCGCGCGCCGGCTGCCGACCATCCTCCCCAGGATGAGCCTCGAAGAGGCGCTCGAGACGACCAAGATCCATTCGGTGGCGGGTGTCCTGCCGCTGGGGGAGTCGCTGGTCGCGCGCCGTCCGTTCCGCGCGCCCCATCATACGATCTCGGACGCCGGGTTGATCGGCGGCGGCTCGTTTCCTCGCCCCGGCGAAGTGAGCCTCGCCCACGGCGGTGTGTTGTTCCTGGACGAGCTGCCGGAGTTCCGCAAGAACGTGCTGGAGGTGCTGCGCCAGCCGCTGGAAGATGGTACGGTGACGATCGCCCGGGCCGCGATGAGCCTGGCCTATCCCGCGCGGTTCATGCTCGCGGCGGCGATGAACCCGTGTCCCTGCGGCTGGTTCGGCGACCCGCAGCACCGCTGCGCCTGCGGGGCGCTCGGTGTCCAGCGCTATCTCGCGCGCGTCTCGGGGCCGCTGCTCGATCGCATCGACCTCCATCTCGAAGTGCCGGCGGTGGCCTACCAGGCGCTGGCCGAGCGGGGGGAAGGGGAGTCGAGCGAAGCGATCCGCGAGCGGGTAGACCGGGCGCGCCTGGTCCAGCGGGAGCGCTTCGCCAAGCGCGCCGGCGTGTACGCCAACGCTCACATGGCACCGCGGGACATCCGGACCTACTGCCGTGTCTCCGACGGTGCCGACGGCCTGTTACGCTCGGCGATCACGCGCCTCGGCCTCTCGGCCCGCGGCTATCATCGCGTGCTCAAGATCGCCCGGACGATCGCCGACCTCGATGGCGCCGCCGAGCTCTTGCCGAAGCATGTGAGCGAGGCGGTGCAGTACCGCAGCCTGGATCGCCGCGGCGTCTAGTGGAGACGTTGGTTGGGAGGAGCCCCGGGGGGGGCGCGTCGGTCGACACGCCCTCCCGGTTCCGATACGAATGCCTAGTTCTGGATATACACCGGTACGTCGTTCTGCAGCGCAAGCGCCGCGGCGCGCGTCAACGCGTCCTGAACCTGCGCGGTCGTTGCATTGCTCCCCAGCTGGATCCGCTCTGCGCCCGCCGGAATCGACGCATGCCCGCCGGTCGCGCAGGTCACCTTGATCGTCATCGGCGTATAGATGCCGAAGGTCAGAGCGCCCACCAGGCTGTTCAGGAAGCTGTGGAGCGTCTCGACCTTGGCCACACCGCTCTTGCACTTGGCCATCGTATCGACCGGTTTGGGCGGGACGAGTCCGTACACCCAGCCGGAGGCCCAGGGCTGGTCGATCACTTCGGACGACGGAGACAGCCCGGTATTGATGATCGCGTGGTAACAACCGGCGAGGCTGAGGAGCGCGGTAACGGCGGCGAGCTTGACGGTCCGGGTCATACGTGGCCTCCAGGAGAAACGCAGGGAAGGAACAGCGAGCCGAGGGAAGGATCGGGGCGCCGGGTCAATCTAGCGTCATTTCGCTACCGTAGCGCCATGATCCGCAACCCCATGGGGGTCTGCCGCATGGTCGCCTGCCAGCTCACGGTCCGGCTTTCGGCGGTGCCGCCCCGCATGTCCGTGTATTCGTAGGAGCCCGCCAGGGTCCCCGCGAACTCTCCGGGACCGACTCGGCTCATGTCGGAGACATTCAGCTGCATCGTGATGTCGCGCGCCTGCAGGAAGAGCTGTCCCCACTCCTGCGCCTGTGCCTCGGGCATGCGTGGATAGACTACCCGGAGCCGCGGCAGGCTCTTCGCGCTAAAGGCGGCGGCGAACTCGGCCGCGAGCTGCTCGACCTCGGTCCGTTGCCCGGGGCGCCCCCCCCCTTCGCGGCGAGGACGGCCCTGCGCCGCGATCTGGGCGTTGGTCCACGAGGTGATCGCCGCGGCCAGCCGGCCGTTGGCCTCCGCGTAGCGGCCCTCGCGCGCCAGGGCTTCCGCCGCGCGGGCGTTCGCATCGCCGGCCGCGAGCTCTTCGTTCGTCGCGCCCGCGGCCGCCGCGCCCACGCGTCGCCCGATCGCGCTCGCTTCCGCCAGATGGTAGGCGTTCACCACCGCCCGGTCGGCGTGCGCCGCTGCCGGTGGCTCCGGATTCGTGGGCCGGGCCGGCGCGGACTGGCGCGGCGTGTCGCCGGCCGGAGTCGCGCTCCCGCCGCCCACTCGCACCGTCTCTGCCGGCGACCGCTCGACGACCTTCACCGTTTCGACTCCCGCGACCGTCCCCGCATTCGGGGCCGTGGCGGTCGGCTGCTCCGATCCCCCGCGGCCCAGGAGCCACCAGGCGGCGATCCCCGCCACGGCAAGGAGGGGCAGGACGAACAGCAGCGGCGAGCGCCGCCGCACTGCCGGCGCGGTGGGAGGCGTCGGGCCGGTGCGCGTGGCCGGCCGTCGCTCCCGCGGCGTGGCGGTCCGTGTCGCCGGCGGGCGTGAGACCTTGTTCGCCGGCAGCGGGCTGATCGGCGTGCGGATCGTTTCCGCGGGACTCTGGCTGCGGCCTCCGGCCAGCTCCACGAGCTGGGCCCGGATCGGGTCATCGTGACCGATCGGGGTACCGCCCATGGCGCTGACGGCCGACTCGATGTCGGACCATCGCTCGTCGGACTCTTTGGCGAGCATCCGCATCACCGCGTCGGCCAGGTCCGGCGGACAATCGGGGCGCAGCTCGTCGATCGGGGGCGGTGTCTCGTGGACGTGCGCGAACAGCAGCCCGACGGTGGTCTCCGCCTGGAAGGGAAGGCGACCGGCCAGCATTTCATAGGCGACGATGCCGAGGGAGTACTGATCCGACGCGCCGGTGAGCTCGCGCTTGGCGGCGCACTGCTCCGGACTCATATAGCTCGGCGTCCCGATGGTGGCCCCGGTCTGGGTGAGGCCCTGGCTCTCGGCGACTTTGGCGATCCCGAAGTCGGTGACGACCGACCACCCGTCGGCGTCGATCATGATGTTGGCGGGCTTCACGTCGCGGTGCACCACGCCGCGGCGGTGGGCGTATCCCAACGCCGACCCGACCTGGTAGAGGATCGCCTGCACGAGCGGGAACGGCATCTGGCCGAGCTGATGGACGATCGATTCGAGCGAGCGTCCCTCGACGAATTTCATCACGAAGTACACGATCTCCGGGCTCTCACGCACCGCGAAGATCGGGATGATGTGGGGATGGCTCAAGGACGCG
>JBGPHP010000014.1:0-26206 GCA_041484445.1 Gemmatimonadota bacterium
CACCTGAGCTACAGGCCCCGTCCTCAATCCCATTCCCGCTTGGGCCCTTTCTTCGGCTTGAACCCATCTTCGTCTTCGTCGTCGAACTCGTCATCGAGGTCGTCGTAGTCGTCGAGCTCTTCCATCTCCTCGTCGTCCAGCTCGTCCTCGTCCAGCTCGTCGTCGAAGTCCTCGTCGAGATCCTTGTCCTCTTCGAACTCCTCGAATTCCTCGTCGATGTCGTCGCTACGACGCTTGAGCGACCACTCCATCGACGTCGCCACGGCCAGCATTGTCACCCCCGGCTGAAGTTGGGCTTGCGGTTGCGGGTCGCGCACCGTGCGGGACCCGAGCGTCTCTCGTCCGCCTACTCGTCCATCGCCCGCAGCGAGCGGGCGGCTTTGCGCCGCGCCGTGGCCTCGAGCTCCCGCTTGCGGAGCCGAACCGACTGCGGCGTCACTTCGATCAGCTCGTCGTCCTCAATGTACTCCAGCGCCAATTCGAGCGTGATCTGGCGCGGCGGCTCCAGAATCACCATCTCGTCGGAGGCGGTGGTGCGCATGTTCGTCAGCTTCTTCTCCTTCGTCGCGTTCACGTCGAGGTCTCCAGGCCGCACATGCTCGGCGACGATCATCCCCTCGTACACCGGATCCCCCGGTTTCACAAACATGGTGCCCCGCTCCTGCAAATTGAAGAGCGCATAGGCCACCGCCATCCCTTCCCGGTCGGCCACCATCACGCCCCGGCTGCGTCCCGAGAGTGGACCGGCCCACGGCCCGTACTCGAAGAAACGGTGATGCATAGTCCCGGTTCCCCGCGTGTCCGTCAAGAACTCGGACCGGTACCCGAGCAGCCCGCGCGCCGGGATGGCGAACCGCAGCCGCACCGAGCCCACCCCCGGGTTCCGCATGTCCTTCAGCGTCGCCCGCCGTGGCCCCAGCTTCTCCATCACGGCACCAAGGTACCCTTCGGGACAATCGATCAGCAGCTCCTCATAGGGCTCGAGCTGTTCCCCGTTCGGGCCTTCCCGCGGGATGATGCGCGGCCGACTCACCTGGAATTCGAAGCCCTCCCGCCGCATCGTCTCCATCAGGATGCCCAGGTGCAGCTCGCCCCGCCCCGACACGGTGAAGGTCTGAGGATCCCCCGTGTCCTCCACGCGCAACGCCACGTTGCGCTCCAATTCCTTATAGAGACGGTCGCGCAGCTGGCGCCCCGTCACGTACTTCCCTTCCCGGCCGGCGAACGGCGCATCGTTCACGCGGAAGTCCACGGAGATCGTGGGCTCCTCCACCGCAATCCCCGCCAGCCGCTCCAGGTGGTCGGGCGCCGTCACCGTCTTGCCGATCTCAACGCCGGCGAGCCCCGCGAGCGCGACGATCTCCCCTGCGGCGGCTTCCTGGAGCTCCACGCGCTCCAGCCCCTCGAAGCCGAACAGTTTCACGACCCGCGCCTGCTCGTAGGTCCCGTCACCGACGGGGCCGGGCTCCCCCAGGGGAAGCAGTGCCACGGTCTCTCCCAACCGGATCCGGCCGCGCTCGATCCGCCCGATGCCGATGCGCCCCAGGTAGGACGAGTAGTCGAGGGTCGAAATCAACATCTGCAGTGGCCCGTCGGGATCGCCCGAAGGCGCCGGTACGGTGTTGAGAATGGTCTCGAACAACGGCACCAGCGTCGTCCCCGGTATGCCGAGATCCGGCGTGGCGATCCCCTGGCGGCTGGACGCGTACAGGAACGGGCAGTTGAACTGCTCCGCCGTGGCTTCCAGGTCGAGGAACAGCTGCAGTACCTCGTCGTGGACGCGCAACGGCTCCGCGTCCTGCCGGTCGATCTTGTTGATCACCACGATCGGCTTGAGCCCCAGCGCCAGTGCCTTGCCCGCCACGAACCGCGTCTGCGGCATCGGCCCCTCGGCGGCGTCGACGAGCAGCAGAAAGCCATCCACCATCCGGAGGATGCGCTCCACCTCGCCCCCGAAGTCGGCGTGCCCGGGCGTGTCGACGATGTTGATCGTGTAGTCGGTATCACCCCGGGCTCCCTTCCAATGCACCGAGGTGTTCTTCGAGAGGATCGTGATGCCTCGCTCCCGCTCCAGCGGGTTCGAGTCCATCGAGCCGATCCCTTCGGCCTTCACCCGTACGCCCGCCTGCCGGAGCATCTGCACGACGAGCGTAGTCTTGCCGTGATCGACGTGCGCGATGATCGCGACGTTGCGGATGTGCTGTGGGTCGGCCATAGGGCCCGATAGCTAACACCCTCACTAGAGCGGGCAAAGCCCGCCTACGCAAACAGACAGATCACCCTGCCCTGGTGGGCACCCCCCGGCTTGCTCGTGCAGGGCCCCGGCCGGGCCACCGGGGATGGTCCCCAGGCGGAGTCCCAAAATACAAGGTCAATCGCACGTTTCGTCCCGTTCCATCTGTACCGTGACGTGGTGGATCCCCAGGTCCCCCATCCGGGATTGGGCGGTCTCGAGAATCTGCTGGTTCTGCCCGGGGTTCCGGACCACCAGGTGGCCGCTCATGGCGATGACGCCGCTGGTGAGGGTCCAGACGTGGAGGTCGTGGACCGAGGCGACCCCCGGCAGGCTCGCGAGCCGCTCGTGCACCGTGCCGAGCGCGATGTGGCCCGGCGTCGCCTCGAGCAGCACGTCGGCGCTTTCCCGGACCAGCCGCCAGGCGCCGCTCAACACCAGCAGGCCGATTCCGAGTGAGATGATGGGATCGGCGAGCCGCCAGCCGGTGGCGACCACGAGTACGCCGGCGATCACCGCGCCCACCGACCCCAGCAGGTCGCTCACGACGTGCAGGTACGCCCCGCGCTGGTTGAGCGAATGATCGTGACCGTGATGCAGCACCCTCACGCCGGCCAGGTTGGCGAGGAGCCCCACGCTCGCCACGCCGAGCAGCAGACCGCCGTGCACTTCGGGGGGAGTCTGGAGGCGACGGACGGCTTCGATGCCGATCCCCAGCGCGATGACGATGAGCGCGGCGCCGTTGATCAGGGCCGCCAGGATCTCGAGCCGCACCAGGCCGTAGCTGCGCTCCGGCGTCGCCGGGCGCTGCGCCATGCGCAGCACGAACAGCGCGAGTCCCAACGCCGCCACGTCGGCGAGCATGTGGCCCGCGTCCGCGAGCAGCGCGAGCGAGTGCGCCAGCCACCCGCCCACCGCCTCGGCAACCGTCACGACGGCGGTGAGGACGAGCACCCACCCCAGGCGCCGGGCGCTCTCACTCCGCTCCGGTACCCGGTGCGCGCACTGGACGTCGAGCGGCACGGTCTGGGTCATGTTCGCGTCTCTCCGCATCAAGCATACGCGAGCGCCTGCTTGAAGTCACCTTCGACCCCGCTACCTTCCCCCCCTCCCTATGCCTCCACCCGCAGTCGACTCTCTGGGACTCCGCCTCGCCGCGGTGGCCGTGCTCGTCGCGGCGAACGCGTTGTTCGTTGCCGCGGAGTTCTCGTTGGTGGCGGCGCGTCGCACCCGCATCGAGGCGATGATCCGGCGCGGCGACCGTCGCGCGATGGCGGCGCGAAGGGTGATGCAGAACATCACCCGCTTCATTTCGGGTACGCAGCTCGGCATCACGCTCACCAGCCTGGGGCTGGGCTGGATCGGGGAGCCGGCGCTGGCGGAACCCATTGGCCGCTGGTTCGCGGCGTTGCCTCCCCCGCTCGCGGCCGTCGCCACGCACGGCGTCGCCGTCTCGGTCGCCTTCGTCCTGATCACCTACCTCCACGTCGTATTGGGGGAGCTGGTCCCCAAGTCGCTGGCCCTGCTCTACCCCGAGGCCCTCGGTCGCTGGCTCGCCCGCCCGCTGACGCTCTTCACAACGGTCACCAACCCCTTCATCTGGCTGCTCAACAACTCGGCGACCGGATTGACGCGCCTGTTCGGCGCCCGCCCGATGAGCGAGCGCGAGCGCGTGCACTCACCCGAAGAGATCCTGATGTTGGTCGAGCAGACCCGTCAGACGGGCGGCTTGGGGTCGCAGGACGCGCGGATGATCGCCGGCGTGTTCGAGTTCAGCGAGAAGAACGCCCGCGAGGTCATGACCCCCCGGACCCAGATGGTGGCACTCCCGCTCACGCTCGCGATCCCGGACGCGGCCGACCGAGTCGCCGCCGCGGGACGCTCCCGCTATCCGGTGTACCGCGATTCCCTGGATGACATCGTCGGCACCGTACACGCCAAGGACATTCTGCGCGCCCTGCGGGGAGCGACTGGCGGCACGCTCGAATCCATCCTCCGGCCCCCATTGCTGGTGCCGGGCACGCGTGAGGTCGAAGACGTGCTGGCGGACATGAAACGCCAGAAGGTGCACCTGGCGATCGTACTGGACGAATACGGCGGCACCGCCGGCCTCGTCACCATGGAAGATCTCTTGGAAGAGATCGTGGGTCAGATCTACGACGAGTACGATCGTCCGGAGGGCGGAACGGCATCCGGGGCAACACTGACGCCCGCGTCCGTTGTCACCGGTGGCACCGAGGTCGCCGACGTCAACCGCGCCTTTGGACTGCAGATCGACGACACCGACTACACGACGATCGGCGGGGTCGTCTTCGGCGCGCTCGGGCGCCTGCCCAAAGTGGGAGACCGGATCGAGCTGGCCGGCGTGACGCTGGAGGTGGTGGACATGGATGGCCGGCGTGTCGGGAAGGTGCGTGTGACGCCACCGCGCGCCGGGCCCTGAGCGGACCGCCGTCCTCAACCCGTCGGCCGGTTCCGCTGGGCCAGCTGCACGGCGAGCTCCAGCGCCGTCCGCATGCTGCTCGCGTCCGCCACACCCCGGCCCGCGATGTCGAACGCCGTCCCGTGATCGGGTGAGGTGCGCGGGAACGGAAGCCCCAGCGTGACATTCACGCCCTTGCCGAACCCGGCCATTTTGACCGCCGTCATGCCGACGTCGTGATACGGCGCGAGGACCGCATCGAACGCCCCCCGCAGCGCCTTGACAAACACGGTATCCGCCGGCAGGGGCCCCGCGGCCCCGAGCCGTTCCGCCGCGGGACGAAGGATGCGGTCATCCTCGTCACCGAACAGGCCGCCCTCACCGGCGTGGGGGTTCAGCGCGCACAGCGCGAGCCGGGGGGTGGCGAGTCCCCACCAGCGCGTGAGCGCCGCGGCGGTCAGCCGGCCGACGGCGACGATGCCGTCGGTGGTGAGTCGGTGCGGCACCTCGCGCAGCGGGATATGGGTGGTGACCAGCACAACGCGCAGCGGTCCCGCAGCCAGCATCATCGCCGTCGGCGTGTCGCCGGTGAGATGTGAGAGCAGCTCGGTGACACCCGGATACGGGTATCCGGCGAGGTGGAGGGCTCGCTTCTCCACCGGCCCGGTGACGACCGCGTCCACCTCACCGGCGCGCGCGAGCCAGACGGCGCGCTCGATCGACCGTACCGACAGGAGTCCCGCTTCACGCACCCGGCTTGGGTCCTCCGACGGCTCCGCACTCCCCGCTCCCCATGGCCCAACGCCGACCCGGCTCCGGGCCGCGATCCCGTTCATGAGATCATCCGGTCCCACCAGCACGATGTCCGCGGCCAGTGGTGCGTCTCCGAGTGCACGCGCCACGACTTCCGGGCCGATTCCCCGCGGATCGCCGAGCGTGACGGCGAGACGCGGGCGGCGCGGGGCGGGCACGTTCAGAGCCGGACGTCGATGTAGGTCTGGCGGCGGAGCCGATCGAGATAGTGCCGGACGCCCAGATCCTGCGAGAGCTGGCTGCGAATCTGGTCCTTCACGTCGTCGAAACTCAGCTCGCCTTCCGCCTGCCGCGCCGTCACTTCCAGCACCACGAACTGAGGCCGTCCGGTGGCGGTGCCGAGCTCGATCACCGGCTTGAGCCCGTGGGAGGTGTCCGCGGCAAAGAGCGTCTGGTATTCGGGTCCGAGCTGTGCCACGGCGACGGCTTCCGCCAGCTTGGGCACGTTCTCGTCGCCATACCGGAGCGCCAGCGAATCGAACGACGCGCCGCGAGCGAGGGCGGCCCGCACCGAGTCGGCCAGCCGTCGCGCGGCTTCGATCTGGGCCGGCGAGATCTCGGGTTGGATCAGGATGTGGCGCGCCAGCACTTCGGCGGGTTGCACCCGCTGGACCTGAATGATGTGGTAGCCGAAGTCGGTCTCGACGATGTCCGAGATCTCCCCGGGCTTCAGCCGGAACGCGGTCTCCTCGAACGCTTTGACCATGGTGCCGCGGCGGAACCACCCCAGCGAGCCGCCCGAGTCCCGCGTGGCCGTGTCGGCCGACAGGCGGCGCGCCAGCTCCGCGAAGTCGGCACCGCCGCGCAGCACGACGAGCAATGACTCTGCTGTCGCCCGGCCTCGGGCGCGCGCCGCCGAATCGGGGCGCGGCAGGATGACGATCTGCCGGAACGAGACGTTCGCCGGCCGCCGTTGTGTCTGGCCCTTGCTCTCTTCCCAGTAGGCGCGCATCTGCGCCTCGGTCGGCTGGATCGGCTTGATCTTTTCCTTCTGTCGCAGGTTCTCCAGGAGCCGCGTGCGCAGAATCTCGCGCCGCTGGTTCTCGGTGAGCCACCGGCGCCATTCCTCGACGCCGCCGAACGCCGCCAGACGCAGCTGCTGCTGAAACTCCGTTTCGGATGCGAACCGGTTGCGGACGTTCCGCACCGTCTGCTCCACCGCGTCCTGGACCTCCTGCTCCGAGACTTTGACCGTCGTATCGTGCTCGGCCTGCTGCACCAGGAGCTCGGTTTCGATCAGCGTCGTCAGGATCCGGCGCTTCAAGGCGGCGCGGGAGGCGGAATCCTGCGGCAGCGTTTGGCCCGACGCTTGGGCCTGCGCCAGCTCCTCTTCCAGCTGCGAGGCGAGAATCGGCGTGGTCCCGACGATGGCCACGATCCGGTCCACCGCGGCCCGCGCCTGGGCCCGCACACCCGGAGCGGCGATCGCTCCGACGGCCAGGGCGAGCCCCAACCGCCGGCCGGTCGGGATCACTGCACGACCCGCCGCGCGGGCGGACGCTGCAACACCGAGTCCGGGACACTCTGGACGGGAGGCGGCCCGGGCGCTGGCCGGACGCCCGCACTCGGCGCTCCGGAGCCGGGGGGCGCCAGTGAGTCGGCGCTCGCCCGCAGCGCCACCGCCCGTTCCGACGCACGCTGCACGCCGGCGGCGTCGATGGACCAGCGGCCCCGTTCGCGCAGCCACTGGGCGAGCAGCGGCGGGACGGGGAAGAACCGCGCCTGACCGGCCACGAGGCGGTCGAAGTAGTCGTTCACCCGCGCCATCATGAAGCGCTCCCGGGCTTCCTTCGTCGTCGCCGAATCACGCAGCATGGCCGGCGTGAAATTCAGCAGCGTCCCCAGGATGCCGAGGGTGGAATCCCATTCCGCCCGCACCGTCGTCCACTCCGAATCACTGAGCTGCACCTTGGCCGAGTCCGCCTGCCGCAACGCCAGCTCCCGCTCCACCAGTTGCTCCACCAGCGACTCGATTTCGGAGTCGCGCGCGGTATGGAGGGCCTGGAGGTACTGGGGGTTGATCGCGTACACCCAGCGGACGAAATCCTTCATCTTGAAATCGCCGCCGCGATACGTCGCCAGCCGCTGATTGCTGCGCTCCGCCCCATCGAGGTCCTGCAGGGTCGATCGGATCGCCTCCCCGGCTCCGCCGGAGACGTGAATCTCCCGTTGCTTCGAGAGATCGGCGAGATAGGAAGAGTCGAACTGCGCCATGATGATGCCGCGAACCCCGTCGGCGAAGCTGTCCCTGATCTCGGCCAGGGGGGGACGGCGGATGATGTGGAAGCCGAAGGGCGTGCGGACCACACCCGACATCGCCCCCGGTGCGAGCTGCCAGGCGGCGTCCTCGAACTGCGCCACGAACCGGCCCCGCGGACTGACCCCCAGCATCCCCCCCGAGGCCTTCGAGCCCGGGTCCTCCGAGCTGCGCCGCGCGACCGCGGCGAAATTCGCTCCGCCCGTCGTGACGAGCTGACGCCACAGGGCGTTGACCTGTGCCTGCTTTTGTTGGATCACCGGGGGCGCCGCGCTCTGCGGCACCGCGATCAGCAGGTGCTGGAACGCGCGCAGGTTCCCGGCGGTGTAGAGCGAATCCACCTGGCGATCGGTGGGCTGCCGACTCGCCGTCAGCCGATCATGGAAATGATAGAACTTCAGCTGCGACACGACCGGCCACATCGCCCGCCCCACGACTGCCGTGTCGGTGAGCGACTCGCCGTCCGCCATGGCCATGGCGAACAGCGTGAAATTCACGTACGTGGCGGCGAGCTGGGTCAGGCTGGCCGGCTGCAGCGGCATGCCCTTGACGCGCGCGGCGATTTCGGCCAGCCGTTCGACGCTCAGCGTCTGTCCGGCCGCTTGCGCGGCTCCCTCGGGATGCGCGGTGAATGCATCCCGGAGCACGGAGCATCCCGCCGCAGCCACTACGACCACCACGCACACCAGTCGACGCATGCAGTGACTCCTCTTCCCGTCAGGGTTCGGCCGAAACCACCGTGAGGGCCCGGACCAGCCCGGGACCGATCATCTCACCCCCCAGCCGGCGCAGCCGCAGCGAGAGCGGGACGGCTCGGCGGACGTCGGCGGCGAATTGCACCGCATCGAGCGCCGCCGTCAGCCCCGCCATTCGCGGGCGGGCGTCTCGCCGAAACGTGAGCCGCGCCTCGTCGCCCCGCACCAGGATCGTCTCCAATCCCGCTCGGGCGCCAAGCGCGCGGAGTTCCGTCACGAGCAACAAGCGCTCCGCTTCCGGAGGTAGAGGCCCGAAGCGATCGCGCAGCTCCTCGCGAACCGCTGGAATCTCGCCAGGGCGCTCCGCGCGCGCCAGTCGCCGGTAAATGTCGAGCTTCGCCGCATGATCGGCGACGTAGTCGTCCGGCAAATGCGCCGGCTGATCGAATACCACTTCCGGCGCGGTGAGCGACGCGCTTCCCGTTCCCTGCTCCCCTTTGAGGGCGCGGACTTCTTCCTCGAGCCACCGCAGGTAGGTGTCGAAGCCGACCGCCTGCACCTGACCCGACTGCTCGGCGCCGAGCAGATTGCCGGCGCCGCGCAGCTCGAGGTCGCGCAGGGCGATCCGATAGCCCGACCCGAGGTCGGTGTGATGCTCGAGCACGGCCAGTCGCTCCTCCGCTACCGGATCGGTCACGTCCGGAACCAGCAGATAGCACGACGCGCGCCGATGGCTTCGTCCCACACGGCCGCGCAGCTGGTAGAGCTGCGCCAGGCCGAAGCGATCCGCGCGATCGACGATCATCGTGTTGGCATTCGGGACGTCCAGACCGGACTCGACGATCATCGTGGACACCAGCACGTCCACTTCCCCGGCCACGAACCGCGCCATCACGCGGTCCAGGTCCGCTTCCTTCATTTGTCCGTGGGCGACGGCCACCCGGGCGCGCGGCGCCAGCGTCCGCACCCGGGCGGTGATCGTATCGATCGTTTCGATCCGGTTGTGGACGAAATACACCTGCCCGCCCCGGTCGAGTTCCCGCGCCATCGCCTCTTCCAGCAGACCGTCGTCCCACGGCTCGACGAACGTGAGCACCGGCGAGCGGTCCTTCGGCGCCGTCTCGAGCAGGGTCATGTCCCGTAGTCCCGCGAGCGACAGGTGCAGGGTGCGCGGGATCGGCGTCGCCGTGAGGGTGAGGACGTCCACGGCGAGTTTCAGCGCTTTGAGGCGCTCCTTGTGTCGCACGCCAAACCGGTGCTCCTCGTCCACGATCACGAGTCCCAGGTCCTTGAACGTCACGTCGCGTGACAGCAGCCGGTGTGTGCCGATCACCACGTCGAGCGACCCGTCCTCCAACCGGGCGCGCGCGGCCGTGATCTCCCGCGGCGAGCGGAACCGCGACAGCACCTCGAGGCGCACGGGATAATCCGCGAGCCGCTCACGGAACGTCCGGCCGTGCTGCTCGGCGAGAATGGTCGTCGGCACGAGGACCGCCACCTGTTTGCCGGCCTGGACCGCTTTGAACGCGGCGCGCAGCGCCACCTCCGTCTTGCCGTACCCCACGTCGCCCACCAGCAGGCGATCCATCGGCCGGGGCCGCTCCATGTCGCGTTTGACTTCGACCGTGGCCCGCACCTGATCGGGTGTGTCCTCGTAGAGGAAAGCGGACTCGAGCTCGCGCTGCCACGGTGTATCGGGCGGAAACGCGAAGCCCGGGGAGAGCTCGCGGCGCGCGTACAGGGCGAGCAGCTCCTGGGTCATGGCGCGGATCGCCGTGCGCGTCTTGTCGCGCTGCCGCTGCCAGCTGGTGCCGCCCAGCCGGTGCAGGCGGGGCGGAGGCGCGTCGCCGTCCCCCGGGGCGCGGTAGGGTTCGAGCTGATCCAGACGGTAGAGCGGAACGTTGAGCCGGTCACCGCCCTCGTACTCGACGACGGCCACCTCCAGCGTCGCCTCGCCGACGGGAATGGTCTGCAACCCGCGGAAGATCCCGATGCCGTGCTCCAGGTGGACGACGAATTCCCCCGGAGCGAGGGGACGGGCGGCCGCGGATACGGTGGCGCTGCGGTACCGTCGCGGCCGCCGCAGGCGGCGGGCGCGGCGGAAGATCTCGTGATCGGTGAGCACCCGCAGCGCCGGCAGCAGGAACCCGGCGTCGAGCGCGCCGACCACGAGCGTCGCACGCCCGGGCCCGTCCTCGAGCAGGTCTTCGAGGCGCTCGAGCTGGCCCTCGTTGTCGCACAGAATGACCGTCGGCGGCGGCGTCGCGACGACCTGGCGCAGCCGCTTGAGATCGCGGTCGATCGCCTCCGGCGGCGCCAGTGGAAAGCGCTGCTCCGCATCGACGGCTCCCGGCACGAGACGTCCGAAGCGGGCGATGGCCGCTCGCCAGTCCGCCGGGGCCACGAAGATCTGCTCGCGCGGCGGCGCTTCCGCTCCCATCCGCCGCGCGACTTCGACGTGATGGGCGGCCTCGATCCACCCCCGATCCACTTCGTGCTCGATCGCGCTTTCCTGATCGAGCACGACCAACGCCTCAGCCGGGAGCAGCTCGAGCAGCGACGTGCGCACGGACTCGCCCTCGTCCGGCAACCCCGCCTCCGACCGCACCGGCAACACCGTCACCCGGTCGAGCGCCTCGCCCGATCGTTGCGTGTCCAAATCGAACGACCGCAACGAGACGATCTCGTCACCCCACCACTCGATGCGGGCCGGCCCGGCCATCCCGTACCCATACACGTCCAGGATCCCGCCCCGCACGCTGTATTCGGCCACCTCGCTCACCATCGGCGTCCGGGCGTAACCCATGTCCGTGAGCCGATCGATCACCGCCGTCAACGACGCCCTCCCCCCACCCGCGGCCCCGGCGGAGAGGTCCAGCCGCGCACGCGCCAGCGCGGCCGGCACGGCGGTGCGCTCCGCGCTCGCTCGGGCGGTCGTCACCACGATGTGCGCCGTCGCGGACAGCAACGCTTCGACGGTCTCCACCCGCTCACCCGCGATCTCCACATGCGGCTCGTCGACACCGAGGCTTTCGCGCTGCGGGTAGAGGACCACGCCACCATCCCGCAACGCCAGGAGGTCGGCGAGCCAGCGCTCGCCATCCGTTGGCGTGGGCGCGATGACCACGAACAGCCGCTGCGGCAGGCGGCGCGCCAGCGCGGCGACCAGCACGGCGGGACTCGAGCCCGGCAGTCCGCCGACGGCGACCCGTTCACCAGCGCCCGGCAGGTGCTCGACCAAGACGCGGGTGGCGGGGATGTCGTCCAGACGGTCGAGCAGAAACTCGAGCGACATCACCGCGCCAGCGTCGCCGCCGCGAGCTCCCCGAACGCCAGGAGCAGGGCGACGAGCAGGAGGAGGCCGCTCATGTCCGCGCGGCGCAGTCCGGCGAAGGCCGCCTCGGCGAACCCATCATCCGCCACCAGGTCCGCGCCGAGCGCGCTGCGAATGCGACCGGGCTCCGCCGGCGTGAGATCGGACTCCCGCGAATCCGGTCCGTACACGATGGCCCCGACGGTGTCGGCACCGACCATACGGAATGCGACACCGACCGGGCCCTCTCGCTCCTCGACGACTGTTTCTCCTCGCGCGAAGCGGTTGACGAGGGCGTCGAGAAACGGCACGAAGGCCGGTGCAGTCGGAAGGGCCGTCCACGCGGTGTCGAGGCGGCTGCCCAGCAGGACGATCTCGCCGGCCGCGACCGCCCACGGCTCGCCGTTGACGCGCGCCAGCACGGCACCGCTGTCCGTGCCTTCGAGTCGCTGGCGCCGCGTCACCGGCACGCCATCGATGCCCGCGCCGCTGATCAGGCCAGGAGTCGCCGACGGCCCGAATCGCCAGCCCACGCCTCGCTCGGCGAGCGCCCGGTTCACCTGACCCACCAGCGCGGGATCGGCCGGCGGAAGGACGACCGAAGCGCCGGTCCCCGGCCTGTCGGCGATCGTCACGCCGGCGCCGTCGGCAACACGGCCACCCGTCCGCAGCACCTCGAGCCCTGCACTGACGAACGGACCCGCGCCCGACCCCACCACCACCCGGGCCGGCGGCACGGCATGCCAGACGACGAGACGACGGTCATCCGCGCGCAACTCGTCGGGCTCCAGAGTCGCCTCCCCTACCCACCACCCCGGCCCGGGATCTCCCACTGGGAGAGTCACCGTCGCGCCCGCAGGCGCCAGGCCCCGGCCGACGTCTCGACCCCGCACGCGCAACGTGACGGGCACCTCCCCCGAGCCCGGTGTGCCACCCACCGTCACCACGGCGGCTCCGGACGTGACCCGGGCCGCGGCGATCCCTCGATTCGGAGGCGATGGGTGCGGCGCGAGCACCAACACTCGGACTCCGGTGGGAAGGGTGATCCGGTCGGTCGCCAGCGCGGTGCGCTGCAGGTCGCTGACCACGAGGACCTCTCGCGCCACCGCGGGATCGGCACCCACGACCTGCACCGCCTCCCGCACCGCGATGACGAGGTCCAGCCGCCGCGGCTCAGCGGCGGCACCATCCAACGCCGCGAGCAGCTCCTCACGCCCACCCGCGCGGATGATCCCATCCGCCAGCACCAGCCACAGCCGGTCCTCGGGACTTGCGCTCCGCAGCACCGCGCGCGCCGCCGACTTCAGGCGATCGAGCGTCACCTGGCCTCCTGTCACGGCCCCGGACGACAGCGAGTTGTCCAGGATCAGCGCAAGCGCCGTCGGCGGGTGGGCAGCGCCGGACCGGTGGGCAGGGATGAGCGGGCGCGCCGCCGCGAGCACCACGACCACGATCAACGCGGTCCGCAGGAGCAGCAGCAGCAAGTGACGCAGTCGCAGCCGTCGTGCGCTGCGTCGTTCGGCCTCGCTCAGGTAGCGCAGCGGCGGAAACTCGACTTCCGGCGGGACGCGACGTTGGAACAGATGCAACAGCGCCGGGATCGCCGCGGCGGCGATGCCGAACAAAGCCAACGGATGCAGGAAGATCACGCGAGACGGCGCAGCACGCGGCCGAACGGCTCGTCGGTCGTGACGTCGTGATAGCCGATACCGTGACGGCGGCACGCGGATCGCCACGCCGAAATTTCGTGCTGCACGGCATCCCGATACGCCCGTGCCAGCTCTCGCGGCCGCACGACCAGACTCTCGTCGGATTCCGGGTCGCGGAATCGCACCTCGGGCGGCCCGGTGAGTGTGCGCTCCGCCGGGTCCATGAGGTGCAGGACGACCACCTGGTGCCCCCGATGACGCAGGAAACGGAGCGCGACCAGCGCGAGGCTGCGCTCCAGCAGGAGATCGGAGATCAACACGACAAGCCCCCGGCGCACCAGCAGCGAAGTCACCTGGCGCAGCGCGGGCTCCGCCGCGGTTCCCCGCCCTTCCGGGAGCGCCACGATTCCCTGCAGCAGACGGCGCCACTGTCCCGACTTCACCCGTGGAGGGACCACGTCCCGCACCGCGTCGTCGAACGTGATGAGACCGGTGGCATCCCGCTGACGCAGCAGAATCAATCCCAGCGACGCCGCCAGCCGCTGCGCGTATTCCCGCTTCGTCAGGCGCTCGGGAGCCCCGCGCCAGGACATGGACCGGCTCCCGTCCAGTAGGATCATGGCGCGGAGATTCGTCTCTTCCTCGAACTGCTTCACGAAGAGACGGTCCGAACGGGCCAGGATCCGCCAGTCGAGATAGCGCGGCTCGTCGCCGGGCTGGTAAGCCCGGTGCTCGGTAAACTCGACGGAGAATCCGCGGAACGGCGACCGATGGAGCCCCGAGAGGAAGCCCTCGACTACCCCCTGGGCCACGATCTCCACACCGCCGAGTCGCGCGACTTCGGTGGGATCGAGCAGGTCGAGGCGTTCTCTGGGGGTCATGGCTCGCGGAAGGTAGGGGCGGTCGGGTGTCCGTGGTAGAGGACATTCCCGCTCCCAATCGCCGAGGAGCACGGCCGTAACAGATTGTGAAGTATTCGGTTAGGCCTGGGGTGCAGGTGGCATGTAGCGTGCCCCTCCATCCGCCCGGAGGACCTATGCTCGCAACCATCGTGCTGTTCACCGCCCTCGGCGGCCGCGCTGTCCCGCTGCCGGTCAAATCCGGCAGCAATCTCGATCGCCCCCGCGTGGAGGTCTGGACCAACCGCGGCGACGATCCCTTCCACAGCGGCGAGGACGCCCGCGTCTACCTGCGTGCCGACCGCGATGCATACGTCGCGCTGTTTCGAGTCGACACCGACGGTCGCGTCCGGGTGCTGTTCCCGCGCGACCCCTGGGACGATGACTTCGTGCGAGCCGGTCATGAGTTCCTGGTCGAGGGGGGCCATGGTGACGACGCGTTCGAGATCGACGACTACCCCGGAGTGGGCTACGTCTTCGCGGTCGCATCGGCCGATCCGTTTGATTTCGACGCGATCACGAGCGGCGACCACTGGGACTACCGGGTGATCGCCGACGGCCGTGTTCGTGGGGATCCGTATGTCGCCCTCACCGATCTGGCTGAGCGCATCGTCTCGGGACGCGACGCCGATTGGGATTATGACATCACCCCCTATTACGTGGAACGGCGATACGACTACCCGCGCTTCCTGTGTTACGACTGCCACAGCTACGCGACCTTCTCCTATTGGAATCCGTACGACTATTCTTGCGTGCGCTTCCGGATCGTGGTGTTCGACGACCCCTACTACTACCCCTATCGGTATTACGGTGGCAGGCGCGTCGTCTTCACCCGGCCGTTGCGGCCCCAGCCTCGCTTCATCTTTAAGGATCGGGGCGGAGTCGGCGACGATCGATTCGTGACCCGCGAGCGCGAGCGGCCGGTGAACGACAACGGCCGCCGTGGCGTCCGCGGTGCCGATCTGGGCGGTCGCGGCTCGATCCCTGTGCCCGACGTGATCCGACGGCGGCGCCCCGACCGGCCGAACGCCGGCGAGCGGCCGGAGCGGCCACGGTCGGCCGATCCACGCGATCCTGGCGATCAGCCGGACTCCCGGCGGGAAGAGCCGGCTCGGCGCCCGGACGACCAGAACCAGGGGCATCCCGAGCAGCGTCCCCGGATCGGCGACGAGCGGCGCCGTCCACCGGCGGAGCGGCCCGACCCGCCCGCCCGTCAGGGCGACCAGGGGCGTGATCGAGGGCGGGACGAGCGCGACACGCCACGGGATCCACAGCCGCGCCGGCCCCAGGCCGAGCCGCGGTCGCAGCCCCCGCGCGAAACTCCGCACGCGGAACCGCGCCGTGGACGGGACCCCGAGCCGGCAAAAGGGAAATCTCCCCAGAAGCCCGAGCTGCGACGGCGGCGTCCGTAGCAACTTCGCTGCTTGCAACTCGCTGACGCGCCCGTCCGTAGTCGCCCGCGGACGGGCGTGCTAGTTTGTGCCCCCGGAAGCCGTTTCAGGCCCGTCTGCCGCTCACCGCTCGGAGTGCATTCATGCGTCTTATCAGAGTCGCCCCGCTCGCCGCCGCCCTCGCGTGCAGCCCGGGCCACGGGCCATCACCGTCCGCCGCCCCGGCGCCGGTCTCGGCGCCCGCCCCGCAGCGCGGTGTCGCGTCCATTACCGCGGAGGATATCCGCCAACGCATCTATCGAATCGCGGACGATTCGATGCGCGGCCGGGCGACTCCCTCCCCCGAGCTCGAGAAGATGGCCGGATACGTAGCCGCCGAGTTTCGACGCTTCGGCCTGACGCCGGCGGGCGATAGCGGCGGGTATCTGCAGCGGTATCAACTGAACGTCTACGAAGCCGTCGCCGAGAGTGCCGCCGTCTGGGCGAGCGGCGCGACGTCGGTACGCTGGACGCTCGGGCAGGATATGAAGTTCATCCAGGGGACGCCCACCGCGGACCGGACGGCGGCAGGAACCATCCTCGTCACCGGTACCCCGCAATCGGGGGGCGGGATCGACTCGGCGCTGGCCACCGGGACGATCGCCATCGTCCCCATCGGCGCGACCGGGTTTGCCGGCGCGAGCGCTCTGCTCCAGCGTCATCCGGCCGCCATCGTCGTGATCCTCGACCTGCCCGATTCCGCCTGGGCTCAGTTTCCGAGTCAACAATCCGGTCGAGTCGTTGAGAATCCCAATGCGGGTGGGGGACTCGTGATTCCGCCCATCCTCGCGGTTCGAGGAGCCGAGGCCCAGTCGTGGCTCGCCCTGGCGGGGGTGAACCTCGATTCGGCGCGATCCGGTGCCGCCGGACCGCTCGCGGCTCGCGCCATCCCGGGCCTCACGCTGCATGTCGATCTGCCCCGGCGCCTGTTGCAGCGCACCGGCGCGCCGAATGTGGTCGGCATTCTCGAAGGCTCCGACCCGGTCCTGCGACACCAGTACGTGGCGTTCAGCGGCCACATGGATCACATCGGCATGCCGAAGGACGGCGAAGGGTGCAGTCCCAAGGGCGCCGACTCGATCTGCAACGGTGCCGATGACGACGGCACAGGGTCGGTCGCGGTGCTGGAGCTGGCGGAGGCGTTCGCCTCCGCACCGGTTCGTCCCAAGCGCTCACTCATTTTCCTGACCGTGAGCGGCGAGGAGCGGGGACTCTGGGGCAGTGCGTATTTCGCCGACCATCCGACCGTTCCGATCGACAGCATCGTGGCGGACCTCAACAGCGATATGGTCGGGCGCTCCGATACGCTGCGGGATTCGATGGTCGTCATCGGGCGGGAGCACTCCGACCTCGGTACGACCCTCGATCAAGTGGCGGCGGCGCATCCCGAGCTGCGTATGACGCCGGTGGGCGACCGGTGGCCGCAGGAAAACCTGTACTTCCGCTCCGACCACTACAATTTCGCGCGCAAGGGCGTCCCGATCCTCTTCTTCACAAGCGGGCTGCACCCGGACTACCACCAGGTCAGCGACACCCCGGACAAGATCGACACCGAGAAGGAAGCGCGATTCGTCCGGCTGGAGTACTACCTGGGCGAGACGGTGGCGAACGCGGCGCAAAAGCCGCGGTGGAATCCGGACAGCTATCGGCGCATCGTCCAGGGCGGAACGAATTAGCACCCGGATGAAACTCGACCTCTACGCCCGGCACAAGAAGGAATACGCCGCTCCGCGGACCCCCGCCGTGGTGACCATCGGTGCCGCGAAGTACTTGGTCGCGGCCGGGCGCGGCGATCCCAATGGACCGGCGTTCGGTGCGGCCGTCGGGGCGCTGTACGGTGTCGGCGCCGTGATGGCGTTCGCCCGCGCCCACGGCCTCCGGCCACACGGACGTCACCACGAGATCTACTTGTCGGATCCGCGACGCGCCGCCCCCGCGAGGCTGCGGACCATTCTCCGCCACCCGGTGCGCTAGGCGGCCTCGGTTCCCAGCAGCGCGGCATTCGACTTCGCGCGTCGCATCAACGCCAGGAGATTCTCCATCCCTTGGGCGGTCGGCAGCGCCACCAGGCGACGGCGCAGCTCCTGGCGCGCCGCTACGACCGCCGCAGGGGCCAGCAGCTCCTCGCGTCTCGTCCCGCTGGCGGCCACGTCCACGGCGGGGTAGATCCGGCGGTCGGCCAGCTCGCGCGTGAGACGCAGCTCGGCGTTGCCGGTCCCCTTGAACTCCTCGAAGATCACGTCGTCCATCCGACTCTCGGTCTCCACCAGCGCCGTCGCGATGACGGTCAGCGATCCCCCGTCGGGCACCGCCCGGGCCGACCCGAACAGCGCCTTGGGTTTCGCCAGCGCGTTCGCATCCAGTCCGCCGGACATGGTACGGCCGCTGGAGCGGCCGGCGGTGTTGTGCGAGCGCGCCAGCCGGGTCAGCGAGTCGAGCACGATCACGACGTCGCGGCCCAGCTCCACCTGACGTCGCGCATGCTCGAACACGATGTCCGCCACCGCGACGTGTCGTTCGTGCGGCAGGTCGAAGCTGGACGCCACGACCTCGCCGCGACCCCAATCGATCATCTCGCTCACTTCTTCCGGGCGCTCGTCCACCAGGAGGATGAGCAGCTCCGTACCCGGGAAGTTCTGCGCCACGCCTTCCGCCACGGCCTGCAAGACGATCGTCTTGCCGGCTTTGGGTGGGGAGACGATGAGCGCGCGTTGGCCGAATCCCAGCGGGCACACGAGGTCGATGACCCGCTGGATGTCGCCGGTGCGGGGGCTCTGCGGCGCCACCGTCTCCAGGCTCAGCGGCCGCGAGGGGTGGACCGCACCGAGGTTCGCGAATGCGGGGCGGTCCCCCACCCGATCCGGCGCGATGCCGTTCACGGTGAGCACGCGGCCGTTCTCCATCTCGAGCCGGTCGCCGCGGCGCAGTCCCGGCAAGCGGACGGACGGGTCCCCGCGGGCGGGCAGATAGCTATTCGCCGCCAATCGGAGTGCGCCGCCGCCCTTGGGGGCGGGATCGAACCAGCCGGTAATTGGTGGCAGGGGAAGTCCTTGGAGGAAATATGCTATCAGCCATCGGCTATCGGCAGGGTGCCGACCGATAGCCGATAGCCGATAGCTTATCTTCTCTCCCACATGCGCCAAGCCAACATCCGCAACTTCTGCATCGTAGCCCACATCGACCACGGCAAGTCCACACTCGCCGACCGCCTGATCGAGCTGACGGGCACGCTCGACAAGCGGCTGATGCGCGATCAGGTGCTGGACACCATGGACTTGGAGCGGGAGCGGGGCATCACCATCAAGCTGAACGCCGTGCGGATGAATTACCACGCGCGCGACGGCCAGCTCTACGAGCTCAACCTGATCGACACGCCGGGGCATGTGGACTTCACCTACGAAGTCTCCCGCTCACTCGCGGCCTGCGAAGGGGCGATCCTGGTGGTGGACGCCTCGCAGGGGATCCAGGCACAGACGTTGTCGAACCTCTTCCTGGCGCTCGACGCGGGGCTCGAGATCATCGCGGTGCTCAACAAGATCGATCTCCCCGGCGCCGAGCCCGACCGGCGGGCGCAGGAGATCCACGACCTCATCGGCGCGAAGGCGGAAGACATTCTGCGGATCTCCGCCAAGGACGGGACGGGGGTCCCGGAGGTGCTCGAAGCGGTCGTGCACCGGGTCCCGGCCCCGCAGGGGGAACCCGAGGCGCCGTTGCGCGCCCTGATCTTCGATTCCTATTACGATCGCTACCGCGGCGCGATCCCCAGCATCCGCGTGGTGGATGGTCGGGTGCGCCCCGGGATGAAGATCGCGTTCGGGGCGCACAAGGACGATCTCTACGAGGTCGACGAAGTGGGCAATCTGCAGCTGGGGCACAAGCCCACGGAGCAGCTGGAAGCGGGTGAAGTCGGCTACTTCATCGCCAACATCCGCGGAGTCCAGGAAACGCGGCCGGGGGACACCGTGCTCGACGCGGAGCACCGCGACACCCCGCTCCTCCCGGGATATCGGGAGATCCAGTCGATGGTGTTCGCGGGGCTCTACCCGACGAACGCCGAGCAGTACGAGGAGCTGCGGGATGCGCTGGCCAAGCTCCAGCTCAACGACGGCTCACTCCACTACGAGCCCGAGACCTCCATCGCCCTTGGCTTCGGGTTCCGCTGCGGGTTCCTCGGGCTGCTCCACATGGAAATCGTGCGCGAGCGGCTGGAGCGTGAGTTCGATCTCGACTTGATCTCGACCGTGCCGAACGTCGAATACCACGTGTACAAGTCGGACGGCTCGATGGATCTCGTCGAGAACCCGAGCGCGATGCCCCATGGCTCCGGCGTCGAGCGGGTGGAAGAACCGTTCGTGAAGGCCCGGATCCTCGTGCCGGCGGACTACATCGGCGCCATCATGAAGCTGGGGCAGGACCGACGCGGCGTGTACCTGGGCATGCACTATGTGGACCCGACGCGCGTCGAGTTCACGTTCGAGTTCCCGCTGGCGGAGATCATCCTCGACTTCTACGACAAGTTGAAGACCGTGTCGCGCGGCTACGCGTCGCTCGACTACGAATTCCTGAGCTACCGGGCGAGCGAGCTCGTGAAGCTCGATCTGCTGCTCAACGGAGAGGCCGTGGACGCGTTCAGCGTGATCATCCACCGCGACAAGGCCTACGAGTGGGGGCGCAAGATCGCCGAGAAGCTGAAGGAGCTGATCCCGCGGCAGCTGTTCGAGGTGATCATCCAGGCCGCGATCGGCAGCAAGGTGATCGCGCGCGAATCCATCCGCCCGCTGCGCAAGAACGTGCTCGCCAAGTGTTACGGCGGCGACGTGACGCGCAAGCGGAAGCTCCTGGAAAAGCAGAAAGAAGGAAAGAAGCGGATGAAGCAGGTGGGCACCGTGGAGATCCCGCAGGAGGCGTTCCTGGCGGTGTTACAGGTCGATTAGCACAGCAGCGAGCCGCGCTGCACCCTTGCGGGCCGCCCACCCGGACGGTACATGCACAGGGACCCTCGCCGCCCCATCCTGCACCGCGGGACGACGACACTTCCGCGAGGTTCTGTGGTCGCTCGCGCCTCCCGTTTCGGGAGCGTGCTGCTCGTCACGGTGGCCTGGACAGCCGGACTCCCGCCCGGCTCAACGCAAAACGCAAGCGCCCAATCGTCGCCCGCTCCGAGCGCGGGCGGTCGCACCGTGTCCCTGGGACAACCGATCCGCTGGCATTGGCAAATCGGCATCGGCACCGGGGCCTACCTGGCTGGCCCGTCCACCGACCTCATGGTGCGAGCGTTCGGCGGCGCCTACTTCGCCCCACTCAATCCGATCACGAAACTCGCCGAGATCGGGATGGAGACCTACCTCGGCGCGCGCGGTAACCAGGGCGACGGCGGGGTGCGAGCCGTGTTCCAAGTCCCCTACTTGAGCACCGGCCTCGGGGCGGACTACAACCTGCTGGGCGGCCGGCTCGACATGCTCGTCACGGCGCATACGCCGGTGCGTCGCGGCGGCCTGCTGTCACGGGGCACGATGCTGCGGCTCGATTGGTACCCACTGCGGGGACACAGCTTCACCCTCGGCGTCTCGGCCCCGCTGGGCGACCCGCTCGCCGGCCGCAACCGGCCGCTCCGGGACTACGTCGTCGTCGACCGCCCGCTGAACGCGCCGCCCGCACACCAGACGGCCGATCTCGCCCTCCGCGCGGCGATCGACACGCTGCGGATTTCCGCCGAGTGGATCCGGCGGCTGGTCGCGCCGTTCTTGGACCAGGACGGCCGGAACGAGCCCATCGCGGTGCGACGCACCACGGACTACGTCACCCATCTGCGGGACCATCTCGCGACGCGGAGCGTCGCAGACGAAGTGCGGTTCTTTCACGCCGAGCTGGAACGAGCGTTCGCCGTCGCCGCCGGGAACGACTCGGTCGGGCGGGCGCTGGCGCTGCAATGCCGGGAGATCCTGCTCGATAAAGTGCTCCTCCCCTATGACGGCCTGCTCGGCAGGAAGAAGCACCACGACACGCTACGGGGGTTGAGCCTCGCTGCCCGCGGGCGGTTCGGTCGGTGGGTCGTCACGTCCACGGTCATGTCGATGGACCAGGTCGAGGACGTCATGTTCGTCTTCGAAGCCGTGACGGACCTCCTCGAGGGAGTGCGAAAGCACGCGGCCCGGGAATGGGACGACCCGCGGCTGGTGTGGCTGCCGCTGCAGTATGCGCTGGACCCCGAGCAGTACGACGAGCAAGCCGAGCTCGACGCCCTCGTCGAACGCGGCACCCACGTCCGGTTCACCGATCACAACCGCCTCACCTACGTCGCCAACCTGCAGTTCCTGACCGAGCTGCTCAAGATGATCCGTCAGACCCGGGACTACCATGTCCTCTGGATCCACGATTTCCCGGCGCTGGATTCGCTGCAGGCCCTCGATTGGGCGTCGTTGGAAGTGGTGAACGGCTATCTCACGGCGCTCGCGGCGCGGGTCGAAGCATACGACTCCACCGGCACCCTCCCTTCGTATTTCATCTTCCTCGACCAGCACTACTACGAGCAGCGGAAGTCACGGATCCTGATGACCGTGCTCGAGGATCCGCTGCGCGCGTCCCCCCATCTCCCACACGGCACCCCACAGGATTCGGCGCAGCTGGCCGGCGCGCTGGCGCGGCTGCGCGCCGCCGTACTGCACTCGCGCGTGCTCCAAGCCGAGGAGCGGGAATACGGCGAGGCCTGGCTGCGCAATCGGATCAAAGTGCATGTGAACATCACCAACCGCGTCGACGCCTCGTTTTGGAGCGGCGGTGTCATCTCGAGCGTCTTCGGGTATCCGGATGACGTGATGCGGGACCATCGCAAGATCTCCTTCCGCGACGTTCGCGAGGACGATCCCTTCGACGGCGTGGCGATCCTCACGGGCATGGGCGTGGGCAAACAGTATATCGGCCCGGGGTGGGATGACCGTTCGCTGATTCTCACGGGCCCGGCCCTGCTGCAGATCAGACAAGCCGCGCGCGAGTTGTTGACCAGCCAGGGGGTGCCCGAATCGGACCTCCCGGAGCCGTTGCGCCAGGGTCCGCCGGCCGAGGGGGCCGTACTCCAGGCGCAGCTCGCGGCCCTGCCCGATGCCGCCCGGTATGACGGGCGTGCCGCGGTGCTGGTCAACGGTACGGGCTATCTGCCCAAACCCCTGAACGTCGCCAAGGCGCTCCTCTACACCCTCCTGCCGCCCGGTTCGGTCATCAAGGTCCCCGATTCGCTGTGGAACTCGGAGTTCTATGGGGGGCTGCTCGTCGGCGCGTGCCTGCGCGGCGTCACGGTGCTCATCGTCGCCCCGGCCCAAAGCAATGCGCCGAGTAATGGCTTCCCGCAGATGGTCCGGGCGCGCGAGCTGCTGACACGGCTGTTGATCGTGCGTCGCGAGCTGGCCTCGGCGATGGCGGCAGCGGGGGGCGATCTGCGGACGGGTCTCTACGCGTTGCCAGCCGATGAGCACGGATTCGCGAGCCGGGCCGAGCGCTGGGCGCGCCAAGTCGACACCACCGCCATGCTCCGGTCGCTGCTGCCGTTCGCACCGGCACTCCTACCGCTGGTTGCAGATTTTGGCCGGGGAGACATCAACACCGAAAGAGCCGCGGACGATCCCGCGACGGAGGCGCGACAGCCCAAGCTGCATCAGAAGGTGCAGTTCCTCGCCACCGGTCCGTTCTGGCGCGGGATCACGGCCTCCCCCGAGTGGCCGGAATTCATGGCGGTCTACTTGCGGTACCGCGCCGCCACGTATTCCCCGCAGGGCACCGACGTGACGGCAGATAGCCTGGCGGATTCGCTGGAGCAGATCGCTGAGCGCCTGCTCGCCCCCGTCCGGGGCACGCCGCGGGCCGCGAGCTTCGCGGTACTCGGCTCGCAGAACCAGGATCCGCGCGGGATGTTCATGGATGGCGAGGTCGGTGTGCTGTTCACCGGGGCGCAGTCGCTCGTGCCGTTGATCGATCTCGTGTTCATGGTCGGTACCGTCACCTGGATCGACGATCAGGCGGCGCTCGACCGCCTGATCCCCCCCGTCAGCGAGCTACGACGCCGCATCGCGCGGATCGCCAAGGACGGCGTGTGAGACCCGCTGCCCGCGTGTGCCTTGCCATCAGCGGAGTCGTGTTGCTGTCTGCGTCTCCACTGGCGGGCCAGATCGGCGAGCTGCACCTCGGCGTCGTCACGAGCTACGGTACGCCCGACACCTACGGACCCGGGGCCGGGCTGGTCGTAGGGGTCGCACCCGGCCGCCTCGTGTACGTCGGGGTCCGTTGGTCGTATCAGGTCGGTGCCACCAAGCTGCAGGTACGGAACCGCGTTCAGGCGTTCGCCGTCGATCTCGGCGTGCAGATCCCCGTCGGGGCGCTCGAGGTCGTGCCGAGCATGAGCCTGGGAGTGTTGCGGTTCGCCCAGCGCGCCGCAGGAGCCTCCAGGCACTCCACCGAGTTCCTGGCGGCGCCCGGCCTGTCCGTGGAGATCCCCGTGGCGCGGGTGGCGCTCATCCCGGAGGTTCAGCTCTACCTGGCGGGCAGCCCCGCGCTGCTGCAGCCGGTGACGCATCGGGGTGTGCTCGCCTCGATGCGGCTCGTGGTTCCGATCGAGGTCAGCCGATTCAAGTGGTAGGTGCCGCGCCGAAGGACGGAGGCTCGCTCGTGAGGGTCGCCGGACTGGCCCTCTTCCCGATCATGGTGCTCTCCGCCGGTGCGCTCGGCGGCCAGACCACCGCGCCGTGGCGGCGAACCGTCTTCCCCACCGGCGTGAACCTCTCAGGCAACACGGGCCCGCAGCTCGGAATCGGATTCGCGCTTACTCGCAAGGCGGACTCGCTCTCCCCGCGGCTCCTGGACGCGAGCATTGGGGCGTCGGCCGGCTACGGCTGGCGCGGCAGCTGGTTCGGATCGTTGGCCTTCCGTGCCCCGGGGTTGTGGCCGGGGTGGCGCGTCGTGCTGACCGGACTCGCCCAACGCGAAGCCCTCTTCGAATTCCTGGGGGTGGGGAACGAAACCATCTACGACCCCAAGCTCGTCAACGACACGCAGCCCTACTTCTATAAGGTGCGCCGCACACGCCATCTGGCAGCGCTGGAAGTCACACGCGCAGTTCGCTGGGGCTCGAGTGTCGCCGTCGCCGTCGGCATCGCCCGTTCCCGATTCGATTCCCTCCGTGGTCGGTCGGTCTTTCGCTCCACGTATGGCCCCTCAGTCGATGAAACCGACCGGACGGCGCGCCTGACTCTGGTCTTCGACCGCCGGAGCAGTGAATACGACCCGCGGCGCGGATTCCTCGTCGAGCTGAGCGTGACGACCGGTTCAGGCGGCGGCGGGTACACGCGGTTTTCCGGCGCGGCCCGAGGCTACATCCCGCTCGGCGCTCATACCTGGGCCGCGTTGCGTCTCGCGGCTGCGCGAGGAGTCGGCCGTCTCCCCCTGAGCGCTGCCTTCGAGATGCCGATGTGGGAAGGCTCGATCGACGTGCTCGGTGGGCCGACGACGCATCGTGGGTTGCGCTCCCAGCGATTTGTGGGCCGAGACGTGGAGTTCGGGACGGTGGAGCTGCGGCGCAGTCTGGTCCGGCGCGCCGGGCGCTTCGAGCTGCTCGCCGCCGCCTTCGTGGACTTCGGGCGCGTGTTTGATGGCGAGCCCTTCGTCCCCACCGTTACCGGCCTGAAGGTCGGTCCGGGCCTGGGACTTGGCCTGCGCCTCAGAGGAAAGACCCTCACCCACGTCTACGTCACGCACGGTCCGGACGGTATCGTCGTAACCTGTCGAACCGGCTGGTCCTTCTAGGCTTCACGTGCAGGGTGCCTACCAAGGCCGTGGGCGCCTCACCAGATTCCACCCTCCATGACGGCGCCCTCCCCGGTCCCTGCCCTCGTCATCCAGACGGCGTTCCTGGGCGATGTCCTGCTCACGACTCCGCTCCTGGCGGTACTGGCGGATCGGCATGGGGCGGTCGATGTCGTGACGACGCCGGCTGCGGCGCCACTACTCGAGACACATCCGGCGGTGCGGCGCGTGATTGCTTACGACAAGCGCGGGGCCGATCGGGGGCTCGGCGGCCTGCGGCGGTTGGCCGGCCAGCTGCGTGCGCAGCGCTACGAGGCGGCATACCTTCCCCACCGGTCGCTGCGCAGCGCGGCGCTGGCGTTTCTCGCCCGCATCCCCAGGCGAGTGGGATTCGCCGACGGCTGGCGGGCGCTGTATACCGAAACCCGCCCCCGACCGCGGGCCGGCCACGAAATCGACCGGCTGCTGGCGCTCGCCGATGCTGCGCCGCAGCATCAGACGTTGCCGATGCTGCAGCTGTCGGTGGCCGATGTGGCGCGGGCCAAGGCGCTGCTCGGCATGGGGACGATCCGGACGCCGTTCGCCGCCCTCGCGCCGGGATCGATCTGGGGCAGCAAGCGGTGGCCGCATTACGCGGCGCTGGCGCGGCGGCTCGTCGAGCGCCTCGACGTGGTGCTGGTGGGCGGACCCGACGATGTCCCGCTCG
>JBGPHP010000015.1:0-25779 GCA_041484445.1 Gemmatimonadota bacterium
AGAAGAACGACAGGCGGTGGGCGAAGTCGTCCACATCGAGACCCCGGGCCACCCCGCGTTCGACGTAGGTGAACCCGTTCGCCAGCGTGAACGCGAGCTCCTGGGCGGCGGTCGCCCCCGCCTCGCGGATGTGGTAGCCCGAGATCGAGATGGTGTTCCACAGCGGCGTGTGCTCGGCGCACCACTCAAACATGTCGACGATGATCTTCAGCGCCGGCTCCGCGGGGTACACCCACGCGTGCTGCGCCATGTATTCCTTGAGAATGTCGTTCTGCACAGTGCCGCGCAGCTTCGCGATCGGCACGCCCTGCCGCTCGGCCGCGGCGACGTAGAAGCAGAACAGGATCGCCGCGGGTCCATTGATCGTCATCGACGTGGACACCTGATCGAGCGGGATGCCCGCGAACAGCGTCTCCATGTCGGCCAGACTCGAGATCGCGACGCCGCACTTCCCCACCTCCCCCTCGGAGCGTGGGTGATCGGAGTCGTATCCCATCAGCGTGGGGAAGTCGAACGCCACCGAGAGTCCCGTCTGCCCGCACTCGAGCAGGAATTTGTAGCGCCGGTTGGTGTCTGCCGCCGTGCCGAACCCGGCGAACTGGCGCATCGTCCAGAGCCGGCCCCGGTACATCGTGGGGTGGATCCCGCGGGTGAACGGAAACGCGCCGGGTGTGCCCAGCTGCGCCTCCGGGCTCCACCCATCCAGGTCCTGCGGCGAATACACCGGCTTCCGTTCGATGCTCATCGCGTCGCTCCATTTCTGGCGTGATCCACGATTGCCGCGGCGACTTCGTAGGGACTCCGCTTCCCCGCCGACATGTCGTCCAGCGCTTCCACCAGCATCGCCTCGGCGGCACCGCTGTCCCACACCCACTGCAGCAGCGCCCGATTCACCGCCGTCCGCGTCCGCTCGGCAAGCCGCTCCCGCCGCCGCTGGTGCAGCATGCCGCTCGTCTCAAGGTACGCACGGTGCCGGTCCAGCGCCTCGACCAGCTGTACGATCCCCTCCCCGCGAGCCGCGACCGTCAGGAGCACGGGCGGCTCCCACACCGGCGGATCGCCGGATGGGCGGATGGGCGGATGCGGTGGTTGCGAAGTGCCATCCGCCGATCCACCGATCCGGCGATCCGTCTGGGGCCGGGGGGCGTGGTGGGGCGACACGTGCCGGAAGGCATTGCCGCGCCGGATTCCCAACGTGACTTCGATATCCCGCTGCAGCTTCTCGGCGCCGGGGCGGTCGGCTTTGTTGACCACGAAGACGTCGGCCACCTCCATCACCCCGGCTTTGAGCGTCTGAATCGCGTCCCCCGATTCCGGTACCAGCACGAGTGCGGTCGTCTCGGCCGTGCGCGCCACATCGAGCTCGGTCTGCCCTACGCCGACGGTCTCGATCAGGATGCGATCGAACCCGAATGCCGCCAGCACGTCGCACACTTCCTCGGTGGTGGTGGCGAGCCCACCCAACGAACCGCGCGTCGCCATCGACCGGATGAAGACGCCGGGATCGAGGCTCACCGCTTCCATGCGGATTCGATCACCGAGCAGCGCGCCGCCGGTGAACGGGCTGGTCGGGTCCACGGCGACGACTGCAACCTTCAGGCCCGCAGCGCGATACTGCTGGATCAGCTGCTCGGTGAGGGTGCTCTTCCCGGCCCCGGGGGGTCCCGTGATACCGATGCGTCGCGCGGTAGTTCGACCGGCTCGCTCGTGCGCATGGCCGAGGACGTGCTCGAACCCGTCCCGCTGGTTCTCGACGAGACTGATGGCCCGGGCGAGGGCGGTCGTATCGCCGCGGTCGAGGCCGTCAAGCAACAAAGATAGGGACGCCGGGGCTTTCATGCCTCGCCACCATCCAGCACGATCGGCCGGACCGGCGCCCGCCGCACGGCGACACGCTCGACGCGCTGTGCCGACGCCGCCAGCACGTCGAATTCCAAACCCCCGAGCAAGAATCGCTCACCGGTGCGCGGAATGCGCCCCAGCGCCTGAATCAGGAGGCCGCCGACGGTCTGGGCCGCCCGGCTGACCGGGGCCGTCCCCAGGCGCTCGCTCAAGGTCGTGGCCGGAGCTGCTCCGTCCAGCTCCACGAGCGCCGGAGGACCGGCGGCCGTGGACGCCGCGGACTCCGCCGTCGGCGGACCCTCGAGCACCTCACTCACGAGGTCGCGCAGCAGATCCTCGAAGGTCACGAGCCCCGCTGTCCCCCCGAATTCGTCGAGCACCACGGCGAGGTGGCTCTTGCCGCGCTGCATTTCGAGCATCAGATCGGCCGCGCGCCGCGTTCCGGGCACCGAGAGGACGGGATGGACTCGCAGCGGCGCGTCGGGCGCCAGCGTGAGGAAATCGAACGCATGCGCCGCTCCCACGATCTCGTCCAGCGAGCCGCGATACACGGGATACCGGCTGTAGCCCGACTGCACGAACACGTGAGCCGCCTCCGCCGCCACCATCCCTTCGGGGAGCGCGACGATGGCGGTCCGCGGCGTCATCAGCTCGGCCACCGGTCGATCGGAGAACGCGAGCACGCCCGAAACCACTTCCATTTCGTCCGAGGCCGCGAGCACGCTCGCGTCTCCGGTCAGTACCGCGGCGAGCGTGCCGCGCGCCGATGGGTCGCGGTGCGGAATGAACGGGGCGAGCACCCGGGCCGCCCGCTCCATCCACGGCACCGCCGGCGCCACGATGCGCTCCGGCCAGCGCCGGCCCACCGTGCGGGGCAGCAGGTACGCCGCCGTCACGAACGCGGGAACGATCACCAGCACGCTCACGATGCCGAGGAAGGTGGGCGTGAAGCGCGCGAGCAGCGCCGGGATTGCGGCCGCCGCCAGCAGCACGCCCAGTGTCGTGAGCACGTTGGCCGTGGCGAGCACCCGTGCGGGGTCGCGCAGCGCCTGCGCCGTCGCCGGCGCCCCACGCAGCTTGTACGACACCCAGCGCGTCAGCTCCGCCTGGCTCACGGCCGCCGCGGACACGCCGATCGCGGCCGCCGTGCCGGCGAGCCCCAGCCCGAGGACCAACAGCACCAGTGGCCAGATCATCGCGGCTCGAAATACACGCGCCGCACCCGGCGCCGCTCCACGCGCTCGACCACGACCCGGAACCCGTCCAGCGTGAGCTCTTCTCCCGCGCGCGGCACGCGGCCCAGCTCCGAGTAGATCAGCCCGCCGACCGTCGAGACCTCCGGGTGCGTGAATTGACGGCCTAAGGCCGCCGACAGCTCGTCCAGCCCCACGCCGCCATCGACCCACACCCGCTCGCCCTCACGGCGGATCTCTGGAGCGACCTCGGCGTCGTGCTCATCGCGGATCTCGCCCACGATCTCCTCGAGCACATCTTCCCGCGTGATGAGTCCCGCCGTCCCGCCGAACTCGTCCACCACGACCGCGAGATGGGCGGGCCCGCGCTGGAAATCGCGCAGCTGCGAATCGAGCGTCTTCGTTTCGGGAACGATCGCCGCCGGACGGATCAGGTCCTGCCAGCGCGAAACCCCTTCGCCGGTCGGCAGTCCCATCGCCAGGGGCACCAGGTCTTTGGCGTACAGCACGCCCACCAGATTGTCGGGGGGGCCGTCGAACACCGGCAGCCGGGTATGCTCGCTCGATCGGAATCGCTCGAGCACCTCGTCGAGTGTCGCCGCCTGGTCCACGCCGATCATGTCGAGTCGCGGCGTCATGACTTCATCCACCGTCGTATCGGCGAGGGAGAACACGCCGAGCAGCACATCGCGTTCGGTGTCTCCCAGGGCCGGCGTGGCCGGGCCGGTCGCCCCGACCAGGGTGTGCAGCCCGCGGTCCACGCCCGTGAGCAGCCGGAGCAGCGGCGCGAACGGGGGCAGCGTGCGGCGTCCCAGCGGAAAGGCGAGCGACGCGAGCTCGGGCGCGAGCCGGGCGATGCTGCGCGGCAACGCGTCGCCCAGCACGAACAGGAGCAGCACCGCGATGCCGACCGTCCCGAGCGCGGCGGCCCAGGACCGCTCCCACCAGCGCACGGCGTCGGCCGCGGCCACCGCCCCCAGCACCAAGAGGGCGAGCCGGGACACATGGAAGGCCCGATGCAGCGGGACGCGGGCGCCGGCGGCGACCGGCGGCGCGTCACCTAGGGTGTGCGACGCCTCCCCGACAGCCGCTTCTTCCCCCAGAGCCAGGAACCCCGCCCACACCGCGGCCAGCACCGCGACGAGCGCCGCTCCCCAGACGAGCGCCATCAGCGAGCCCCCCGACTCACCAGCCGGCGCACGTAGCGTTCCTGCCGTCGCCACATCGAGCAGTTCATCCGGCCGGCGCCTTCGGGATGGTCGTAGCCCAACACGTGGAGCGTTCCGTGAATGGCCAGGCGCACCATTTCCTCTCCGATCGCTGCCCGCCCACGTGCTTTCGGGTCCCCGTCCCCTTGGGCTCGAGCGTAGCGCTCGGCCGCCGCGGGGCAGATGTACACGTCGCCCAGGACACGGCCATCGAGTTGGGGGAGGCTGAAGGCAATCACGTCGGTGAGACCGCGCCGGCCGGTGGCGCGGCGGTTCAACCGTCGCATCGCCGGCGCATCGAGGAGCACCAGCTCGACGCGTGTGTCGCGGGCTCCTTCCCAGCGCAGCACGCGCGCGGCCACGCGGGTCAGGCGCTCAGCTGCCGGCGGCCGGACGCGCCGGCTGCCAGGCTTTCGTGATGCCGCCACTGGACTCGGGGTAGTCGATGCGGTTGTGATACATCCCGGTGAGCACGCGCACGAATTCGGCGCGCACCTGGTCGAGCTGCTGCAGGGTGAGCGGCGCCTCGTCCAGCTCGCCCGTCGTGAGACGACCTTTGACGATCTGATCGATCGCGGCCTGCAGCTTGGCGGGCGTGAGCACCTCGAGCACCCGCAGCGAAGCTTCGACCGAGTCGGCGAGCATGGCGATGGCGGTTTCCACCGAGCGCGGCCGCGGACCGGGGTAGCGAAAGTCCTCACGCCGGACGCCGGGCTCGCCCTGCTTCTTGGCGCGATCGTAGAAGTAGGCGATCTCGGTCGTCCCGTGGTGCTCCGGAATGAACGCCGTCACGATCTCCGGGAGTCCGGCCTCACGCGAGAGCCGCAGGCCCTCCGTGACGTGCAGCCGGATGATCTCGGCCGATTGGGCCGCGGGGAGACGGTCGTGGGGATTCCCGCCCAGCGCCTGGTTCTCGACGAAGTACTGCGGGCTGGCCAGCTTGCCGATGTCGTGGTAGTAGCACCCCACCCGTCCCAGCAATCCGTTCGCGCCGATCCGGTTGCACGCCGCCTCCACGAGGTTCGCCATCGCCACGCTGTGGGCATAGGTCCCGGGCGCCTCGAGCGACAGCCGCCGCAGCAGGGGGCGCGACGGATCCGACAGCTCGAGCAGCGTGAGGTCGGTCGTGATGCCGGCGACGCGCTCGGCCATCGGCAACAGCAGGATCGTGAGGGACGCCGACACGAGTCCGTTCGCCGTCCCGAACAAGGCGCGCGTTCCGATCTCTCGCACCGGCCAATCACTCGCCAGGCCAAGGGCGAGCGTCCCCACCAGGTAGCCCAACCCTACCAGGAGCACCGCCAGGTAGAGGTGCGTGCGGCGCCGCAGCGTCTTCACCGAGAGCGCCGCCGTCACCCCGCCCGTGAAACACAGGAAGAGCACCGGCGAATCCTGGAACACCGGCTGGGTGCCGATGAGCACGGCGAGGATCATGGCGGCGATCATCGAGACGCGCCCGTTGAACAGCACCGTCAGCATCATCGCCGTGAACGGCAGCAGGATCAGCTCGCCGTGAGCCGGGGCCGTGCGGGCCACGGCCGCGGCGGCGAGGATGGTACACGCGAAGAACCCGGACACTGTACCGACCTGCCGCACTTTGGCGTAGGTCTCGCGACGGTAGAAGAGCATCAGGACCCAGAAGACCGAGAGGATCAGCAGGTTGCGCAGCAGCGTGCCGATCGTGCCGCCCACCGTGCTGCTGGTCGCCGCCCCACGCCGCACGAGCTCCGCATGCAGCGCCGACAGCCGCTCCTCGGTCGGGCCCGTGACGATCTGCCCCACCGTCACCAGCACGTCGCCCTGGCGCACCGCGTACTTGCTCCGCTCGACTCCCGCGGCGAGCTCGCTGCGGCGCCGCGCCGTCTCGAGGTCGTTGCGCACCAGTGTAGGCCGGAACAGGCGGCGCACCACCTTCAAGAACACCACGTCACCCGTGCTCGACCCGGGGTCCGGATGCATCGCCTGGGCGCTCTGGAGCAAACCGCTGAACGTGAACACCTGGGCGCGCGGCACCGGCGTTTCAGCGGCGCCGCGGCGCACGATGAGCTCGGGCCCGGAATCGGGCTCCAGGGTCATGGCGGTGCCCGGTGCCAGGGTGCGCTCGAACAGGTCCGTCACGGCCCGCTCCAACGTCCGACGCCGCCCCGCCTTCGTCAGATAGTCCGCTTCCGCACCGGCGAGCGGGACGCCCGTGCGCTGCGCGGCCAGGATGATGGAGTCACGGCCCTTGCGGGCGGCGCTGTCGATGGCGGCGAAGAACGCGCGGGAGACCGTCCGCACACTGTCGTACGCCGCCGCGCGGAACTCGTAGATCGGCCGGGCCGACGCCGCGACCGCGTCCGCTTCGCGGCGCAGCTCCTCGTCGCTCTTCGACACGACGAAATCGAACGGCGCGACCACCTCCCGGTCGGCGCGCACGCCGATCGTGAGCAAGGCGGTAAGGTCGGTGACCCCGGAGGGGAACGCGACCTGGGCCAGGGCGGCCAGTCCGACGAGCCACACCCAGCGCACGAAGTGATAGCGCGCGACAGCGCCGCGCGTCGGCTTGGCGCCCATCAGCCCTGCGCGTCCTCGGCGTAGGCGCGAATGATGTCCCGCACCAGCCGGTGCCGGACCACGTCGGTGTCCGCGAGGTAGCAGAACCCGATGCCCTCGATCCCGGGCAGGATCCGTTCGATCTGCAGCAACCCCGAGTCCTCGCGGTTCGCGAGGTCGATCTGCGTCTTGTCGCCGGTGATCACGGCGCGTGAGTTCACCCCGAGCCGCGTGAGGAACATCTTCATCTGCATGCCGGTCGCGTTCTGCGCTTCATCCAGAATCACGAAGGCATCGGACAACGTGCGACCGCGCATGTAAGCGAGCGGGGCGATCTCGATGACCCGCGTCTCCAACGCCTTCTCCACACGGTCCCGCGGCATCATGTCTTCCAGCGCGTCGTACAGCGGCCGCAGATACGGATCCACCTTCTCCTGGAGGTCGCCGGGGAGGAAGCCCAGATTCTCGCCCGCTTCCACGGCCGGCCGCGCCAGGATGATGCGACGCACCCGCTTGCGCGCCAGCGCGTCGACCGCCGCGGCCACGGCGAGATAAGTCTTCCCCGTCCCCGCTGGCCCGATCCCCACTACGATGTCGTGCTGCGCGATGAGCTGGAGGTAATCCCGCTGGCCGGCCGTCTTCGGTTGGATCACCCGGCGCAGCCCGGGGAGGATGATCTTCGCCTCACCGGCCGCGGGGCCGCCCTCGGTGAGGGTCCCCGCCTCTCCTTCCAGCACCAACCGCTCGACGTCGTGGACGTCGAGCAGCTCACCCATGCGGGCGAGATCCACCATCGCCCGGGCTACCGGCGCCGCGCGTTCGACCGCGGCCGCCGGCCCCTGCAGTGTGAGGCTGTCCCCGCGCAGCGACAGGCGCACACCCAGGCGCCGCGTGAGCTCGACGAGGTTGCCGTCGTTCACACCGGCCAGCGACAGCAGATCCACCCCTTCCACGGAGAAGCGCCGGACCGCGTCTTCGCTCACGGCACCGTCCGGATGTGGAGCGTCGCGAGATCTTCCGCGCGCGCCGGTGCGGGCGCTCCCTCGAACAGAGCCCGCGCCGCCGTGGTCTTGGGGAACGCAATCACGTCGCGCAGACTGCCCGCCCCCGCCAGGAGCATCGCGACCCGATCGAATCCGACGGCGAAGCCCCCGTGCGGCGGCGCTCCGGCCGCCAGCGCGCCCAGTAAGAACCCGAACCGCGCCTCGGCCTCCTCCGACGTGAGGCCCAGATGCTCGAACACCCGCCGCTGGACCACCGGATCCGTGATGCGGATGGAGCCCGAGCCGAGCTCGTTGCCGTTGTACACGGCATCGTAGTGCAGCGCGCGGCACGCGAATGGCTCGCGATCGAGTTTCGCCAGGTCGTCCGGGTGAGGCGAGGTGAACGGGTGATGCGCAAACACCGGTGCGCCCGTGTCCGGATCCGGCTCGAACAGCGGGAAGTCCACCACCCAGCAGAAGGCGTGCGCCGTGCGCGGCGTCGGACCGAGCCGCCGGATGACATCCTGCCGCACCCGATCGAGCACCGGTGAGGTCACCCGATCCGGACCGACGGTCATCAGCGCGGCGTCGCCATCGCCGACGCCCAGGCGACCCAGTGCGTCGAGGGTGAATTGCTTGGCCACCGACCCCGACAGCTCCTCGCCGTGCCGCTTCACCCAGGCGAGCCCCGCGCCGCCCAGCTGCTTCGCCGCCGCCGCAAGCTGGTCGACGTCCTTGCGCGACAAGGCCCCGCCGCCGCGGACGGCGATCCCGCGGACACGCGCACCGTTGCTCAACGCGGACTCGAAGAACGGTACGGCCAGCGGCCGGACCGCGGTCGACCAGTCCGCGATCTCCAGCTCGTAGCGCAGGTCGGGCTTGTCCGAGCCGTAGCGTTCCATCGCCTCACGCCACTGCAGCCGCGGGAACGGCCGCGGGATCGCGTGCCCCGCCTCTTCCCACAATGCCGCCAGCACCGCCTCCACGAAGCCGATCACGTCTTCCTGGCCGACGAACGACGCTTCGAGATCGATCTGCGTGAACTCCGGCTGGCGGTCGTTGCGCGAGTCTTCGTCCCGAAAGCAGCGCGCCAGCTGGAAGTAGCGGTCGAACCCCGAGACCATGAGGAGCTGCTTGTAGATCTGGGGCGACTGGGGGAGCGCGTAGAACTCCCCCGGATGCACGCGCGACGGGACCAGATAGTCGCGCGCGCCTTCAGGGGTCGGCTTGGTGAGAATCGGCGTCTCGATCTCGAGGAACTCCAGCTCGGACAACGTCCGCCGCGCGCGCTGCAGCAGGCGATGGCGCAGCATCAGGTTGGCCTGCAGCTCAGGGCGGCGCAGGTCCAGATGGCGGTACTTGAGCCGCAGCTCCTCGGCCGGGAGCTCTTCCCCTTTGCCGCGCGCGACCGGGATGGCCGGCGTCCCCGCCGGTCCTACGACTCTGAGCGAGGTGGCATGCACTTCGATCTCGCCCGTCAGGAGGTCGGCGTTCTGCATGTTCGCCGGACGCGCCACGACCTCGCCTTCCACCAGAACGACCGACTCCACCCCCACCGACTGCGCCGCCGCCACCATGTCGGCCGCCGCCCACCCGGGGCCGATCGCCACCTGCACCAGCCCGTCGCGATCGCGCAGGTCGAGGAACACGATCCCGCCCAGGTCTCGCCGCCGATGCACCCATCCACCCAATCGCACCGAGCGCCCCGCGTCCGAACGGCGCAGGGCGCCACAACGATGCGTCCGCAAGATCGTCCCGCTCACTCCTACGCACCCTCCGCTTCGAGAATGGCTCGGTAGAATTCCTGCGGCGTCCGTGCGGCCAGCAGTCGTGCCCGCACCCCTTCTTGGCGCACCAGTCGCGAGATCCGGCTCAACGCTTTTACGTGCGCTCCTGCCATCGCTTCCGGCCCCGCCAGCAGGAAGAACAGTCGCACCGGCTGGCCGTCAATCGTCTCGTACCGCACCGGGTTGGGGCATGTGCCCGCCACGATGCCCAGCCCCGCCATCGCCGGGGAGCGTCCGTGCGGCACCGCCACCCCGTGCCCGATCCCCGTGGGAAACTGACGCTCCCGCTCCAGGATCGCCGCCAGCACCTCGTCGCCCGGCCCCCCGTCTCCGGGAAGCAGGAGCCCCACCAGCTCCCGCAATACCCCCTCCTTATCGCTTGCCTGGAGCGGGATGCGGATCCGGTCGGGAGTGAGCAGGTCGGTCAGGCGCACGGCGTCCCATAAGTGGTGTAAACTGTTGAATGTAGTTAAGTTGGGCGGACAGCGCTACGGCACTCCTTGAGCCCCAAATCATGCGTTCCTCTGGTCTCTTTCTCCTCTTCGCAGCCACCGTCCCGGCCCGGGCGCGCGCCAGCCAGGCCGCCGCCGGAAGCGAGCTGTGGCGGTTGGCGGCGGCTACGGTGCCGCTCCCCGCGGCGCTCGCGTCCGGGGCAGCCGCGTCATTCTGGAATCCCGGGCAGGGGATGTCGGGCCGCGGTCAGATCGGGCTGGACTTGATCCAGACGCCAGCCGCCGTGGGCGCCACCGGCTTGATCGGCGCCATCCGGCTGCCGTTGTCCCACGTGGGGACGGTCGGATTCGTGTACGCCCGGATGGGGGTGGGAGACCTGGTACGCACGACCGACAGCCCCGATCCCGACGGGACGACGATCCCGTTCTACACGCAGAGCGCCAGCGCCACCTGGGCCCGGTCGTTCGGAACGGCGAGTCTGGGGGCCGCCTTCACCTACCACGACACCCGGTTCGATGGCATGCGGGTCGACCGGTGGACGCTCGACCTGGGCATCACCGAGTCGCTCCTGGCGAACCGGCTTCGTATTGCGGCGGGGACGAGAGGGTTACAGCGGTTGGGGAACGATCCGGCGCAGGACGTGAATGTCGGACTCGAGTTTCGCGCGTGGCGCGGCACCCTCTGGGGAACGACCGCCGGAGCACTGGTGGCGCGCTACGGGCTCGCCTTCGGCCACCCCGGCGGCGCCGACCACCAGCTCGGCGCCGGGCTCGAGGTGGGGACGTCGCTCTCGTTCGACGCGATCGTGGCGCGTGAGGCAAGCTACGGCAACGCCGCCTGGCGCAGCGCCGCGGGCGTCCGCATCACGGTGGGCCGGTATCGGATGTCGTTCGCGCGCGATGGCGGCGTGTCGGACCTGGGCTCGACGTTCCGCGTGGGGCTCGAGGCGCGCCTCAAGTGATGGACCTGCTTTCGCTCGCGCCCGCCGACGCCGCCCGCACGCTGGTCGAATGGCTCGAGCAGCGGGGCGAGCCGGCCTACCGGCTGCGGCAGATCGTCCCGCGCCTGTGGCAGCGCCCGGTGGCCGCGTGGAACGACGCCAGTGATCTCCCGGCCCCGTTGCGGGCCGCGCTGAGCGACGCTTTCCCGCTGCCGTGCCTGTCCCTGTCGGTCCATCAGGTGTCTCGCGACAGCACGGAGAAATATCTCTGGCTCCTGGCGGACGGCGAAGCGATCGAATCGGTTCTCATTCCAGAGGGGAAGCGTCGCACGCTGTGTATCTCATCGCAGGTCGGCTGCGCGCTGGGATGCGTGTTTTGCGCCACCGGGCGGATGGGGTGGCGCCGGCAGCTCACCCCCGGAGAGATCGCCGGTCAGGTCCGCGAGGTGATGCTGCTGGACCCACCCGGGCGTCCCACCAACGTCGTGTTCATGGGCATGGGTGAGCCGCTGCTCAATTGGGAGGCGGTGGATACGGCGCTCACCATTCTGAACGACCCCCAGGGCTGCGGCATCGGAGCCCGTCACATCACGCTGTCGACGGTCGGCATCCTCCCCAACCTCGCGCTGTTCGCGAAACGGCCGGAGCAGTTCCGGCTCGCGTTGTCGTTGCACGCACCGACCGCGTCGGCGCGCCGGGCGCTGATGCCGATCGAGAAGAAGTACGCGCTTCCCGACGTACTGAAGGCGCTGCGACAGTTCTCGCGCCGCGTAACGTTGGAGTACGTCCTGATCGGCGGGGCGAACGATTCCCTCGAGGCAGCGGACGCCCTCGCGGCGATCGCCCGGCCGCTCGCGGCCCACGTGAATCTGCTGCCACTGCATCCGGGCGGCGCGCCCGATCTCACGCCCAGCCCGCGGGCGCAGATGTTGGCGTTCGAGCGCCGACTCCGGGGACACGGGGTCGAGGCCGTATTGCGGCGGAGCCGCGGGCTGGATATCAGCGCCGCATGCGGACAGTTACGGGTGGAGCTCGACGGGCGCCCGAGCGGCAAAGTCGGCCCCCAGGAGCACGCTCACGTCGACTAGCCTCGTCGAGTCGCGCTGCACCGCCACCGTTCCCACTTTGAGCGCGCGCCGCACCCGCTCCCCCGCCCCACGGTCGCCCCGGCGCACGATGATGCGTGTGGAGTCCGCCCCGCGATCGCCGTCGGACTCGGCGTTGCCGTAGCTCACGACGTCGATCCCCGCCCGGCGCAGCACGCGCGTGCCGGTGCGGGCCAGGCCCGACTTGCCCGTCGTGTTGAGCACCTCCACGATGATGCGCGGGCCGTCCTCCCCCGGCACTTCGAAGGCGGGCCGGTCGTCCCCGTGGCGACACGCGGCGAGGGCGGTGAGCCCGACGATCAGACCGAGACGAGCGCGTTCCAGAAGGCCACCGTTTCCGGTTTCAGGCACCAGTTGGACCGGATGATCCACTCGATACGGCGACGGGCCACGTCACGCAGCACGGTCTCCCGCTCAACCGGCATGCGGTCGCGCAGCGCGGTCCGGACCGGCGCGTCGAAGCTGCGTCCCGGCTCGAGATAGTCGGCGAGATAGAGCATTCGGCCCACCGCATCCCACCCGGCGTAGCCCAGCGAGTGATAGCGCACGGCATCGAGCACGCCCTGGTCGCGCTCTCCGTCGCCGACGAGCCGGTCTGCGCAGAGCGGACCGTGATCGAGCTCGGTGGCGGCCGGCGCGTCGCGCAGCGCATCGTGCAGCCACGCGGCGCGGAGCCAACGCTCCCCTTCCGCCGGGGGCACGTCGAGTGCCGCGGCCCACTCGCTCAGGAGCCGAGCCACACGCTCGATGTGCGCCCGGCGCTCGGGAGTGACGATGGCCCAGGAGGGCAGCACGCGTCAGGCGCGCACGGTGGGATCGGCACCGACGCCCTCACCCAAGACGACGTTGTCGATGAGCCGCGTCGTCCCCACGCGGGCCGCCACGAGCGCAACCGTCGTCTGCGTCACCCGATCGACGCGCTCCAATCCGCCGTCGGCGAGCGCAAAGTATTCCGGATGGACGTCGGGAGCGGCCAGGGCCTCGAGCCCTTTGCGCTGCAGCGTCGCCGGGTCCGCCTCCCCCACGCGCCAGGCGCGCTCCACTTCGCGCAGCGACCGGAAGAGGACGAGGGCCGACCGGCGTTGATCCGCGGTCAGGTAGGCGTTCCGGGACGAGAGGGCCAGCCCGTCGAGCTCGCGCACCGTCGGCGCCACCTCGATGGCGAGGGGGAAGGCGAGGTCACGCACCATCTGCTGCACCAGCATCGCCTGTTGGTAGTCCTTGCGGCCGAACACGGCCACATCCGGCTCCACCTGGTGGAACAGTTTGGCCACCACGGTCAGGACACCCGCGAAGTGCCCGGGCCGCGCCGCGCCCTCGAGCGCCTCGGCCATCGGGCCGGGGGCGACGTGCACCAGCGGCTCGGCCGGATACATCTCCTGCACCGCCGGCACGAATACGCAATCCGCCCCTCGGGCTTCGGCCAATGCCCGATCGCGCTCCAGGTCGCGGGGGTAGAGCGCGAAGTCTTCTCCCGGACCGAACTGCAGCGGATTGACGAAGATGCTCAGAGCGACCACGTCCGCCAGCTCGCGCGCGCGATCGAGGAGCCGCAGGTGCCCCTCATGCAGAAATCCCATGGTCGGGACGAAGCCGATGCGCCGGCCCCGGGACCGCTCGCCGCGGGACCAGGCGTGAATCTCGGCGACCGTGGTGAGCACGCGCACCGGAGAAAACAAACCGGGGACCCCACGATGTGGTAGGGTCCCCGGCTCTGCCGTCGCCACGCTCACTGCGGAAACGAGTGCTCCGCGTCCGGGTAGCGCCCCTCCCGCACCTCCGTGCTGAACGCCGTCACGGCGGCCCGCACCGCATCGGCCAGCGACGCATACTGCTTCACGAACTTCGCGCTGAAGCGGTCGTTCAGCCCCAGCATGTCGTGCAGCACCAGCACCTGGCCGTCGCACGACGGCCCGGCGCCGATGCCGATCGTGGGAATCGTGAGGGATGTGGTGATCTCCCCGGCGAGCGGCGCCGGCACGAGCTCGAGCACGACCGCGAACGCGCCCGCTTCCTCGAGTGCCTTCGCATCGCTCTTGAGGCGCTGGGCGGTCACGTCGTCCCGGCCCTGCACCCGGTAGCCGCCCAGCGCGTGTACCGATTGCGGTGTGAGCCCGATGTGCCCCATCACCGGGATTCCGACGTCCACCAGCGCGCGAACCGTCGGGGCGATCGGCACGCCGCCTTCGAGCTTCACGGCGTGGCACCCCGTTTCGGCCATGGCCCGGCCGGCGTTGCGGATCGCCTCCTCCTTGCTGACCTGATAGGTGAGAAACGGCAGGTCGCACACAACCATCGCGCGCTGGGCGCCCCGCCGCACCATGCGCGTGTGGTAGATCATCTGGTCGAGCGTCGCCGAGAGCGTCGAGTCGGCGCCGGCCAGCACCTGGTTGACCGAGTCGCCGACGAGCAGGACGTCTACGCCCGCGCCGTCCAGGAGCCGGGCGAACAGCGCGTCGTAACAGGTCAGCATGACGATGGGGTGATGCTGCGCCTTCATGCGCAGCAGATCGTGGGTCGTCACGGGTCGTCCAGCGTCAGCCATGGGCGCTCGGGGCCAGGGCGTCGAGCTCGGCGAGCTCGCGACGCCAGAAATCCCGGTTGGGAAGCTCGGGATGGGGGATGGTGAGCTCCGGCGTCTCGAGCGTGCGGTCGCCGAACCGCACGATATCCAGATCGAGCGTCCGGGGGCCCCACCGCTCGCGCCGCTCACGGCCGCGGTTCGTTTCGATCGCGCGGCAGTGCTCCAGCAGCTCCTGCGGCTCGAGGGCCGTCACGAGGAGCACCATCTGATTGAGAAAGGGACCCTGCGCCACCGGTCCGATCGGGGCCGTCTCTTCGATCTGCGACGCGGCGACGAGATGAGTGTGGGGCAGCGTGGAGAGCCGCATTCTCGCGTAGGCCAGATGGGCGGCCCGGCCACCCATGTTCGAGCCCAGCGCCACGTACACTCGCTCGAGCTGCCGCATGGGGGAGAATGCTAGTCGGCTAGTCGAGGCTCGCAAAGCCGCGCGTCAGATCGCGCAGCCGGGACGCCACCTCTTCCAGCTCGCGGGTCGCGGTCTCGAGATTGCCGAGCCCCAGCGCCGCTTCCCCCGCGCGCGCCGACACCCCCTCGGCTTCCGCCCGGTTTTGCAGCGAGATCGCCGCCACGGCGCTGATCCGCTGGCGCAAGCGGCCGAATGCGTCGTCCTGCTCCCCAGCGGCGGCCGCGATTCGCTGGGCGTGCCCCGTGGCATCCGCCGTCGCCCGTACGATCGCTTCCAGCGCTTCCAACGCGTCCGAAGACAGCTCTTCCACGCCCGCCACATTCACCTGCCCGCGCCGCATCTGCTCGACGACTTCCCCGACCTGCCGGTGGATGTCGGCGACCAGCTCACCCGCTTCGGTCGCCGCCTCGGCGCTCTGCTCGGCCAGCCGCCGCACCTCTTCCGCGACGACGGCGAACCCTTTGCCGTGCCGCCCCGCGCGCGCCGCCTCGATGGCGGCGTTCAGCGCCAGCAGGTTCGTCATGTCCGAGAACTCACGGATCGACGCGATGAATCCCGTGATCCGGCGGCTCATCGCGCCCAGCTGCTGCACCTTGCCCGAGCTCTCACCGACGAACGCCTTCAGGGCCACGAGCCGCGTCAGCGCGTCCTTCACCCGCTCCCGGTTGCGGCTGGCGGCGTCGCTCGCGGCGGTCGAGGCCAGGGCCGCCTCGGCGCCGTCTTCCACTACGCGGCGCGAGACCAGCGCGAGCGCGTCGGTCGCTTCGAGACCCCCCGTGACCTCGGCCTCCTCCGTGGTGGCGGCGCTCCGGATGGCGGCCGTGGAGGAGGCCACCGCGCGGGAGACGTCGCGCAGCGAAGCTGCCGCCTGGCCGATCGTGGCGAGCTGCCGGGTCATGCGGTCGAGCGTCTCCACGATCGGGCGTCGCAGATCGTTGATGTGGATCGCGGTGGCCAGCTGGTTGGCGAACGTCGCGATCGTGACGATGTCCTTGCGCCGGTACGCGCGGCGCTTGTGATGCTCGAGCTCGAGCGTGCCGATCACCGCATCCCCGAACCGCAGCGGCACCAGCACCAGGCTCTGCACGTGCTCGGGCACGTCGGCTACCCGCTTGTCTCGTATCACATCGTTGATCACCAGGGTTTCGCCGTTGGCGACGACCTGCCCCCGGAGCACGGCGACATCGGCCGTGGGTTCTCCACGGTCCGGCCGGCCGATGGCGCTGCGATAGGCGAGCTTCAGCCCGTCCTCGGTGCGCCGGAAGATGCGCAAGTCGCCCCAGTCGACGAGCCGATGGGCGAGGCGCTCGATGCGCTGGAAGGAATCGTGCAGGCTGATATTGCTCGTGATCACCGATTCGATCGCGTGGATCTTGTTCAACTCCTCGGCGGAGATGGCCTCCTCGAGCATCTGCTTCAACAACTGTCCCAAGGCCCCGAGCGCGGCCGCGACGAACAGCCAGGTGACCGGCGGCCACGCGAGCACCGCGCTGACGATGGTCGTCACCGCGCCCATCGTGCCGAAGAACGAGATGACTTCGTATCGGATGATGAGCAGCTGCTCGTTCTGCTCGAGCTTGCCCCGGATCAGCAGACTCAAGTAGAACAGCAGCCGGCTGAACACGAAGTACGAGAGCGCGTAGAAGAACGCCGCCGGGATCGTCGCGACGTGCAGCCCCGGATCCGACACGCCCGAGATCGCCAGGATCGCCGCGTAGATGCCGTAGGCCGCGGTCAGCGCAAGCGTCTCGCGGCCGAAATTGATCACGGCCGCCCACAACGTCTTGCGCAGCCACACCCAGTCGGCCAGCAGCGTCCCGCCCGCCAGCGCGAGCAGCGTTGCGGGGAGGCCGACGAGCAGGCTCCCCGCCAGGCTCACGACGGCCGTCTGACTCAGATACGAGTACTTGGAGAGCCGCACCGTCTGGCCGCGCAGCCCGATGCAGGCGACGAACATCACGAGGATCTCGATCCACTGATGCGTCCAGCGCGGATCCGCGATCAGCACCGCCGCGAGCAGGGCGCCGCCGACGGCGGCGAGCCCGCGTCCGTAGAGGAGCACGAATCGCTGGAAGTTCACGCGGCGCCCCTGACGCGCAGCGCGTCGGCCAGCCCCGCGAGCAGACGCTCGGCCGCCGCGAGCCCGCCCGCGCCCAACGCCTCCACCAGCGCACTGCCCACCACGACGCCGTCGGCCCAGCGCGCAGCTTCGGCCGCCTGCGCCGGGGTCCCGATCCCGAACCCCACCGCGATGGGCAGGCGGGTCACCGCGCGCAACCGGCGCACGTGGCGCTCGAGATCCGGCGGAGCATCGGGACGGGCGCCGGTGACGCCGAGACGCGAGATGAAGTAGACGAAGCCGCCGCCGCCGGCGAGGGCGCCCGGCAGTCGGGCGTCGGGAGTCGTCGGCGCCACGAGACGAATCAGATCGAGCGCGCTCGCGCTGATCGCGCCATCGAGCCCCGGATCGGCTCCCCCGGGAAGGTCCGTACAGAGCAGCCCGCTCACGCCGGCCGCCGCCGCGTCGGCGAGGAACCGCTCCACGCCGTACGCGAGCACCGGGTTGAGATAGGTCATCACCACCACCGGCACGCGCAGCGCCGCGTCCCGCACCAGATCCAGCACGCCCGCGACCGTCATCCCCTGCTCCAGCGCGGCCTGGGTCGAGCGCTGAATGGTAGGGCCGTCGGCCAGCGGATCGCTGAACGGAATGCCGATCTCCACGATGTCGGCCCCGGTGCGCTCACCCGTCCGCAGCGCCTCGCGGCAGGTCGCGGTCGTGGGGTAGCCGGCGGTGAAATACGGGATCAAGGCCGCCCGCCCCTGGGCGCGTGCGGCGCCGAAGGCCCGGGCGATGGGGGAGAGACGATCAGACAAAGTAATCGCTGACGTTGATGCCGTATTTGGCCGGGTCGGTCACCTTGATGACGGTGCGCGGGAAGTTCCCCTGCTCGTCGCGCTCGGCCAGGTCCGTCAGGAATCCAGGACGCTGGATCGCGCCGTCGGCGGAGGCGACGACGCGCACCACCGGACGGTGCAGGAAGCTCGTATCCGGATTCGCCGCATGCACCAGCGCCACCTCGTAGGTATCGAGGATGACGCACGTGCCCACCGGGTACACGCCGATGAGGTTGATGAACGCTTTCACCACCACAGGGTCGTAGCCGCGGCGCGGGTTCTCCCACATCTCCTTCAGCACCTGATCGGGCTGAATCGGCACCGTCTGGTACACCCGCCGGCTCGTGGCCGCGTCGAATCCGTCCGCCACGGCGACGATCTTGGAGAAGATGGACAAGGTCCGGGGCCGAATCGATTTCGGGTAGCCGGTGAGGTCGGTCTTCATGTGGTGCTCGAACGCCACGACCATGCCCCGATAGGGGATTTCGCCGTAACCGCGCAGTCCGAACAGCGTGAGCACGCCAAGCCAGGGATGGGCCTGGAGGATGCGCCATTCGTCCTCGGTGAGGCCGCCTTCCTTGTTGAGTACCTCGAGCGGGACCCGCGATTTGCCGACGTCGTGAAACAGCGCCGTCATCCCGAGATCGTAGAGCTGCAGTTTCGTGAGGCCCAGCTTCCGGCCGAGCGCCACGGAGAAGATGCAGACGTTCACCGAGTGCACGAAGGTGTACTCGTCGTAGTCGCGCAGCGTGGTGAGGCCCAGCAGCGACGACTCGTTGTTGAGCACCTGATCGACGATGGCCTGCACCGCCCGCTTGACGCGCTTCACGTTGGCCGTCCGGCCGAGGCGCAGGCTGTTGATCACCTCGCGCGTCACCGCGACGGACCGGGCGTAAGTGCGCTTGGCCGCCTCCTTGGCCCGCTCGGAGTCCGCCAGGTTCTCGTCGGTCTCGAACGGCGGCTCGACGGTGACGTGCGTCGCCCCCGCCTCCGACAACTTCGCCGAAATGTCGTAGACCTTGTCGGGGCTCGCTTCCCGCGCCGCGTGCGCGAGCAACAGCGATACGAGGATCTGCAGCTCGCGACGATCCACCTGGTCTTCGAGGCGGATCGTGCCAACGCCGCAGGTGCGCATCACCGACAGGACGTGCGAGAACGAGGCGTAGTTCTCGAGCGCCAGCCGCAGCCGAGTCGCGTTCACGTAAATGAATTCGCCCTGCAGCCGCAGCTCCAGCTCGTGCTCGACGTCGAGCAGATGGCGGGTCGCCGAGGTCAGCTCGTCGAGCGCCCTCTGCACCTGGGCGTTCTCGACCGGATAGAGCTTCAGCGATCGCAGGGCGGCATAGAAGACCACCAGGAATTCCCGGCCGGCGTGCCGCAGGAAGCTGTCGGTTGAGGCGACGGCTTCGCTGATCGTGGACCGGCGCGGCGCCGTGTTGCCGGCGGCGGGCGGCGAGTCGCTCATCGCGTCATCTCCCGCAGCGCGCGACTCACCGCGTTCCGCACCAGCGCTTCCTTGTCCTGCCCGGCCCGTTCCAGCACCGCTCGGGCCTCAGGAGTCCGCATCTTCCCGAGGGCCATGGCCGCGCACGCACGCGTATCGGCATCCTCGCGCCGCCCCAACAGTCCCCGCGGTACCAGGATCTTCTCGAGGACGCCGACGCCGGCCGCCCCCGACAGCGCGCCGAAGGCCTCGAAGAACGCGATCTTCTCGGTGAGGTCGGCCTGCCGCAGCTTGCCCCCGGTCACCGCCGCCTCGACCCGCTGGAACGCGCCGCGATGGCCGCGGCTGCTGAGGAAGCGCACGGCCGCCATCCGGACGTCCCGTTCCGGGTCTTCCACCGCCCCCTCGAGCATCCGCAGCGCCGTCGGGCTGGCGATCGACGTCAACGCGTCCACCACCGCCAGCTTCATCTCACGATCGCCCGACTCCAGCAGCCGGCCCATCCCGTCCGGCGCGGCGGCGAGCCGCAGCCGCCCGGCCAGCCGCACCATCTCGAGCGCGGTCGCCGTATCCGGACTGGCGAGGGCCTTCAGCACTTCCGCGGGATTCTGGTTCGCGAGCCGTTCGGCCGACCGCTTGACCAGCGTCTTCACCTGCTCGTTCGCGAGTCGCGAAACCCATCCGGCCAGCGTCACGATCGCTTCCGGCTTGAGCTCCCGGAACAGCTCGCCCAGCTCCTCCTCGGACGGATGGACGGTCGCCTCGTCCAGCGCCTGCAACAGCTGCGACAGCGCCTCGGGCTGCGAGAGCCGGGCGGGAATCGCGACGAGCAAGGCGCGGTGCTCGGGGATGACGTCCTTGCCGCGCTCCAGCACTTCCCGCAGCTCGCGCAGCACGAACGCCACCGAATGGAAATCGCCGGAGCCGAGGAGGTAGGGGATGAAGTTCTCGACGATGGCAATTAGCTCGCCCCGGACGGTCCCGTAGGTCTGCAGCTCCAGCAGGTCGAAGAGCACCGACAGCACATTGTGTCGCAGGTCTTGTGCATACTCCCGCTCCACTTCGCTCTGCAGGTAGCCGATCTCCTGGTCCTCGAGGAAGTAGAGCGTCGTGTCGAACTCGTCGACCGACACGACCTCCCGCTGCGGCGGCGCTTCCTGCCGCACCTGCTGCACCACATCGTTGGGCGACGGCGTGTTGGTCGGCTCCTCGACCTCGATGGGGGATCCGGCGTCGAGTTGAATCTCCCGGAACGTATAGGAAAGGAACTGGAAGTCTTCCTGCCACAGGAGGGTCAGCAGATCGTCGGCCGCATCGGCCTGAAGCGTGCGCGCCTGATGCAGCACCTGCATGAGGCGGACGAGCTCCGTGTCTTCCACACCCGGCCGCAGCGTGACCGAGCGTACGCCATCCTTGAACAGGGTCCAGGCGATGCTCTCGTTCTTCTGATCGTGGCTGTAGACGACGTTGCCTTCCCACCGCAGCTCGGTTTCCTGGACGTCCAGCACGAGATCTTCGGTAGACTGCCACAGCTTGCGGCAGGCGACGCGGACGTTTTCGACCGCGCGCTGGTAGACCGGATTGTTGGGGAGGTACAGCTGGACGGCGCGCAACGCCTTCCCGATGAGCGACAGCAGCTCCTCGACCTGCGCCGGCGGTAGCGCCAGCTCGGTGCTGGGTGCGTCGCTCACGGCCCCCGCTCCGCCAGGTCGGCGACCATAGCGACGTCCTTGTCGCCCCGGCCGCTCAGATTGACGAGCGCCAGGTCCCCCGCCGTCCAGCGTCGTCCCCCCCCTGCCAGCCGCACCCACGCAACCGCGTGGGCGCTTTCCAGCGCGGGGACGATCCCCTCGAGCCGGGCCAAGGCGCTAAACGCCTCCAGTGCCTGACGATCCGTCACGGTCTGATACAATACCCGCCCGCGGTCCTTCAAGAAAGCGTGCTCCGGTCCCACACCCGGATAATCCAGGCCCGCCGAGATGGAATGGGCCGGACGAACCTGGCCGTCGGCGTCCTGCAACAGATAGCTCCGGCTGCCATGAAAGACCCCGGGCCGCCCCATCGACAGTGATGCGGCGTGCCGGCCGGTCTCGATCCCTTCGCCGGCCGCCTCCACGCCCACCAGCTCGACCGCGGCGTCGTCCAGGAACGCGCTGAATATGCCGATCGCATTGGAGCCGCCGCCCACACAGGCGACCACCGTGCGCGGCAGTCGCCCGTAGCGCTCGAGGCACTGCGCCCGCGCTTCCCGGCCGATCACCGCCTGAAAATCGCGCACTATCCGCGGAAATGGATCGGGTCCCACGACCGAGCCGATGATGTAGTGGGTGTCGGTCACGTGCGCGACCCAGTCGCGCATCGCCTCGTTGGTCGCGTCCTTCAGCGTCCGGGTCCCCGACGTCACCGGTACGACTCGCGCGCCCATCAGCTCCATGCGGTAGACGTTCAACCGCTGGCGCCGCATGTCCTCCTCGCCCATGTAGACCACACACTCGAGCCCGAAGCGCGCGCATACCGTGGCCGTCGCGACGCCGTGCTGGCCGGCCCCCGTCTCGGCGATGATACGATGCTTGCCCATGCGGCGGGCGAGCAGCGCCTGTCCCAGCGTGTTGTTGATCTTGTGCGCGCCGGTGTGGTTCAGATCCTCGCGCTTCAGCAGCAGCGTGATCCCGTCGCCCAGCTCTGCCGCCAGGCGCGAGACTTCAGTGAGCGGCGTGGGCCGGCCCACGTAATCGCGCAGCAAGCGGTCGAGCTCATCCCAGAATCCCACATCGCCTCGGGCCGTCTCGTAGACCGCGGCCAGCTCGTCCAATGCCGCCATCAGCGTTTCGGGGACGTAGCGACCGCCATACGGCCCAAACAGCGTGAGATCCGTCATCCCCGCCGTCACGCGGCCCGCCCTCGCGCGCGACGGGGGACGCCGCACAACGCGCGGACTGCCGCCCGCGGATCGCTCAGACGGGCGAGCGATGTGCCCACCAGAATCAGGTCCGCCCCTGCCGCGGCCAGCCGCTCCACATCGGCCCGCGTCTCGATGCCGCTTTCCCCGACGGCCACCAGATTGCGGGGCACCGCCCGCAACACCCGCTCACCACTCGACAGATCGACGGCGAGGGTATCCAGATCCCGGTTGTTCACGCCCACGACGGCCGCGCCCGCGGCGATGGCGGCATCGAGCTCGTGCACCGTGTGCACTTCCACGAGCACCCCCAGCTCGAGCCGGCCGGCCGCTTTGATGAGCTCCCGCAGCCGGGCACCGGCCACGATCCGCGCGATGAGCAGCGCGGCGGACGCGCCGGCGGCGCGGGCCTCGACGAGCTGCAGCTCGTCGAGAATGAAGTCCTTGCACAGTACGGGCAGCGGTACGGCAGCGGCCACGCGCTGCAGGTCGTCTACCGACCCACCGAAGTGCCCTGGCTCGGTGAGCACGGAGACCGCCACCGCGCCCCCCGCGGCGTAGGCGCGGGCGTGGGCCACGGGATCGAGGTCCGCCTGGATCGGGCCGGCCGACGGGGAGCGCCGTTTGACTTCGGCGATCACGCCCACGCAGCCATCCGGAGCAAATCCCCCGAAAAACCGCGGCGGAGACGCATTCGCCGCCCGTCGCTCGAGCTCGCTGCGCTCGCGCTGCAGCCGGGTCACACGCGTCCGCACGTCCGCGAGGATCTGCTCCAGGTGGCCGCTCATCGCGCTTGCATTCGGGCGATATTCGGGTACATTAGACTTCGGTCAATTTTCGGGAGATCTGTCATGCCGCTCACCCGCCGTCAACGCGAAATCCTCGACTATCTCACCGAGTACATCGAGCATCGCGGCTACGCTCCCAGTTTCGAAGAGATCGCCGAGCGGTTTCACTTCCAGTCGCTCGCCACGGTGCATGAGCATCTCACCAACCTCGAGCGCAAAGGGTACATCCGCCGCACTCCGAACGAGAGCCGGGCGATCGAAGTCGTCCCGCCCCGTGGGCAAACGGGGGCCACCGAGCTCCCGCTGCTGGGCCTGGTCGCGGCGGGACAGCCGATCGAGGCCATTTCGGACGCCACCGACACGGTCGCCGTCCCCGATACCCTGCTCCCCCGTCGCGGCCGGAGCTACGTCCTCAAGGTGCGCGGCCGCTCCATGATCGATGAGCAGATCAAGGACGGCGATTACATCGTCGTGCACGAGCGCGCCCAAGCCGAGAACGGCGAAACGGTCGTGGCCCTGGTCGGTGGTGAGAGCGCCACCGTCAAGAAGTACTATCGCGAACCCGGCGGCTGGATCCGGCTCCAGCCGGCCAACACCGAGATGGCCCCCATTCGCGTGAACGAGCGCGACGTCCTCGTGCAGGGCGTCGTCCTGGGGGTTATCCGCCGCTACTAGGACTCGCCCGGCGCAGCCGCTCGAGCGCGTCTCGCGCTGCGCCGGAATCGAGCGCCCCGCGCGCCCGCGCGATTCCGTCCTCGTAACTCCGCGCGAGCCCAGCCACATACACCGCTGCCCCTGCATTGAGCAGCACCGCGGCACGGCCGTCCGGGTCGGCGCCGTCCTCGAGCAGGCGCTCCAGCCGCACCGCGTTCGCGCGCGGCTCCGCCCCCTTGAGCGTTGTCACGTCCCGCACCGCGAGCCCATAGTCGGCCGGGTCGAGCGTCCACGCCGCGACGTCACCATCCCGCACCTCCCACACCTCGGTTTCCCCCACCGGTGAGATCTCGTCCATCCCGACGCGACCGCGCACCACCAGCGCGTGCTCGGCGCCGAGCCGCGATAGCGCTTGCGCGACCAGGGGGCCGTGCTGCGCGTCGGCCACCCCGATCACCTGGCGGCGCACTCCGGCAGGGTTGGCGAGCGGGCCCAGGAGATTCATGAGCGTGGCGACGCCCAGCTCCTTGCGGACCGGTGCGACGTGGCGCATGGCGGGATGGAAGTTGGGAGCGAACAGGAACGCGACACCCGCTTCCCGCAGCACCCGGATCGCACCGTCCGCGTCGAGCCCCACGGAGATACCCAGCGCTTCGAACACGTCGGCCGATCCGCATTGAGACGTGTAGGAGCGATTGCCGTGTTTGGCCACGGTGGCACCGGCTCCTGCCGCCACCAGCGCCGCCCCGGTCGAGATGTTGAAGGTCGTCACGGCCCCACCCCCGGTACCGGCCGTGTCCACCAGATGCGGCGCATCCACTTCGACCCGCACCATCGCCGCGCGCAGCGCCCGCGCGGCCCCGGCGAGCTCGTCGGCGGTTTCCCCCTTCACGCGCAGCGCCATGAGCAGTCCGCCGACCTGGGCGGGGGTCGCTTCGCCGCGCATCACGACGCCAAAGACCTCGGCGGCGAGGGCTTCGCCCAGCGATTCGCGGGCGGCGAGGGCGAGGATGGCCCGCTCGAGGGGACCAGCGGTGCGGTGGGTCATGCGCAGGCGGAGAGTGGCGAAAGCTATCCCGGAAAATCGCCTTTTGTCAAATGGGACAATGGGTTAAGCCGCTTGAAATGCCTATATCCCCTTCCCTATCTTTGCCTGGTGACGAGCCGGTCCTTCCTCGCCGTGGTGCAGTACGACGGGAAGCAGTTCTTGGGCTGGCAGCGCCAGGCGGCCGGCCGGACCGTGCAGGCGGAATTCGAGGCGGTGTTGGAGCGTTTGGCGGGCCAGCCGACGACGGCGACCGGTGCCGGCCGCACCGATACCGGGGTGCATGCGGTCGGGCAGGGCGTCGGATTCCGAGTGGCCGAGCGATGGAGCGCCGACGTGGATGGTCTGCGGCGCGCCTTGAACGCGCTGTTGCCGCACGACATCTGGGTCGCGAACGTGCATGCGATGCGGGAGGCGTTTCACGCCCGCCGGAGTGCCACGGCGCGACGCTACCGCTACGAGATCGGGACCGACGACGCCAGCCACTCACCGTTTCGCCGGCCGTTCGAATGGGCGCTGGGGCGCCCGCTCGATCCGGGGTTGCTCGCGGAGGCCGCCGCGATGCTGCCCGGGATGCACGATTTCCGCGGCCTCGCCGCCGCCGGTGCGGCGAAGCCCGACTACCGATGCCGCGTGGCGCTCGCCAGCTGGGCGCCGCGAGCGGACGGAACGGGTGTGACGTTCACGATCGAGTCGGACCGGTTTCTGCACCGGATGGTGCGATTCCTTGTGGGCACGATGGTCGACATCGCGCTCGCGCGCCGTCCGCTATCCGACCTTCCCCAGTTGCTGACCGCGACCGACAACGAGGCGGCGAGTCCGCCGGCTCCACCCCAGGGCCTCTACCTGGAGGCGGTGCGCTATCCCCCAGACCTCTACACCGAGGCGCACGCATGAAGTTCTTCCTCGACACGGCCAGCCTCAAAGACATCAGCTGGGCTGCGCAGGCAGGGCTGATCGACGGCATCACGACCAATCCCTCGTTGCTCGCCAAGCAGGCCGGCGATCTCGATC